>JANOCQ010000302.1:0-18339 GCA_031412255.1 Paracoccaceae bacterium | reverse complement strand
CATGAAACTCCTTGTCGCCCCTGCGCTTGCACTGTCGCTTGCGCTGTCTTCGACGGCCGCCTACGCCGGTGGCCCGATCGTCATCGAAGAGGAAATGCAGCCCGATGTCGTCGTCGAACAGACCCCACGCTCTGGCTGGATCGTGCCGGTGATCATCGGCGGCATCATTCTGTGCGCCATCGCCTGCGGCAATGACGACGACGATACCCCGCCGCCAGTGATAGTCGACGATCTCGCCGAGTGATCCATTGCCCAGCCGCCGCGCGGAGTTCCGTGCGGCGGCGTCTAGAACCGGGTCGCACGACAGGCCGCAGCAGCCTGTCCCGGATCGCGGCCTGCAAGCAGGTCTGACACGATCCTGGCGGTCACCGGGGCCATCGTCACGCCCAGATGGCCGTGTCCGAAGGCCAGGATCACCTCGTTTCCGCCGGCAGAAGGGCCAACCACAGGCAGGCTGTCGGGGATCGACGGGCGAAAGCCCATCCACTCCCGGTCCGGCGGTCCGAGGTCCGGGAAGAACGCCCTTGCGCCTTCGACCAGGCGGGCAATCCGGTGCGGTGAGGGCGGCAGGCTGAGCCCGCCGAGTTCAACCGTGCCCGCAACACGCAGCCGTCCGGCCATCGGGCAAAGGTAGAAGCCGCGCGCCGTAGGGCAGGAGGGACGCGAGAGGAGCGGCTCGGCCATGTCCCACTCGACATGATAGCCGCGTTCGGTGTCCAGCGGGATGCGGTCCCCCGCTTGCCGCGCCAGATCGCGGGAGTGGGCCCCGGCAGCGATCACCACCCGGCGCGCGTGCAGGTGCAGGCCCCGCCCCTCAATCACCACGCCATCCGGCCTGCGCTCCAGCCGATCTGCCCGGGTCTGGATGTGACGCGCCTTTTCCATCACCGCAGCGGCCATGAGGCCCATCATCCGCCCCGGATCGTTCAGAAAGGTCGCGTCGGTGAAATGTGCCGCGCCGCCCAGACCGCGCGGCAGGTTCGGCTCCAGTTCGGCCAGGCGGTCCGGACCAACAAGATCGACCTCAACGCCGAGCTTGCGGCGCTGGTCCAGTTCGGTCCAGGCTTTGGTGAAAGCCTGGGGTGTCTCGTACAGATAAAGGCACCCGCGCCGCTGAAGGATGCCCGCCCCATGGACACGCAACGCAAGGTCGTCCCACATCTCGGCCGCGCCGGACAAAAGCGTGGCAAGCGAGCGCGCGTTACGCTCGGCCTCGGCCGGAAGCGACTGGTGCAGGAAACGCAGAAGCCAGGGGGCAAGGCTGGGCAACGCCCGGTGGCGGATGGCCAGGGGTGACGTCCGCGAGAACAGAAGCGACGGCAACGACCGCAGCACATCGGGAGTGCCCACGGGGCTGGTCGCATAGCCGGCGATGGTGCCGGCATTGCCGTAGCTTGCCCCCATGCCGGGCTGGCCGGGATCGACCAGAACCACCTCACGGCCCCGGTCGGCCAGTTCCAGCGCGATGGTCAGTCCCACCACGCCCGCCCCGATCACGGCGATGTCGGTCGTCTCGCGCAACATCATCCCCTTGCACACCCAGACGTCGGGTGGGCGATATCGCCCACCCTACAAACAGGCCTCGAACAGCGCGCTGGTGTTCTTCTTCGTCATCTTGACCGGATTGCCGCCGCAGGAGGGGTCCTCCAGCGCCATCTTGGTCAGCATGTCGAGGTCAGGGTTGGTGACCCCAAGCTTGGTCAGGTTTTCCGGGATGTTGAGCGTCTGCCGCAGGTCCAGCACTCGCTGGTAAAAGCCCTTGTAGCCGCCCTTGATCCCGCAATAGGCCGCTGCCGAAGCGAGCCGGTCCTTTACTGCGCGCCGGTTGAAGTCCAGGACCATCGGCATCACGACGGCGTTCGTGGTGCCGTGGTGGGTGTTGTAGACCGCGCCGATCGGGTGGCTGAGCGCATGGATCGCGCCAAGCCCCTTCTGGAACGCGACCGCCCCCATCGCCGCCGCCGACATCATGTGCGCGCGGGCGTCAAGGTCGTTCGGGTCGGCGTAGACCTTTGGCAGGTTCTCGAAGACCAGCCGCATGCCTTCCAGCGCGATGCCTTGGGACATCGGGTGGTAGAACGGGCTGCTGAAGGCTTCGAGGCAGTGCGCCAGCGCGTCCATCCCGGTTCCGGCGGTGATGAACTTCGGCATCCCGGTGGTCAGGGCCGGGTCGCAGATCGTGACGGCGGGCATCAGCTTCGGGTGGAAGATGATCTTCTTCTTGTGCGTCTCGGAGTTGGTCAACACCCCCGCCCGGCCCACTTCGGAGCCCGTCCCCGCCGTGGTCGGCACCGCGATGATCGGCGCGATCTTCGAGGCGTCGGCGCGGGTGTACCAGTCGTCGATATCCTCCAGCTGCCAGACCTTCAGCTTGGTGGGTTGATGCGCCATCAACGCGATCATCTTGCCCAGGTCCAGCGCCGAACCGCCACCAAAGCAAATCACCCCGTCATGGCCGCCCGAAAGATAGACCTCGATCCCGGCGGCCATGTTGATCTCGTTCGGGTTCGGATCGACCTCGGAAAAGACCGCGCGGCCCAGGCCTGCGCCCTCCAGCACGTCCAGCGCATTTGCAGTGATCGGCAGGCTGGAAAGGGCCTTGTCGGTGACAAGAAGCGGCTTTGTCAGGCCGATGGACTTGGCATGCTCGCCCAGTTCGGCGATGCGACCGACGCCGAATTTGATCGCGGTCGGATAGGACCAGTTGCGGTTGGGAACGCTGTGGGAGATGGGGTGGCTCATTTCGGCGCTTTCTTGAGGTGATAGGATTTCGGCCGGGTCACCGAATGGAACCCGAGATAGCTGAGGGATGTGCCGCGCCCGGTGTCCTTGACCCCGGTCCAGGTCAACGCAGGGTCCAGGTAATCGGCCCGGTTCATGAACACGGTGCCGGTTTCGACCTGCGCGCCCAGAGCGGCGGCGGTGTCGTAGTCTTCGGTCCAGATGCTGGCCGTCAACCCGTAGGGCGAGTCGTTCATCAGAGCGATGGCTTCGGCGTCCGATTTCACCGGCATGATGCCGACGACGGGGCCGAAGCTCTCTTCCTTCATGACGCGCATGGAGTGGTCAACGTTGATCAGGATCTGCGGGGCGAGGTAGGCGCCGCCGTCGTCGGCGAATTTCTTCGTGTCGAGGAGCGGCTTCGCGCCCTTGGCGATGGCTTCGGCCGTCTGGTCGCGGACGGTCTGCGCGAACCGCTTGTGCGCCATCGGGCCGAGGGTGGTCGAGGCGTCGAAGGGATTGCCGAGTTTCAGCTGGCCGACCCAGGCGATGGATTTCTCGACGAAACTGTCGAACAGGCTCTCGTGGACATAGATGCGTTCGATCCCACAGCAGCACTGCCCCGCGTTGTACATCGCGCCGTCCATCAGGACGTCGACGGCGAGGTCCAAGTTCGCATCCTCACGCACATAGGCAGGGTCCTTGCCGCCCAGTTCGAGGCCGAGGGGCGTGAAGGTCCCCGCCGCTGCGCGTTCGATGGCCTGCCCGCCGCCGACCGAGCCGGTGAAGTTCACGAAGCCGAAGCTGCGCTTGCCGATGAGGCGTTCGGTGGTGGCGTGTTCGAGGACGACGTTCTGGAAGACGTCTTCGGGGATGCCTGCTGCGTGGAAGGCCTCGGCCAGGCGTTCACCGACGAGGAGCGTCTGCGAGGCGTGTTTCAGGACAACCGTGTTCCCTGCGATCAGCGCGGGAACGAGGGTGTTGATCGTGGTCAGATACGGATAGTTCCAGGGGGCAATGATGAACACGACGCCCACGGGTTCGCGCGCGAGGTAGCGGCGGAATTTGTCGCTGTCCTCGATCATTTCGGGCGCCAGGGTCTTGGCCGCGATCGAGGCCATGTAGTCGGTGCGGGCGTTCACCCCGCCAAACTCGCCGCCGTAACGGGTCGGGCGGCCCATCTGCCAGGCGATCTCTTCGACGACGACCTCGGTCATGGTGTTCAGCTTGGCGACCCCGGCCTTGACCAGAGCGATGCGGTCGGCCAACGAGCGGGCGGCCCAGGGCTTTTGCGCGGCGCGGGCGCGGGCGACGACGGCCTCGGCGGCGTCCTGCGACAGGGGCATCCGTTCGGCGTAGACGCTGCCGTCGACGGGGGAAATCAGCTGGATGGGTTTCATCTTCGGTCCTTGTGCGTCGGGCTGTTGCCGACCTTGATTTTGGCGCGGGGGTAGGGTGGGCGATACCGCCCACCCTACGCTCAGGCGCGTTCCAGAAGCCGTTCGCGTTCGAAATCCGTGACGACGCGGTCGGTCTCGGAAATCTCCCATTGGGCGGCGTGGTGGTAGTGGTCGATCACGTCGTCGCCGAAGGCCTGCCGCAGCATCTGCGATCTGGTCAGCAGGTCCGCAGCCTCACGCAGGGTGTGCGGGATTTCGCGGATGCCCTTGGCGGAATACATGTCGCCGCGCATTTCTGGTTCCAGCGCCATCTTCTTCTCGATCCCGTCCAGCCCCGCCGCCAGCAGCGCGGCACAGGCGAGATAGGGGTTCACGTCGCTGCCTGGAATGCGGCATTCCACTCTGACCGCCTTGCTGTGCACGCCGCAGACGCGGAAGCCCGCGGTGCGGTTGTCCGCGCTCCACACGGCTTTCGTGGGGGCGAACATGCCGATGGTGAAGCGTTTGTAGCTGTTGACGTAAGGCGCCAGGAACGCGGTGATGTCGCGGGCATGGTGCAGCTGGCCCGCAAGGTAGTGCTTCATCACCTCCGACATGCCGTGCTTGTCATCGTGGTCGGCAAACGCTGCCTTCCCGTCCTTGGACCACAGGGACTGATGGATATGGCTGGAGGACCCCGCGCGGCGGTGGTCGTACTTTGCCATGAAGGTCACCGACTTGCCCTTGGACCAGGCGATTTCCTTGATCGCGTTCTTGATGATCACATGGTTGTCGGCGGTGTCCAAGGCGTCGGAGTATTTGTAGTTGATCTCCTCCTGCCCGGCCTCGGCCTCTCCCTTGGAGTTCTCCACCGGGATGCCCGCGCCATACAGCCCGTTGCGGACCGCGCGCATCACGTCCTCTTCCTTGGTGGTCTGGAAGATGTGGTAATCCTCGTTGTAGCCGCCCACGGTCCGCAGGGCATGGAGGCCCCCGTCGCGCAGGTTTTCGTAGGAGTTTTCGAAGAGGTAGAACTCCAGCTCCGTCGCCATCATCGGCTCGAACCCCATGGCGCGGGCGCGTTCGACCTGGCGCTTCAGGATGGACCGAGGGGCGTGGGGGACGTCTGCATGGTTTGCATGGTCCTGGGTGTCGCCAAGGACTAGCGCAGTGCCCGGCAGCCAGGGGATGCGTCGCAGGGTCGCCATGTCTGGCTTAAGCGTGTAGTCGCCATAGCCGGTTTCCCAGTTCGAGGACTTGTAGCCCTGCACCGTGGTCATCTCCATGTCCACGGCCAGAAGGTAGTTGCAGCAGTGGGTTTCCTCCCAGCCGCCGTCGACGAAGAACTGCGCGTGGAAGCGCTTGCCCATCAGGCGGCCCTGCATGTCGATGCCGGCGGCCACGACAGTGTCGATCTCGCCGGATTTCACG
Source organism: Paracoccaceae bacterium (assembly GCA_031412255.1). Classification (GTDB taxonomy): domain Bacteria; phylum Pseudomonadota; class Alphaproteobacteria; order Rhodobacterales; family Rhodobacteraceae; genus Tabrizicola. Next base: position 12,808 of record JANOCQ010000302.1, on the reverse strand, counting down.
GCCTTCTTCAGCTCTTCAAGGGTCATATTACCGGGCATGTGGTGCCTCTTTCAGATGTTCAAATTGGGGAAGGGGGCGTAGCCCCGTGTCTGGCCCGCGGCAGGGCAGGAAGGGCAAACCCCAACGCGCCGCCGAACTCGGGCTTGCGCGGCCAGCAGGGGCCTTGCGCGGTGTCTTGCGGTTCGGACCGCATCTGATCAATCTCCCCAGGACCCGCAGTGCATCGTGGCCCGCGAATTTGATCAATTAATCACTGCTCAGGGCGTTTCCGCAACCCCCTCGTTCCGGGGTCCCCGCGCGCCCATCGCCGCGTTGAAGATGACGCCTGCAAGCAGAACCCCGCCGCCGACCAGCGTGTTCTGGCTGGCGGTTTCGCCCAGGGCCAGCCAGACCCAGATCGGGCCCAGCAGCACTTCGACCAGTGACAGAAGCGTCAGTTCGGCCGCGGGTACCACCCGGCTGCCCAGAGTGAAGAGGACCATGCCCATCGCGACGACGACGAAGCCAATGGCGAAGGCGACGGCCATGTCCTGCGGCGAGGCGATGATCGGCTGGCCGAGTGTGACGACGACCCCCGCCGCGAAGAGGCTGGAGAAGATGCTGCCGAGGAATGCCACCGGCATCATGTCCCCGACCCGGCCCCAGCGGAGCGCGACCGAGAAGATTCCGAAGCCCGCCGCCGAAGCCAGGGCAGCAAGGTTCCCGGCAATGGCCCCCGTCTGAAGCCCGTCGCTGACCATCAGGTACATGCCGAAGACCGCGATGGCGATGGCGATCCAGGTGCTGGGTCGCACCGCCTCGCGCAGGATCAGCCAGCCAAGGATGGCCGCCACGAAGGGCGAGGCAGCGAAGAGAAGGACGGCATTGGCGACGGTTGTGGTCTGGAAGGCGTAGATCGCGCCCGAGAAGGCGAGGACGAGGCCCAGCCCCCCGGCTATCCCCGCGAAGCCCACGGCGCGAAGTGCGGCCAGGGGACGCCCGCGCGAGGTCCACCACATGAAGCCGAGCAGGACCGGGATCATCCCGACCGAACGCCAGAACAGGATCTGCCAGACCGAGGCGGCCTCGATCTGCCGCAGGCCAAGGCCCATCAGCGACCAGATGGTCCCCGCTGCCAGACACAGCGCAACGCCGGTTCCATATCGCATTGCCGCCCCTCTTTTCGGGCAAGCTGGCATGACGGCCCCGAGGCGGCTGTTCCGTTCGCGACCTGTTGCGGGCCGGGACGGCTCCTCGCTTCCTTCGGTCGCTCCTCGCAAGGCGCAGCGAAAAGCGACCGAAGGAAGCGATGAGCCGCCGTCAGTAGCCCCGCGCGCGGTCGACGAGGTGCCGGAACGGCTCGCCCGCCTCACCGCGGCGGATATTCTCGGCGATGACGCGCGAGGAGGTCAGCGCACGGGTGTCGGCGGCGATGTGGGGGGTGACAGTGACGCGGGGATGCGTCCAGTAGGGGTGGTCCTGCGGCAGCGGTTCGACGCGGAAGACGTCCAGCGTGGCATGGCCGATGTGCCCGGAGTCCAGCGCCTTCAACAGGGCCTCGTCGTCGATCAATGCACCCCGTCCCGGATTCAGGATCACCGCACCTTTGGGCAGAAGGGCGAGGGTGTCGCGGTCGAGAAGGTTCTCGGTCTCGGGCGTCTTCGGCAGGAGCGTGACCAGCACCTGTGCGGTTGAAAGGGCCTGTCGCAGCCCGTCATCGCCGTGCAGTTGACCGGGTTTCTCTGTGCGGCTCCAGCCGGTAACCGGGAAGTTCAGTCTGCGCAGGGCCTCGGCGCTGGCGGAACCAAGGGCACCCATCCCGAGGATCGTCACGGGGCGTTCGCGGGCGAGGGGCGGGCAGGTTGGGTCCCAGGCATGGCCGGGGTTCACGATGTGGCGGTCCATGCCGAGGTGGTGGCGAAGCGTGTGGCCGACGACCCATTCGACCATGCCCTCGGTCAGGCCGGGGTCGACCATCCGGGTCAGGGGCTGGGTGAGGGTGGCGTTGCCGACGATCCGTTCAACCCCGGCCCAGAGGTTAAGGACCGCCTTTGCGCGGCTGTAGGGGGTGAAGTCCTGCAGGGGCGAGGCGGGGGCGTAGATGATGTAATCGACTTCGGCGGGATCGGCCTCGGTGACGATGCGGGCGTCGATACCGGCCTCGGCCAGCGCGGCGGGCAGGTCGTCGCGGTATTCGGGCCAGAGGGCAGGGACGGCGAAAAGGATCAGGGGCATGGCGGCTTTCGGGCTGTCCACGGTGGACGGATTTCGGGTGCGAGGAATTTCAACAGGTTGGGCGCGGCCCTTAGCGATTTGTCAAGGATTTCTGCCGTGCAGACAGCAAGTCGGTGCCGGAGTTTTCAAAAACTCCGGTGCGGAGCCTTTGAAGGCTCCGGGTGCGATTTCTCTGAAGAAACCACTCACAGCCCGGCTGACACGGCGGCATTCACGGCAAGAGCCAGGATCCCGGTGTTGTAGAAGAATGACGCCACGCCATGCACCAGCACCGCCCGGCGCAGGGGGCGGGTGGTGACCTCGGTGTCCGAGACCTGCGCGGTCATGCCGATGGTGAAACTGGTATAAAGGAAGTCCCAGGCGTCCGGGTCGCCCTTGCCCGGAAAGCGGAAGCCTTCGCCTTCTTCTTCCGACCGGTAATGCAGATAGGCGTAGTGAAAGGCGACGAGTACATGGATCGTGGCCCAGCCCAGCGGCAGGCTGACCAAGGCGATCAGCCGGGCCCCAAGTCCGCTTTCATCAGCGTTCAGCACCAGGAAGATCGCGGTCACGCTGACCAGGACGGCGAGCCCTGCAAGGAGCAAGATCAGCGCGACGCCTTCGTCGTCCTCCTCGGCATGGCGGCGAAGGTCGTCGGCCCCGGTCTGGCCAACGATCCTGGCGGTCACCAGAAGATAGATCAGAAAGAAGGCATCTGCCGCGACCAGAAGCGCAAAGACCGGTGCCAGCGATAGCGCCCAGGCGGCTAGGCCCGCTCCGAGGCCAAGTGAGAAGGAGACGAGGAAACGGCCGTGGCGGCGTACCAGTTGCATCTAGCGCGGCCGGTGGACATGAGCGCTTTGCACCAGGCCGAATCCCACCAGGAGAACCATCATCGCGGACCCGCCGTAGCTGAGCAGCGGCAGCGGCACGCCCACGACCGGGGCCATCCCCATCACCATCGACAGGTTCACCGCGATGTAGAAGAAGAAGTTCGCAGCGACCCCCACGATCAGCAGAGCCGAGAACCGGTCCCGGTTCTGGAAGGCCGCGACAAGGCAGAAGCCGATGATCAGCGCGTACAAAGCCAGCAGCGAAAAGGCCCCGATGAAGCCGAATTCCTCGGCCAGGGTGGTGAAGATGAAGTCGGTGTGCTTTTCCGGCAGGAAGTTCAACCGTGACTGGGTGCCCTGCATGAAGCCCTTGCCGCTCCATCCGCCGGACCCGAGTGCGATTTTCGCCTGAATGATGTTGTAGCCCGCCCCCAGGGGGTCGGCAGAGGGGTCGAGGAAGGTGTCGATGCGACGGTACTGGTAGTCGTGCAGAAGCTGCCAGGGCGTGCCGCGCAAGGTGAAGATCCCGACCACCGCCGCCACGCCCAGCGCCAGGACGCCACCGAAATACCACAGCGACACGCCAGCCGCGAACATGACCGCGGCCCCGGCCAGGATCAGCATCAAGGACGTGCCGAGGTTCGGCTGCATGAGCACAAGGATCGTCGGCGTCACGATCATCAGGGCCGGCAGCAGCACGTAAAGCGGGCGTGAGACAAGCTTGGGATCCAGCCAGTCATAGTAGACCGCCAAGAGCATCACGAGGGTGAACTTCATCATTTCGGACGGTTGCAGGCGGATGAACCCCAGGTCGATCCAGCGTTGTGCGCCCATCCCCACTGCCCCGAAGAATTCCACGAACAGCAGCAGCACAAAGGCCACCAGATAGGCGATGCCCGACATTGACCGCCAGAACCAGATCGGGATCATCGCCACGATGAACATCAGCACCATGCCGACCCCGAAACGCTCCATCTGCGGCCGCGCCCAGAGATCGAGATTTCCGCCGGCGATGGAGTAAAGCATCAGAAAGCCGACCGAAGCGACGGCGGTGACCAGCACCACCAGCGGCCAGTTCATGTAAAGGATCTTGCGGATCCCCGTCGGGGCGAACTTGACGCGGTATTCCAGAAAGCTCATGCGCGGCCGCCTTAGGTTTCTGTCTTCACGGGCGTTTGCCCGGTGACGGGGTCGCGCAGGGGAAGCTCTTTCAGCATCGTCTCGATGCGGCCACGCTGGCTGGAGGGATAGGCCTCCAGCGACGGCAATTCGCCGTAAAGCGCCCGCAGGATTATGTCCCGTGCGATCGGGGCCGCCGCCGTGGACCCGCCGCCGCCATGTTCGACCACGACCGAAATCGCATAGCGCGGGGCGTCATAGGGCGCGTAACCCACGAACAGCGCATGGTCACGGCGGTTCCAGGGCAGGTCCTCGTTCGAGATCACTCCGGCGTCGCGCTCTGCCTTCGAGATGTTGCGCACCTGGCTGGTTCCGGTCTTGCCCGCCATGATCATCGTCGGTTCCACGATCCGGCTGGACTTGGCCGTGCCGTGTTCGCCGTTGACCACCTCGTACATCCCCTTGCGGACGGCGGCGAGGTATTCCGGCGGAATGTCCAGTCGCTGCGACTCGGGGACGGGAAGCTCCTGGTCGCGGACCATGCGCACCAGCCGCGGGTTGACCGCGCGACCCGAGGCAATCCGGGCGGTCATCACCGCCTGTTGCAGCGGCGAAGACAGCACATAGCCCTGGCCGATCGAAGCGTTGATCGTGTCGCCGATGCGCCAGTCCTGCTTGTGGCGCTCCATTTTCCATTGCTTGTCGGGCATGATGCCTTCGGTGATCGCCGACATAGGGATCTCGAAGCGCTGGCCCAGGCCCAATTTCCGGCCCATCTCGGCGATCCGGTCGATGCCGACCTTCTGGGCAATGTCGTAATAGAAGACGTCGCAGCTTTCCGAAAGGCTCCGTTCCAAGCGCACGGTGCCGTGGCCGGCGCGCTTCCAGCAGTGAAAGCGCCGGCCGCCGAACTCGATGTAGCCGGGACAGCTCACCTTGGTGTCGGGCGTGGTCACGCCGGCATCCAGTGCGGCAAGGGCGGTTACCATCTTGAAGGTCGACCCGGGAGGATAGGCCCCAGAAACGGTCTTGTTGGCCAGGGGACGGTGATCATCCTCCATCAGGCCCTTGTAGTCGGTGTGGCTAATCCCGCGCACGAAAAGGTTCGGGTCGAAGGACGGAGACGAGGCGCAGCAGATGATGTCGCCGTTCGTCACGTCGATCATCACGACGGCTGCGCTTTCGTTCCCCAGCCGCGCCTGCGCAAAGTTCTGCACATCGGCGTCAATGGTCAGGCGGATGTCGGTGCCGGGGTCGCCCTCCTGCCGCTCCAGCTCGCGCATGACGCGACCGGCCGAGTTCACCTCGATCCGCTTGGTCCCGGCCTCGCCGCGGAGCGTGTCCTCCATCCATTTCTCGACCCCGATCTTCCCGATCTGGAACTTGGGGATCTTGAGCAGCGGGTCGGGGTTTTGCAGCCCTTCGAGGTCCTTTTCGCTGACCGGCCCGACATAGCCCACGACATGGGCGAAATCGCTGTCCAGCGGATAGCGGCGCGACTGGCCGACTTCGGGCACGACGCCGGGCAGGGCGGGGGCATTGACCGCGACTTTCGAAAAATCGTCCCAGGACAGCCGTTCGGCGACAGTGACCGGGACGAAAGCGGACAAGGACTTGGCCTCGTCGATGGCTTGCTGCATTTCTTCGGCAGTCATTGGGATGATGCTGGCCAATCGCCGCATGACTAGATCTACGTCGCCTGCCGCCTCACGCGTGATGACGACGCGGTAGTTCTGTTCGTTGCCCGCGATCACCTTGCCGTTGCGGTCCTGTATCATGCCGCGCACCGGTGGGATCAGACGGATGTTGATCCGGTTTTCCTCGGCCAGAAGCTTGAACTCGTCGGCTTGGTCCACCTGAAGATAGCGCATCCGAAAGCCGAGGACGGCAACCATCGCCCCCATCGCGCCGCCCAGCATCAAAGTGCGGCGGTTCAGTGTGCGGTTGCTTTCCTCGGTGTCGCGGGCCGTGCGTCTCACAACCGTCTCCCGAAATTGTCCACTTCGCCGGTCGCGGGTTTTCGCAGGTCAAGCGCCAGACGCGAAAGGGCGACCACCACCGGATAGACGGCGATCGACCACAGCACCTGCACGATAGCAAAACCGAAGGGCGCTTGCGGCACGAAGGCGATCCCCAGAATTAACCGGTAAAGCAGCATCATGCCCAGCATCACACCCGAAACAAGCAGCCATTCGACCACGAAGCTTAACTCTCGCGTGAGCGCGATGCGACCCCGCAGGAATTCGGTCGCGAGGATGACGATGGCGGTCCAGAGACCGGGGGGGCGCATGAGGATCAGGTCTTCGGCCAGAATGATGACCAGGATCAGCGGCATTGGCAGGAAGTCGGGCCGCCGGACGATCCAGGCCATGGTGACACAGATCAGAAGGTCGGGTCCGGGCAAGGCTCCAGGGGAATTGCCAAGGGGCAGCAAGCGGATGAACAGCAGGATAAGCGCGATGGCAAGGAAAAGGCCGCGGAAGATCCAGTGCTCCTGACGCCAGAACTCATCCATCGGCGGCCTCCGTCGCGGGGCCCTCGGCTGCACCAGAGCCTGCCTCCTCGACATTGCCCCCCTCGGTCGGAGCGGGAGGAGCCCCTGCGGCGGCCTCGGCCGCCCCGGCAGAGGTGTCTGGCGGGGGCGCGGTCGCTGGCGGGGCGACCAGATTGCCGGGGTCGGTGATGGGCTCCAGGTTGTGGCTTCGCAAGACCCGCAGGAATTCCAGGCGCTGATAATCGGCCGCCAGCACCACCCGCAGGCGCTTGTCGGTGCCAAGGGCAACCTGTCCGACCAGAAGGCCGGCCGGGAAGACTTCGCCATCCCCCGAGGTAACGACGCGGTCGCCCGGCCGGACTTCGTCGGTGTCCTCGATGAACTCAAGGGGCGGCAAGGGAGAGTTGTCGCCTGACAGAAGCGCCTTCTGCCCGGAGGGCTGGATGGTGACCGGGATGCGACTGTTGCTGTCGGTCACCAGGATCACGCGGGCCGTCCGCTCGCCCACCCCCGAGATGCGACCGACAAGGCCGATCCCGTCCATCGTCGCCCAGCCGTCGCGGATGCCATCGCGGGCACCGACGTTCAACAGGACCGATTGACGGAAAGGACTGCCACTGTCGGCCATCACGACGCCGGTGACATGGGTCAGCTTCGGGTCAAGCCGCACGTTGTTCAGGTCCAGAAGCCGCGCGTTCTTCTGTTCCAGTTGGAGGGCGGCTTCTTTCCAGGCCTTCATCTGCTGCAACTCGCGCTTCAGCTCCTGGTTCTGCTCATAGATCCGCGTGTAGGACTGGAAGTCGTCGATCATCCCCGCAGCCATCGTGATCGGTCGCATGGCCCAGTCGAAGTTCGGCACCACCGCGTCGATGATCGCCGCACGGAAGCGTTCGACGCGCGGGGAATCGATGCGCCAGATCAGGAAGATCGCCAGCAGGAACAGGACCGCGATCCAGACCAGCAGCCGGCGCAGCGGGCGCGAGTATTCCTCGGGGGCGGTGCGGTTCTTGGCCACGTGTCAGGCTTCCTTCGCCGCAGGGGCGCGCGCTCAGGTATCGTAGTCGATCACATGCCGAAGCTGCTTCTCGTATTCCAGCGCCTTGCCGGTGCCAAGGGCAACACAATTCAGTGACTCGTTGGCCACCGAGATCGAAAGTCCGGTCTGTTCGCGCAAGGAAAGGTCCAGTTCGCCCAGAAGCGCCCCGCCGCCGGTCAGCATCACGCCCCGGTCGACGATGTCGGCGGCCAGGTCCGGTGGGGTGGCCTCCAGCGCCTGCATCACCGCGTCGCAAATCTGCTGCACGGGTTCGGCCAGCGCTTCCGCGACCTGGGCCTGGTTGATCTCGGTTTCCTTCGGGACGCCGTTCAGAAGGTCGCGGCCCCGGATGGTCATCGAGGATCCGCGCCCGTCATCGGGCATCCGGGCGGTGCCGATCGAGGTCTTGATCCGTTCGGCGGTGGATTCCCCGATCAGCAGGTTCTGGTGGCGGCGCAGGTAGTTCACGATGGCTTCGTCCATCCGGTCGCCGCCGACCCGGACCGACCGGGCATAGACGATGTCGCCCAAGGACAGGACCGCGACTTCCGTGGTGCCGCCGCCGATGTCGACGACCATGTTGCCGGTGGGTTCGGTGATCGGCATTCCCGCCCCGATGGCCGCTGCGATGGGTTCGGCGATCAGCCCGGCTCGCTTGGCACCCGCCGACAGGACCGACTGCCGGATTGCCCGCTTTTCAACGGGTGTCGCCCCGTGGGGCACGCAAACGATGATCTTGGGCTTACTGATCGTGGACCTTTTGTGCACCTTGCGGATGAAGTGCTTGATCATTTCCTCCGCCGCCTCGAAGTCGGCGATCACACCGTCGCGCATCGGGCGGATCGCCGAGATGGTGCCGGGGGTCCGGCCCAGCATCAGCTTCGCATCCTCGCCCACCGCCAGGACCTGCTTCTTGCCGTCCTTGATGTGATAGGCCACCACCGAGGGTTCGTTGAGCACGATCCCCTTGCCACGGATGTAGACCAGCGTGTTCGCGGTCCCGAGGTCGATAGCCATGTCCGACGAAAACAGGCTTGGGAAGAAAGCCATGGGTAGTCCTTCAGGTAATAGATACGGCCCCGACTCGGGGGTACCGACGGGGCGCCTTCTTATAGGGGCATGGCGGGCAGAAGCGAAAGCCCTGCTGGCGCTACTCCGCGCACTTCCGCGTGCTTGAATAAATCCAACTTAATGACCGGGAAATCAGCCCCGATTTTTCACCTTTATTGCACTTTGGCGATATGCCACCGTCGGGAAGGCCAAGGACAGGATCAGGCGATGACGGGAACTGGACGCGTGGCGCTGGTGACGGGGGCGGGATCGCCTGGGGGAATCGGCTTTGCGACCGCGCGGGCGCTGGTAGAGGCGGGCGCCCGGGTTGCCATAACCGCAACCTCGCCGCGTATCCACGACCGGGCGGCGGAGCTGGGTTGCCTGGCGCATATCGCCGATCTGACTGACCCGTCGCAGGTGGCAGGCCTGGTCGCGGCGATCGAGGCAAGCCTCGGGCCGGTGGAGATCCTGGTGAACAACGCCGGCATGGTGCAGACCGGCAAGACGGTGAGCGACGGACGGCTGGCCGAGATCGACGATGCCGCCTGGGCGCATCACCTGGCGCTGAACCTTAACACCACCTTCCATTGCTGCCGCGCGGTCCTGCCCGGAATGGCCGCGCGAGGGTTCGGCCGGATCGTCAACATCGCCTCGGTCACCGGCCCCTTGGTCACCTTCGCAGGGGCTGCCGGATACTCCACCGCCAAGGCCGCCGTGGCCGGTCTGACCCGGTCGATCGCGCTGGAATACGGGGCGCAGGGTGTCACCTGCAACGCGGTCCTGCCCGGCTGGATCGCCACCGAAAGCCAGACCGAGGAGGAGGCGCGCGCAGGTCTGGCAACCCCCTTGCGGCGGTCCGGCACGCCAACGGAAGTGGCGGCTTGTGTCGCCTTCCTTGCGTCGGATATGGCCTCCTATGTCACGGGCGCGATGCTGGTGGTCGATGGCGGCAACGTGCTGCAGGACATGAAGGGCCAAGACCAATGACCGATTTCCTGCCCGGTGTTCCCGGCGATGCGGTGCTTGCCGCCCTTGGCCGCTCACCTGGCAATGAGCTGGCCTCGGGCAAGTTCGACAGCCCGGAATCTTCCGCGGCGTTGGTGGCCAATGCCTTCGGCTGGTTTCTCGACCGGCCCAGGTCCATGCTTCCCCTTCCCGGCGTGCCGATGGGTTTGCCAGAGGCGCTGGAGATCGAGGCCGAGTTGCGCTTTCCCTGGTCAGGCGGACGGCACCCCTGGCTGGATGTGGCAATCACCACGCCCACCACGCTGGTCGGGATCGAAAGCAGACGCTACGAGCCGTTCCGGCCGGGCAAGGCCAACCGCTTTTCCGAAGCCTTCGACAGCCGGGACTGGGGCGCTGGCATGAGGCGGTATACGGCGATGCGGCAGGCCTTGGCGACGGGGCGGCAAAGCTACCGCTGCCTGGACGCCGTGCAGTTGGTCAAGCACGCCTATGCGTTGCGGACCCAAAGCCTGAAGCGGGGCCTTGGCGCGGTGCTGGTCTATCTGCACGCGGCCCCCGCGACCTGGGCCAACGGCAAGCCGGTGTCCCGCGACGCCATGGCCCGGCATCAGGTAGAGCTTGCGGATTTCGCCCGCGCGGTGAAAGGCGATGACGTCAGCTTCGTCGCTTTGCGGTGGTCCGAACTTCTGGCAGACTGGGCGAAGATGCCCGCACTGGCCGCCCATGTCGCGGCGATCCGCGCACGGTTTGGCCCGCTCTAGCCTTTGTGGCGGCGTCGCGGCACCTCGCACCATCACTGCGGCATGCAGGCTTTCGCGCTCCATCCCCATTTCGTCCAGCATTGGTTGAAACGGACAACGCGGTCGCGCCCAGCCCGTCGGGAAGGCGCTGGCGATTCTGCCGGTGGTCGACGACCTGGACGGGGTAGTCGACATGGCCTTGCCCGCACTGCTGGCCTTCGTGAAGTATCTGCAGAAACCGGTTCAGCCCGGCTGTCGCAGGGCCATGTCGGCCCGGCCCCAATCTTGCATCGCCGCAACCACGCACAGCAGCGACCGACCGCGATCCGTCAGCGCATAGTCGACCCGGGGCGGGACAACGGGGTGGACGGTGCGGCTGATGATCCCTTCCTCCTCCAGCTCGCGCAACTGCTGGGTCAGCATCTGCTTGGTGATCCCCGGCACCGCCCTGCCCATCGCGCCAAAGCGGTCCACACCGTTCTGGATGCAGAACAGGATCACCGGCTTCCACTTGCCGCCCACCACCCGAAGACAGTGTGTCACCGGGCAGTCGTGTTCCGGGTCCGGTGCCATTTGTCCGCTTTTCATGACTACCTCAGAAAACAATGACTAATTGCCATATCCAGACAGTGCGCGATAGTCCGAGCGGCGTCAACATGGAGGACATCATGCGAAACTTTTCCTGCCTTTCCCTGGCCCTTTCCATTGCGGTCACCCCCGCCCTTGCTGAGGACACCTCACTGGAGGGCCTGCAGTCCCGCGTGACCGGCCACTGGGTCTCCATCGCCTGCGAACTGCGGCCGCAGGCCAACCCCGAGGACCCGACGAAGGCGCCGCTGCCAAGCTACCTGAAGCGCGACTTCGCTTACGATGCCGAGGGCGGGTTCAAGGCGAACATAACGGTCTACGCCGACCCGACCTGTGCCATGCCTGCGGCTTCATACGACCTTGCGGGAGAGATCGTCTGGCACGACGCCAACCCCGCCGCGCCGGGGGCCTGGTCGCAGGACTATGTGCTGAACCGCAAGCTGGACCTTACCGTCCTTGCCCCGCCGATGGTGGACCAGCTGAACGCCCTGCCCGAGGGTGCCTGCGGGAACGGGCCCTTCGTCCAAGGCGAAGTGCGCGACATCCTCGGCAAGCCCTGTGTGCTTTTGAAATTCGTGGACGGCAGCCCCTTCGTCGTGGACCACGACTTCCTTTACGTCCGCGAGGACACGCCCGACATGCTGTTCATGGGGGCCAAGCACATCGACGGGACGGGTTTCTACGCGCCAGAGAACCGTCCGCAGGTGGGCCTGCAGCAGCCGCTGATCCGGGCGAAGTGAAGGTGGTCAGGTGTGGGTAAACGCCCACACTGAACCCCTTGATTTTGCTGGCTGGACCCCCGCCGTCCTGCGTGGGCAGCCGGGTCCTTCCGTTATTCGCCGTGGTACGAGACGGTCTTCACGTCCTCGCCCGGCGCCGTCTTCTGCCGCCGGATGATCAGCCGGTTCAGGGCGTTGATATAGGCCTTGGTCGAGGCGACGATAGTGTCGGTATCGGCCGACGACCCCGTCACGATCCGGCCGTCCTCCTCCAGCCGGACCGAGACCGTCGCCTGCGCGTCCGTCCCCTCCGTCACCGCGTGAACCTGATAGACCTGCAGCCGCGCCTTGTGGGGGAAGAGCATCTTCACGCACATGAACGCGGCATCGACTGGCCCGTCCCCAGTCGCGTCGATGTGGTGGTCGGTGCCGTCGATGGTCAGGATCATGTCGGCTTCCTGAGGCCCCTCGGTCCCGCAGACCACCCGCAGTTTCTTCAGCTGGAGGAATTCGTAGGCGTCGTTGGTCTGCTCATCGCTGACCAGCGCGATGAGGTCGTCGTCGTAGACCTCCTTCTTGCGGTCGGCGAGGGCCTTGAAGCGGACGAAGACGTCGTTCAGCTGGTTGTCGGCGAGGTCGAAGCCCAACTCCTTCAGCTTGGCCCGCAGCGCCGCCCGACCGGAATGCTTGCCCATCGTCAGGTTGTTCTGGGTGATGCCGATGTCTTCGGGCCGCATGATCTCGAAGGTCTGGACGTTTTTCAGCACGCCATCCTGATGGATGCCGGACTCGTGCAGGAAGGCGTTCTTGCCGACGATGGCCTTGTTGAACTGGACCGGAAAGCCGGAAACCTGGGAGACGCGGCGGCTCAGGTTCATGATCTTCGTCGTGTCGATCCCGGTGCGGAAGGGCAGGATGTCGTTCCTGACCCGCATGGCCATCACGACCTCTTCCAGCGCCGTGTTGCCGGCCCGTTCGCCCAAGCCGTTTATCGTGCATTCGATCTGCCTTGCACCCGCTTCGACGGCCGCCAGGGCGTTGGCGGTCGCCATGCCGAGGTCGTTGTG
>JANOCQ010000301.1:0-37318 GCA_031412255.1 Paracoccaceae bacterium | reverse complement strand
GGGTCCGGCATGGAGCGGAAGCCCTTCTGCGAGGGTGCAGCGGCGGTGTTGACCGGTTGCCCAAAGCGCGCGACGCGACCGACAAGACCTTCGCCCAGCTTCATCCGGGTCTGGTGGACAGCTTCCTTTTTCAGACCCTCGGTGGCGCAAAGCTCCAGCGTTTCGGGGTCGCGGAAGAGGTAGATCGAGCAGACCTCGGTCCCCATGCTGTCGGCGATGAGATGGGTGATGCTGTCCAGCCGATCCTGGCCTTCGCCCGGGACGGACAGCACGTCGCGCAGGCGGCGGAGAAGCTTGCGGCTTTCGCTCTCTGTGCGTTCGGGCATTGGCAGGTCCTTCCGGGGTATTCCCCTTTCTATAGGGGCCTGTTGCGCAGATGGAAACGGAATTGCGGCAGATTTTGCAACCGACGGCCGCGCTGCCCGCCGATTGGGCGGGGAACTGATCCGCCCCTTGGCGCTTGAGCCAAGGATCAATCAGGAGCAGGCGGGATGATCGAGGCGGATGTTGCGGTTGTGGGCGGCAGTTTTGCAGGCGTGTCGGCGGCGATCATGTTGGCGCGCGGGCGTCGGCGGGTGGTGATTATCGATGAAGGACAGACGCGGAACCGTCATGCCCGGGCGTCGCACGGGTTTCTCGGGATGGACGGGGCTGCGCCCGAGGCGATCCGTGCCAAGGGCCTGGCGGAGGTGCTTTCCTATCCGACGGCGCAGCTTCTGGAGGGGCGGGTGATGGCCATCCGTGGACAGGTGGGGGCGTTTGTGCTGGACGGGCCAGAAGAGGTCCGGGCGCAACGGGTGATCCTGGCCTTCGGGCAACAGGACCGGTTGCCGGATATTCCCGGACTGGCAGAATGCTGGGGCAAGACCGTTGCGCAGTGTCCCTATTGCCATGGCTATGAACTGGCGGACCGGACAACCGGCCTTTTGGCCTGGGAGGCGATACCGATGCACCATTCAGTGCACCTTGCAGACTGGACCAACGACCTGATCCTGCTGGAGAACGGTGTTGCCGTGACGGCGGAGGAAGCCGCGAAGCTTGACCGCCCCGGACTGCGGCGTCAGGCGGGCAGGGTGGTGCGGGTGCATCATTCGGGAGGCGCGATCGAGGCGGTGGAACTGGAGGATGGCGCGCGTGTCGATATGCGGGCGCTTTACCTGGTCACCTGGCAGGAGCCGATTTCATCACTGGCAGAGGATTTGGGCTGCGACGTGGTGGAAACCCGGATGGGGCGACATCTGAAGGTGGACGACCACCAGCGGACCACGGTGCCGGGGGTCTTCGCAGCCGGGGACCTGGCGCGACCGTTTCCTTCGGCGACGCAGGCCGCATCGACGGGCAACCGGGCGGGGGCGGCCTGCCATCAGGACCTGCTGGGGATATTGGATGACTGACGGGAGGGTGGGTGGATCGCCCACCCTACGCTTGCTGCAGAGCGCCGCAATCAAAGCATCCCGCCGTCACGGCGTCGGCCAAATCCGCGTTGCAAGGTTCTTGAACTCCGAGACGCCGAGCGCCCCGCGCGCCCTTGACCGTGAGCCGGGTAGGGCGAGTCTTGCGACGACAGCGGAATATGCTGCCTCCCAGATTTCGCGTGGATCGAGGGTCCGATTGTCAAGCAGAACCAGCAAGACGGAATCGCAGGGGGCGCCTTGCTTTATCGTGCCAATGCGCTGCCCCGGTTTCGCGTCATCGCCGTAGGCGCGGCCCTTGATTGGATGCGGACCGGTCCATTCGGCGACCGGCGGATGGCTTCGTAGCCCGCGGTGCGGGCCGGTGCCAATTCCAGCCCCAGGAGATCGGCGGCGATGTATTCAGCCACCTCTCCGGTCACGCCCAGGGGCTTGCCTGTGAGTCTATGATACTCTGCTGCCAGCGGCTTTACGGCTGCCAGTATCTCTTGGATGCGCAGTGCCTCGGGCTTCACGGTCATGCCTGTCTCGCCGATCATTCAGGGATCGCCGCAAGGGCGTGAGCGACGCTTACGCCTTGACCAGTTCGAAGGTGTCGTGCAGGGCCTGGACGGCGAGTTCCATGTACTTGCGGTCGATGAGGACGCTGATCTTGATCTCGGACGTGGTGATGACCTTGATGTTCACGTTCTCGTCCGCCAGCGCCGCGAACATCCGCGCCGCGACGCCGACCTGGCTGCGCATCCCGATGCCGACGACCGAGACCTTCGCGACATCGCTGTCGGTGACCAGCGTGGTGTAGACGAACTTGCCTGCCGCCGAGGCATCCTCGATCGCCTTTTTCGCGCGGTCGACCTGGTTCGTCGGCAGGCTGAAGGTCATGTCGGTATGGGCGCGCTTGTCGGTCGGGTCGTCCTGTTCGCTGATGTTCTGGACGATCATGTCCACGTTCACGCCCGCATCGGCCAGCGTGCCGAAGATCGCGGCGGCGACGCCGGGGCGATCCTCGACCTTCAGGAGGGTCATCTTCGCCTCGTCGCGGGAATAGGCGACGCCGGACACAACTTTCGATTCCATGATTTCATCCTCGTCGCAAACCAGGGTTCCAGAGTTTTCGTCGACCTCTTCGAAGGAAGAGACGACCCGCAGCCGCACCTTGTAGCGCATCGCCAGCTCCACCGACCGGGTCTGCAGGACCTTGGCGCCAAGCGAGGCAAGTTCCAGCATCTCCTCGAAGGCGATCTTGTCCAGCTTGCGGGCCTTGGGGCTGATGCGGGGGTCGGTGGTGTAGACGCCATCGACGTCGGTATAGATGTCGCAGCGTTCCGCCCCGAAGGCGGCGGCAAAGGCGACGGCGGTGGTGTCAGAGCCGCCCCGGCCAAGCGTGGTGATCCGGCCCTCGGGGCTGACGCCCTGGAACCCGGCCACGACGGCGACCTTGAAGCCTTCGGAGAACTTGGCGTCGATGTTGTCTTGGGGGATCGAGACGAAACGGGCCTGGCCGTGGGCGCTGGTCGTGTTGATCGGCACCTGCCATCCCTGCCAGCTGCGTGCCGGAACGTCCATTTCCTGCAGGCGCAGCGCCATCAGGCCCGCGGTCACGTTCTCGCCCGACGACACCACGGCATCGTATTCACGCGCGTCGTAGAGTTTGGAGGTCGTCTCGACCCAGCCCACCATCTCGTTGGTCTTGCCGGACATCGCCGAGACGATGACGATGACGTCATAGCCGCGGTCGACTTCGGCCTTAACCTTCCTGGCGGCGTTCTCGATGCGGGCGAGGTCCGCCACGGAGGTTCCGCCGAATTTCATCACCAGAAGCGGCATCAACCCCTCCCCCTTGGGCCTTCGAAAACGTGGGCTTCTTATGCGGGGGTTCGCCCATGCGCAAGGGGCGCCGCGGTCAGTCCAAGCGGTAGTCCACGGGCTGTAGCGGCGGGGGGGCGGCTTCGCCCAGGTGCGGGGCAAGCGAGATTTCCGCCGTGCGGCAGATCGCATCCAGGGGCAAGGCGTTGGCGGTCGGGCCAAAGGGGTGGGCCAGTTCCTCCGTCACCTCGGCAAGGCCGAAGAAGGTGTAGGCAACGATGACGGCGAAGAGAGGGGTAAGCCAGCCGGTGGGATCCAGAAGCGCGAAGGGCAGGAGAAGGCAGTAGAGCCAGCTCGTGCGGAAGATGAGGAGGGAATAGACGTAAGGCAGCGGGGTCAGCTTGATCCGCTCACAGCCCGCTTGGGCCAGGGCGATGGTTGAGAGGCGGGTGGACAAGGTTCGGGCGCCGAAGCCGTCCATGCGACCGCCCCTGAGAGCATCGGCGAGCAGCGCGCCCATCGCATCCAGCGTGGCATCTGGGGTTGGTGTGGCCGGAGTGTCGCGGAGAGCGGCCTCGTCATTGGGAAGACTGCGCAGGGCGCAGCGGTGCTGGTGTAGGAAGGCGCGCATCGCTGTCAGAAGGCGGCGGCGGTCGGCGGGGTCCGCGAGGAAGATTTCCGCCTCGCGCGCGATACTGCGGGCGTCGGCGAGGAGCCCTCCCCACAGGCGGCGGGCTTCCCACCAGCGGTCGTAGGCGGCGTTGTTGCGGAACCCGAGGAACAGCGAAAGCGCGACGCCGAAGACCGCCAAGGGGGCGGCTTGCACATGGGGGAGCGGGAAGAGAAACCGGTCGATGGCGACGACGCCGGTGGAGAAGAGGCCCACGAACAGAAGTTGCGGCGCGATATGCGGCAGGACCGAGCCGCGCACGGCAAAGAGAAGCGCAAGGATCCCGGGCTTGTCGCGGAGGATCATGTCGGCAGCGCGCGCCAGCCGATGTCGGACCGGCAGAAGCCCTCGGGCCAGTCAAGAAGGTCGATCATCGCATAGGCGCGGTGGTGGGCTTCCTCCAGTGTGGCACCCCGGGCGGTGATGTTCAGAACGCGGCCGCCGTTCGCGGTGACAAGGCCATCGCGCAGCGCGGTGCCGGCGTGGAAGACCATGTGGCGGCTGTCCTCGGGCATCCGGTCGAGGCCATTGATCACACTGCCCTTGGCATAAGCCCCGGGGTAGCCCTTGGCGGCCATGACTACCGTCAGGGCATGGTCGTCGGCCCAGTTGACCTTGACTTCGTCCAGCCTTCCCTCGGCGGTAGCCAGCATCAGGTCCAACGCCTGCGCACCGAGGCGCATCATCAGGACCTGGGCTTCCGGGTCGCCGAAACGGGCGTTGTATTCGACGAGACGGGCTTTGCCGTTCTCGATTATCAGACCCGCATAGAGAACACCCTGATAGGGGGTGCCGCGCCGGGCCATCTCGGCAATGGTAGGCTGGACGATCTGCTCCATCGCTTGCCGTTGCAGCGCCTCGGTCAGGACGGGGGCGGGGGAATAGGCGCCCATCCCGCCGGTGTTCGGGCCGGTGTCGCCATCGCCGACGCGCTTGTGGTCCTGGGCGGTGCCGATGGGAAGCGCGTTCGTCCCGTCGGTGAGGATGAAGAAGCTGGCCTCTTCTCCCGCCATGAATTCCTCGATCACCACCTCGGCCCCCGCTGCGCCTAATTCGCCGCCAAACCTGTCGTCGATGGCGGCGAGCGCCTCGGCTTCGGTCATGGCGACGATGACACCCTTGCCGGCAGCAAGGCCGTCGGCTTTCACGACGATGGGGGCACCCTGTTCCGCGATGTAGGCGCGTGCGGGACCGGCTTCGGTGAAGCGGGCGTAAGCCGCCGTGGGGGCGGCGCAGGCGTCGCAGATTTCCTTGGTGAAGGCTTTCGATGCCTCCAGCTTCGCGGCGGCAGCAGAGGGGCCGAAAGTCAGAAGTCCCGACTGGCGGCAGGCGTCGGCGACGCCGGCGGCCAGCGGGGCCTCGGGTCCGACGATGACGAAGTCGATGGTGTTTTCCTCGCAGAAGGTGACCACGGTCGCGCCGTCGAGGATGTCGATTTCGGCACATTCGGCCAGCATGGCGATACCCGCATTGCCGGGGGCCACGATCAGCCGGTCGCACTTGGGGTTCTGCTTCACCGCCCAGGCAAGGGCATGTTCGCGGCCACCGGAGCCAAGGATCAGGATGTTCATGGCCGCGCCCCCGCTTGGAAACCTTCTGCCTGCGTCATAGGGTCAGGTGGGCAGGGAGGCAAGCCATGGGGCCGGACTTTGAAATCGGGGGCGGCAGTGGGATCGGCGGCGGTGGGAGGCAAAGGCCGCGCCCTTCGATGTTTATGCGGCTGCTTGAGATGGCGGGGTTGGCGCTGGTTGCCTATGGTTTGGCGACAAATCGCTTCGTGCTGGCGGCCCTTGGCGGCGGAACAATCTGTATCAGCTATGCGTTGTACCGTCGAAAGCATGGCCGCTTCCAGCCGACCGGATCGGACGGCGACAGTAGCGGCCCGGACACGGACGGAGGCGGCGCGTAAGCGCCGAAGTTGCGCGGCGATGTCCCGGCGAAGGAACCTGGCAGGACGGCTTGACGTTGGCTGCGTGACATTTCCTTACAAGATCGGAACAAGCCATGCAGAGCATTCAAGGGAAACGCATTGCCATTCTGGCAACCCACGGGTTCGAGCAGTCGGAACTTGAGGTGCCGCTGGAGAAGCTTCGCGCCGCCGGTGCGGAAGTTCACGTCATCGCGCCCGAGGCGGGCGAGATCAAAGGCTGGCAAGGCAAGGACTGGGGCAACGCGGTGCCGGTTGATGCGGTGCTGTCCGAGGTTGATGCCTCAGCCTATGACGCGCTGGTCCTGCCGGGCGGGCAGATGAACCCGGACCTGCTGCGGGTGGAGGGGGAGGCCATCGCCTTCATCAAGTCGTTCTGGACAGCCGGCAAGGTGATCGGTGCGATCTGCCATGCGCCCTGGCTTCTGATCGAGGCGGGCATCGCCGACGGTCGCAAGATGACGTCCTACGGGTCGATCAAGACCGATGTGAAGAACGCGGGGGCCGACTGGATCGACGCCGAGGTGGTGACGGACCAGGGCCTTGTCACCAGCCGCAAGCCCGAGGACCTGCCGGCCTTCTGTGCCAAGCTGATCGAAGAGATCGCCGAGGGCACGCACCAGCGCGCGGCGGCCTGAGCCTTTCCCGATTCCGGCGCTTCATCTTCGCGCCGGGATCGGGCATCAATGGCCTATGAGCGAGTTATTCGAAGACGACACCCCCGCGCCGATCGGCAACCAGCCCGAATACACCGTGTCCGAGCTTTCGGGCGCGGTGAAACGCGTGATCGAGGGCGAGTTCGGACTCGTTCGCGTCCGGGGCGAGGTGGGGCGGGTGTCGCGTCCGGCCTCGGGTCACCTTTACTTCGATCTGAAGGATGACCGCAGTGTCATCGCGGCGATCAGCTGGAAGGGGCAGGTCGCGCGGATGCAGGTCCGCCCCGAAGAGGGGATGGAGGTCATCGCCACCGGACGGATGACGACGTTTCCGGGGCAATCCAAGTATCAGCTGATCGTTGATGACGTCGCCCCGGCGGGTGCGGGTGCCTTGATGGCGATGCTGGAAAAGCGGAAAGCGGCGCTGGGGGCGGAAGGGCTGTTCGATGCAGGCCGGAAAAAGCCGATACCCTATCTGCCAAACGTGATCGGGGTCGTGACCTCGCCCAGCGGGGCGGTGATCCGGGACATCCTGCATCGGCTCCGCGACCGCTTTCCTCGGCATGTGCTGATCTGGCCGGTTGCGGTGCAGGGGCAGACCTGCGCGGCCGAGGTGGCGGCGGCGATCAAGGGGTTCAATGCGCTGCCGGAGGGTGGGCCGATTCCGCGGCCGGACGTGCTGATCGTGGCGCGGGGTGGCGGGTCTTTGGAGGACCTGTGGGGCTTCAACGAGGAAGTGGTCGTGCGGGCGGCCGCGGGGTCGTTGATCCCGCTGATCTCGGCCGTGGGCCACGAGACGGATACGACGCTGATCGACTATGCGGCGGACTTGCGGGCCCCGACGCCGACGGCAGCGGCGGAGCTGGCGGTGCCGGTGCGGCTGGAGCTTCTGGCCACGCTGGAGGCGCTGGGCGCGCGGCTGGTGCGGGGGATCGGGCAGGGGGTGACCTTGCGCCGGCAGCGTTTGCGGGACCTGTCGCGCGCCTTGCCCCGGGTGGAGACGCTGGTGGCGACACCCCGGCAACGGCTGGATACCTGCGGGATGCGGCTGGGGTCGGGTCTGGGGCTGGCGGTGGCGAAAAAGCATCGTGAGTTCGACCGGGTGGCGGGACGATTGCAGCCTGCAGCGCTGCGCGGGCTGGTGGCGCGGCAGCGCGACCTGCTGGTGGCCCGGGAGGAGCGGTTGGCCCGCGCGATCCTGCTCCGGCTGGACCGGCGGGGGGAGCGGCTGGAGGCGCTGGCCGCACGGCTGGCCCCGGCGCTGGCGCGGATGCTGGGCGAGGCGGGACGGAAGGTCGGCGACGGGCGGCGCGATCTGGCGCGGCTGGGCGACCGGCTTGAGGCGGCACCGGCTGCACGCTTCGCGCGCCTGAAGGACCGGCTGGAAGCGCTGGACCGGACCCGGACAACGCTGGGCTATGCCGAGACCTTGAAGCGGGGCTATGCGGTCGTGCGGGGGGATGGGGCGGTGGTCACTTCGAAAATTGGGGCGGAGAAGGCCGGAATGCTGGAGATCGAGTTTCAGGATGGGCGGCTGCTGGTCGGGGGCCGGGCAGGCAAGCGGGCGAAGGGTGACGGGGAAAGCGGGCAGGGAAGCCTGTTCTGATCCCCTTGTCCACGCTGGTCAGCTTTCGATTCTGCATGGATGGCAACGGCTAGCTGCAAAGATTAACCGTCTTGAAAGGTTTTCCTAAGCGGCAGAGGTGCCGAGCGAAGCGAGCGCAATGCGTTTTGATCTGTGACCGGGAGGCTGCAGCGGTGTTGCGTGGCAAGCCTCGGCGGACACGATGGCGGGCTACGATTTTCTGCGAAGAATCGGACCTGGTTCAAACTCTTGGCAGACAGATCGGTCGTGTGCACCTTCAGACGCCGAAGAAGCCTTCGCAGGTCACCACATCCTCTGTTGAATAAAGCATGATCGGCGCGCTGCTCCTGTCACCGTCAAGCCAGGCCATCAACCAGCCGCCACGGTCGTGATAGGTCCAGCAGTGGGGAAAGGGTTCGCCCTGATAGTCAAAGCAGATCTGGTCGCCTTGGGCGCGCCAGGTGCCTTCCATGCACTGGCCCTGATCGCGCCAAATCGCGCGGCGGCCGGGAAGGAAGGTTTCCACCCCGTAGCGACCGGTCTGATCGTGCGTGTCGAAGGTGCGCCCCTGGACGAAGTCCTCGAAAGTATCCGCGGTCAAGGGCGGATCAGTGTTGGCCCCTGCGGCGGCGGGACCAAGGGCCATGGTCAGCAAGATCATACGGAAGACCATCACGCGCCGACCTCGGGTCCGAAACAGGCGAGCGGTTCGGTGGTTTCCTGCACCACGACCGGCGCAGAGTCGGCAAAGGTGCCGGCGTAACGGGCGGAAAGGCCAGTGTCGCCTTTTGCGATTGTCCAGCAATCAGGTTCGGCGTCGTCCTCGTATTGGAAGCAGATCATCTCGCCTTGCGGATACCAGTGGCCGAGCTTGCAGTCATCGCCGAGCACCGTCCAGCGGACGCGGCGGTCAGGCAGGTATTGTTCCACTCCGTAGACCTGGCCGAACTCTGCCCAGGTCATGGTGCGGCCCCGGGTGAGCAGGTCGAAGTCTTCGGCCTTGAGGGGAGCTTCCGCCAGAATGGGGGTGGCGAGGAAGAGGGAAAGAAGCAGTGCGCGCATGTCAGACTCCCACTTCGGGGGAACAGGCAAGAGGGGTGGTCGCCGGAGTAACCAACTGCGCCGGATCATCCGGGCTGCCAAGAAGCGGCTTGGCGAGAAGCCGGTCACCCTCGCGCCAGTAGAGCCAGCAGTGGCGCTGGTCGCTGCCATCGTAGACAAAGCAGACAGCGGGGCCGTCGGGGAACCAGATGCCGTTGCGACAGGGGCCGCCGGTATCGGCGTCGCGGACGCGCCGATCCGGGAAATAGGCCTCCGATCCCCAGATGCGCCCTTCGACCGAGTAATCGAGCGTGCGGCCGGTGGCAAAGGCCTCAAACTCCTCTGGCGTCATCGGCTGGGCAGCTGCCATCGGGGTCAGCCAGAAAACGAGGAGGGCAGCGCGCATCAGACGCCAACCTCGGGTCCGGGGCAGGGCAGGGGCTTGTCGCTGGCCTCGACTTCGAACAGTTCCTGGCCTGGCGCACCATCGGTGGACAGGGCCACAAGGGTGTCGTTCTTCAACCAGAAGGTCCAGCAATGGGGAACCGGGTCGTATTCGTAGACGAAGCAGATGTCGTCGTCCTGGGGGTACCAGCTGCCGTATTTGCAAAGGTCGGTCGAGACCGACCAGCGGACCTTTCGGTCCGGCAGATATTCTTCGGTCCCGAAGACCGAGTCGAACTGCCGGTAGGTGATGGTCTTGCCGGTGACATGCGCTGCGAACTGCTCGGCGGTGATCGGGGTTTCGGCGAGAGCCGGAGCAGCGAGCAGTGCTGCCAGCGAAAGGAGCAGCCAGAAGCGGGGTGATATTACGTGCTGACTGTGCATGGTCAGCCGCTAACGCAAATGAGGGGGGTGCAGCGGGCCACGACTGGGACAGGTTGCTTACCCGAAACGCCGCCCAGCGAATGCGCCTTCAGCCGTAGGCTTCTGCGGACCTGACTCCGGAACGTCTGGCGGGGATCGCCTGGGAAGATGCATACGCCATCGGCTGACCGGGTGCCCTTGCTGCGACCTTTCTTGGCTTTCGGGCAGTTAACCTTGCGGTTGGGCAGGGGATCATTCGTCCCTGCTATCCGACCGGGGCGCTGGTAGGTCACGGTCTTGCCGGTGGCGAAGGATGCGGCGTCCCGGGCGGTCTGCGGGGACTTGGCGAGAGGGGGAGCGGCCGGGGGCAGGGAAAGGGCAAGCTGGCGCATCGGTCACACACCTAGGTCGGGGCCGGGACAGGCAAGGGGTTCGGTCGTCTCGCGCACCTTGCGCGGCGGAATGTCGGGCGTATCGCTTGAGTAACTTGCAGCAAGGCCATCCCCGTCGCGCCAGATCCGCCAGCATTTCGGCTCGGGATCGCCGTCATAAAGAAAACAGATCTGCTCGCCCTCGGGGTACCAGTAGCCAAGCTTGCATTCCTCGGCGGTGAAGGCCCAGCGGACCTGACGGCCGGGCAGGTAGACCTCGCGGCCGAAGACCTGGCTGTCGGCCAAATAGTCGAGTGTCTTGCCGGTGGCGAACGCGTCGAATTCCGCCCCCGTCATCGGGGTTTCGGCCAAGACCGGACCCGCAAGCAGAACCGCAAGGAACAGCCCGCGCATCAGACGCCAACGTCCGGCCCGGCGCAGGGCAGGGGGCCGCCATCGCGCGAGGATTCCAGGATCTCCCACCCGCCGCCGTCACCCATGTAGCGACCGCGGATCTTGCCGTTCTCCAGAAAATA
This sequence comes from Paracoccaceae bacterium, assembly GCA_031412255.1. Classification (GTDB taxonomy): domain Bacteria; phylum Pseudomonadota; class Alphaproteobacteria; order Rhodobacterales; family Rhodobacteraceae; genus Tabrizicola. Next base: position 26,507 of record JANOCQ010000301.1, on the reverse strand, counting down.
CAGCCAGCACGCCGCCCCGGGTTCGTTCTCGTACTCGAAGCAGATCTCGTCGCCTTTCTGGTACCAGACGCCGTAGATGCAAAGATCGCCCTCGAAAGCCCAGCGGACGCGGCGACCGTCAAGATATTCCTCGGTCCCGAAGAGCCCGCTGCCATAGTCATAGGTGATGGTATCACCCCGGGTGGCATCGTCGAACTGGTCGGCGTTCAGCGGGGTCTCGGCGAAGGCCGGGGTCGAGGACAGGATCAGCGACAGGATAAGGCTACGCATCGGAACTCCGTTCGAAATCAGCGCGAGAGTGCCAGAGCCGCGCCCGGATGGCCAGTCAAGCCGCCGTGTCCGAGGCGGGCCGGGAGAGTCGGGTTTTCCGCAGTCGTGCAAGATGCGGGGCCATCGCACGGCGCCAGAGGCGGGGGGCAAGGGCAAGCATGCAGGCAAGGGGTAGCGGCCAGGGGAGACGGGGCGCGTCATCGGGCAGGCGCAGCGCGGGAAACGCGCGCATCGGGTGAACGTGGTGGTCGGAATGGCGCGGGGCGTTCACCATCAGGGCCGAGGTGAACCAGTGCGCGGTATTCCAGCTATGGATCACGCCGACGGGTTCAAGCTTTCCACCGGGCAGCCGGGCGCGGGTAAGACCGTAATGCTGGACGTAGTCTGAAAGAAGAACCTGGCTTTGGGCGTGCAGGGCAAGGGCGGTCCAGACGACGAGGCCGGGGAGGCCGGCAAGCAGGCTGGCAAGGATCAGGGCAAGGGCACTCCCAGCAAGGTAGAGCAGGTAGGGGTGCGGTCCCGAGTGCCCTTTGCGCAGCGCGGTTTCAGCGCGGGCACCCTCGCGGAAGCTGCCGACCCAGGCGCGGCGGGCGAAACGGTAGAAGCTTTCGCCCTCGCGGGCCGTGTTGGGATCGTCGCGCGTCGCCACGCTGCGGTGATGTACCAGACGGTGGGCCGAGGCATGCTGCCCGAAAAGGAGTGTCACGTAGACGGTGGCCCCAAGGCCGAAGAGGCGACGTTTGCCGCGGTGGATCAACTCGTGCGCGGCGGGGTGTGCGACCTGGCCAAGCCAGAAGCCTGAGGCGAGGAAGAGGAGGACCTTCTCGGATGTATCGAGGGCGCTGTCCCCTGCGATGGCCCAGGTGGCTGCGGGCAACAGGGCAAGCGCGCCAAAGGCGATCGTGACAAGAAGGAGGCTGGCGGCAGGAAACTCGGCATCTTCGACGGGGCCAGCGGTCAGAGGGACGATCTGGTCCAGGATCACGGTCAGGACGCCCATGTAGACGAAGGCCCCCCAGAGCCAAAACCCACCCTGCGCCAGGCCCAAAGCCAGCAGCGGCAGAGGAAAAAGCGCGGCCAGTGCGAAGGCGGGAAGCGGCAGGGGGCGGGCGAGCATCGTCGGCGAGGCTCCGGTGGAATCTGGGGCGGGGCGGGTGTTGCGGGATACCATGGGTGAAACGCTGGAGCTTGCAACTGGAATGATCCGGGGGACACCGTGGCCTGGCTTTTCGGCACGCCAGGTGCGGGGTATCGTGGGCCCTGCCAAGAAGGGATCTACCGCCTGACCGGGAATCGGGCATGCGCAAGCGGGATCCGGCGACCGCTCGGTTGCCCTTGATGGCAGCAGCGAGCCGTGTGGCACAGGCCAGGCATGGAGCTTTGGTTGCGGTTCGAAGGGAAGGGCCAGCCTGGACAGGTGGCGGGTGACTTCATCTTGCTGTGCAAGCAGCGCACTTTTCGAGAGGTGCGACGAGGTGGACGAGGCGGAGCAGTGTTGCCGACGGCCGGACCGGCCGGACTTCCAATGGCCTGCCAAAGCGACTAGGTGAAAGGAAACAGCCCAGGGGTGCCGCCCATGTCTTTCTTCAAGAAGCTCAAGGAGCGGATGTTCCGGTCTTCCGACAAGATTGGCGAAGGGCTGGAGGCCTTGGTCTCCGAGGGGGCTGAGGAGGTCAAGGACCCGGGGCGAGAGATGCTCGAGCCGGTGCTGGACGCGCGCGAGCCCGTCGCGCCGGACCTGCCTGAGGTTGCCCAGCCAGAAGCCGCCGCGCCCCTTGATCCGGTACCTGCCGACCGCCGCGCCGCTTCCGTAGAGCCCCAGCCCCAGCCCGTGCCCCGGCCCATGCTCCGGCCCGAAGCCGACCCCCAGCCCGAGCCGGAGGCCGCCAAACCTGGCCTTCTGGGGCGCATCTTCGGGCGGGCTGCGGTCGAGGAACCTCGGCGCGTTCTGGACGATGCCATGCTGGAAAGCCTGGAGGAGTTGCTGATCCAGGCCGACATGGGCGTCGATACAGCGGTCAGGGTGACGGCGAACATCGCCGAGGGGCGGTTCGGCCGCAAGATTTCCACCAGCGAACTGCGTGCGGCGCTGGCAGCGGAAGTCGCCCGGATTATGGAGCCGGTGGCGCGGCCGATGCCCGTGTATCCGCAAAAGCCCCAGGTCGTGCTTGTCGTGGGCGTCAACGGGTCGGGCAAGACGACGACGATCGGCAAGCTGGCGTCGCAGTTCAAGGCGGCTGGCAAGACGGTGGTGATCGCGGCGGGCGACACCTTCCGCGCGGCGGCGGTGGAGCAGTTGCAGATTTGGGGTCAGCGGGCCGGGGTGCCGGTCTTGACCGCGCCGGAGGGGTCCGACCCGGCAAGCCTGGCCTTCGATGCGCTGACCAAGGCGCGGGCGGATGGCGCGGACCTTCTGATGATCGACACGGCGGGGCGCTTGCAGAACCGGCAGGACCTGATGGAGGAGCTGGCGAAGATCGTGCGCGTCATCCGCAAGGTCGATCCCACCGCGCCGCACAACACGCTTCTGGTGCTGGACGCGACCACGGGCCAGAACGCGGTGGCGCAGGTCGATATCTTCCGTAAGATCGCGGATGTGTCGGGCCTGGTGATGACCAAGCTGGACGGGACGGCCAAGGGCGGGGTGCTGGTGGCGCTGGCCGACAAGTTCGGGCTGCCGATCCATGCGATTGGCGTGGGCGAGCAGATTGACGATCTGGCGCCGTTTGATCCGGAGGAGTTCGCGAAAGCCCTGGTCGGGGCCGAGGGGTGATCCGGGCGGGCCTTCTGGCGCTGCTGCTGGCGGGGCCGGCGGCGGCGGAGGTCGATCTGTCGGACTTCATGCTGTGCAGCAATGCGTGGAACAGGATTTCCGAGGTGACCGCAGCGCTGGGCGAGGTGATGAGCCTTGGTGTGTCGCGGGACGGTGATTGGTGTGTGGTCGAGAGTCCGGTTCTGGATTTGCCGGGGCAGTATATGCCGGACTGGCACCTGGACCGGTTGCGGTTTCGCGGCTCTGCTTTGGGCTGGATCGCAAATGGGGCGACCTTACCTGAAGGGCTGGAGGTTGTGGCCGAAGGGCTGCGGCTGGTGGTGCAAACAGGCAACCCGCAGATGGACTGGCTGTTCGCGGCGCAGGCGCGGCCGAACGCGATCCGGGCTGACGCCTCGCTGGCCTGGGATGCGGCGGCCAGGGAGCTGCGGCTGGAAGGGCTGAGCATCGACTTTCCGGGAGAGAACCTGGTGGAACTTTCGGCTGTCGTGGCAGGAGTGGACCTGTCCTCGACCGGGGCGATGCAGATGTCGGCCACAAGTTTCGCCGTGACCGAGGCCGATTTGGCTGTCACGACGCATGGTCTGTTCGAATGGTATCTGCTGATGGCGCTGGGACCGAGCGTTCTGCCGACCGAGGGCGACATGGAGGCAGCGGCGGCGGGCTTGCGGGCTGCGATGCGCACCGCCGTGGCTGACCTGCCCGGGGCCAGTTTTTCCGACGCCAGCAAGGCGGCGCTGGGCGTGCTGATTGGCGAACTCCCGAACCCATCGGGCGACTTGGTGGTGTCCTTGCGGTCCGAGGCCGGTGTTGGGCCGTCGCGGCTGATGCCCTGGGCGATGACCGGGGTCCCAAAAACCTTGGCCGAGGCGGCGGGGGTGCTGCACGGCGTCACCGTCGAGATCGGATGGACCCATGCCGATGCTCCGTAAGGTCGGACTTCTGGCGCTGCTGGCGGGGCCGGTTGCGGCCAAGCCTGCGGGCTGTCCCGAACTTGCCGCGGCGCTGGAGGGGCTGACGGGGTATCGGCTCGCCGCCCCGCCCGCAGGGCGGGAGGACGGCTGGTGCGTCTTCGACCGGGCGGTGCTGAAGGCGGAGGGCGGGCCGGACCTTGCCGCAGAACGGTTGCGGCTGCGCGGGGACATGGCCGCAGGAGCGCCGGTGAAACTGGCGGTGGAGGCGGGCGGGGTCCGCGTGGCGCCGGGTCTTGGTCAGCGGGATCTGAACCCGGTTCTGCGCGAGACGCTGCGGTTTCAGACGGCAGAGGTGGCGTTCGTTGTGGCGGCCGGCCCCGAAGGGTTGGCGCTGCAAGGCGGGGTGGTTCGGCTTTCGGGTGGGACCGAGGTGCAGATCGACGCGAATGTGGCGGGTGCGGAGCTGTCGGCGGCTTCGCTTCTGGTCGGGAGGCTGACCCGGCTGGACCTTGACTGGCGAAACGACGGCAAGCTGTTTCGGCCGATCCTGGAGCATTGGGGCAAAAGTCAGGTGGACGGGGCCGGCGGCGGCGCTGCGGTCGATGCCGCGCGGCTGGCCTTGCAGCGTGTGGTCCAGAACCTTCCGGAGGCGATGTTTCAGGACGAGGGGCAGGACCGGCTGAGGGCAGTTCTGGACGCGGTGCCGCAAGGTCGGGGCCGGCTGCGGCTGGAGTTCCGAGCGGCCGAGGGCATTGGAGCGGCGCAGGTCGCGGTCGCGGCGCTCTCGAACGACCCGCTTGCCCCCGAGGCGCTGGCGCGGCTTTTTGCCCGGGCGCAGGTCATGGTGACCTGGAGTCCGGGGCTCGTGCCTTGACGGAATACCTACGGTCGATCGAGGGCACCTCTGCGGGACATGACATGGCGCTGGCTTTGGCGCTGCTCGCAGCCGTGCTGCATGCCCTGTTCGGAGCCTTGCAGAAAGGGCGGCATGATCCCTGGCTGTCACGGGCTGCCATCGACGCGTGTTACGGGGTGATCGCGCTGCCCTTCGCGCTGTTCGTGGTGCCCTGGCCCGAGCCGCACATGTGGCCGATCTTCGCGGGCGCCGTGCTCATCCACATCGTCTACAAGGTCCTGCAGGCGATGACCTACACGCGGGGGGCCTTCACCGTGGTCTATCCGGTGGTGAGGGGGACGGGGCCGTTCTTCACGGTGATCGGCGCGGGCATCGTCTTTGGCGAGACCTTTGCGCCCGGTCAGTGGGCAGGGCTGGCACTGCTGGTGGGTGGCATCCTTGGGCTCGCAGTCTGGAACCTGACCCATGTCACCGTGGACCGCGCCACGATGGCACCGGCCTTGTGGCTGGCGGTGGCGACGGGGGCGATGGTGGCGGTCTACACCACCTATGACGCCTACGGCATCCGGGCGACGGCGGACCCGTTCACCTTCCTGGCCTGGTTCTTCCTGCTGGACGGGATCTTCATCCCGCTGGTCACGCACCGGCGCTGGCGGCAGCTTCCCGCCGCCGAGTTCCTGCCCTTGCTGAAGCGGGGTGTGCTGGGTGCGTTCGTCGCCTATTTCAGTTTCGGCTCGATCATGCTGGCGACAAGGCTGGACAAGGTCGGCGAGGCGGCGGTTCTGCGCGAGACCAGTACCGTATTTGCCGCCTTGATCGGCTGGCTGGTTCTGGGCGAGAAGGTGGGGCCCGTCAGGGCAGGTCTGATGGCGCTGATCGCCATTGGCGCAGTGATCATGGAATGGGCGGGATAATGGCCGAGCGGAAGATCAACCCGGTACTGAAGCAGGCGCTGGAGCTGGGACCGACGATTCTGTTCTTCCTCGTCTACATGCGGATCAAGGACGATACCTATACCTTCGCGGGGACCGAATATTCTGGCTTCATTGTGGCGGCGCTGATTCTGGTCCCGCTTCTGCTCGCCTCGACGCTTACACTCTGGTTGTTGACGGGAACGATCAGCCGGATGCAGATCTTCGTGGCGGTGATGGTGATCTTTTTCGGCGGATTGACGGCCTGGTTCAACGACGAGCGGTTCTTCAAGATGAAGACCACCATCGTCTACGGGACTTTCGCGGTGATCCTGGGGATTGGCCTCATCCGCGGGACAAGCCTGCTGCAATGGGTGATGGCCGAGGCTTTGCCCATGAAACCAGAGGGTTGGATGATCCTGACCCGGCGGTTGACCGCGATGTTCGCCGCGCTTGCGGTGGCCAATGAGCTGATCTGGCGCACGCAGTCCACCGAACTTTGGGTCAAGCTGGAGACCTTCGCGATGCCGGCGGCATTGTTTCTGTTTCTTATGGTAAACTTCATGGCACTGCAGCGCTTCATGATCGAGTCCGATGCCGACAAGGACTGACCGCGGGTGGGTAAATGACGCGCTTGGGACTGTCTTCTGCCGCAGGTCTGCCTTGATGCGGAGCTAGATATTTCGGCAAGACAGAAGGGTCCTGCCATGTATCGCTCTCCGCTTGATCTCGTCCGCCTCTTCCTCAGCCTCTTTCAGGATCTGCCACCGATGTCCCGGTCGCTGTATCTTCCCGGCGCTGTTCTTATGATCGCCTATCCGGTCCTGTCGGTGCTGCTGGGGCCGGACAGTGGCGGCCAAGCCTTCGCGACGGCCTTTCTTGCAGCGCTGGCCGTGCGGATCGCCATGGGATTCGAGGGAATGGTGCGGCGGATGCTGACGCGTTACTCGCCCAGCCAGGCGGTGATCTTCGCGCTGGTCTTTGCGGCTGTCCCGCTGGCCGTGCTGGCTTTGGCGGACGACCCCCTGTGGTGCCAGCGCATGCAAAGCATGTTCTACGTCGTCATAGCCGGTGTCTTCCTGCAGGACCTGATGAATGGCCGCAGCACCACCGCGGCCAGCTTCTGGCCGGATGAGGATATGCGCGCCCATCTGCCGAACCTGACCCGGATGATGGTGGTCTACAACTTCACCTTCCTCCTTCTGAACGAGACTATGATCCGCGTCGTCGAACCGTCGCAGTGGCTGCTGTTCTGGGCGGTGCTGCCGGTGATCGGCCACATGGTTCTGCGTGCAATGGTGCTGACCGTGATCAACCTGGACGACGGCCAGGCGGTCTGAGATCCCTGCGGCCATCCAAGAAGAAGGGGCCGCCTAGGCGCCCTTTCTCAATTCTGCATCACACAGGCTGACTTCTTGACGTCGATGCAGCGGCGCAGCGCGGTCAGCACGCCGGCCGGCGCGTTCGAAAGCGGCAGGAACCCGAGTTCCGACAGCTTGCGGGCATAGCCCTTGGACAGCGCGGGGTCCAAAGTCAGGGCTGCATCGTAGTTGGCATAGGCATCCTCCATCCGACCAAGGGTCGCATCGATGAGGGCCAGCGTTTCGTGGTAGACCGCCTCCATCCGCGCGCCGTCCGGATTCAGGCGCAGGACCTGGGTCACCTGGTCGGCCTCCTTGGCCTTGCCCTCTGCCAGAAGCGCCGCACCCTGGACGTTCACGGCAGCCAGGTTCCGGGGATAGCGTTGCAAAAGCGCAGTCGCTTCGGTCGCGACCGTCGCCGGCGGCGCGTATTCACCAAGCGCAAGCAGGCGACGTGCGAGAATATCCTCTTCAATCGCGGGATTGGGATCGGTGACAACGCCGGGTGCAAGCGCTTGGTCGGCAGTAGTCACCACCTCTTCGTACTGGCCGAGTGCGGCCAGGGCAGCCAGCTTGTTGCGGTAGGCGTTCTGATAACCGGGCGCCAAGGAAATGGCGGCGTCGAAGTAGCCAAGCGATTCCTCGGCGCGCCCGAGGTCGATCAGACAACGGCCCTTGATTTCGTTGGCATAGGCATACTGTGAATCGAGCCGAAGCGCGTTGTCTGCATCGTCCGAACAGCGCTGTCCCTCGCGAAACTGCCACCAGGTCTCGGCCCGGTTGGCCCAGGCCGAGATGTAATCCTCGGTCGCCAGCGCAGCGGAGTAATGCGCGAGCGCCCCGGCAGTATCTCCCTGATCGTAGCGGACATTCCCCAACTCGACCCAGACCCAGGCATTGGCGGGAGTGTAGCCAAGCGCCTGTTGCAGCGTCGCTGCGGCCTCGTCGTACTGACCAAGAATCCGTTGCGCCTCGCCCTTGTACGACAGTGCCAGCGCGGCGTCCTCGGGCATCAAGGCCGCTGCAAACGCCTGATTGCAAAGGGTGACCTGGGCGTCAGGCTCCGCCGTGCGGTCGCTGCAGGATTGTGCCCAGCCTGGCAGGGCGGGGGCAAGGGTGGCCAGGACGAAAAGGATGCGGCGCATGGGGGCCTTGGAGCAAGGGGCACTGCTCGCGAGCGTCCTTTACCCAGAAGCATAAATCAAGCGCCTCTGGACGGCTTCATCGGGGCGGGTTGACCGGGACGGGGCACAGGCGTATTCACACGGCCGTGGCGATTTGTCCTCCGGATTGCGGGCCACGTTAAACAAGCCGCTAAAGAGGTGAAGGGCATGGCCCCGGCACCTTTCGGTTGTCCGGGGTTTTTTATTGGCCGGGAGGCCCGCGACATGACGAAGGACTGGAAGACCCGCACAAGCCTGGTGCATGAAGGCACCCGCCGCAGCCAGTATGGCGAGATGGCCGAGGCGATCTTCCTGACGCAGGGGTTCGTCTACCCGACCGCCGAGGCCGCCGAGGCGCGCTTCGTCAAGGCGGGCGAAGACGAGTTCATCTATGCCCGCTACGGCAATCCAACGACGCGGATGTTCGAAGAGCGCATCGCCGCGCTGGAGGGGACGGAGGATGCCTTCGCGACCGCATCCGGGATGGCGGCGGTGTCGGGCGCACTGATGGCCTGCCTGAGATGGGGGGATCATGTGGTCAGCGCCCGGGCCCTGTTCGGGTCCTGCCTTTATGTGCTGGAAGAGGTGCTGCAACGGTTCGGCGTCAAGGTCACTTTCGTCGACGGAGCGGACCTTGAGCAGTGGCGTTCGGCCGTCACGCCGGGGACAAAGGCGGTGTTCTTCGAGTCGATGTCGAACCCGACTCTGGAACTGGTGGATATTCGCGGCGTCAGCGAAATCGCTCATGCGGCGGGCGCGCTGGTCATTTGCGACAACGTTTTTGCGACGCCGATCTTCAGTCGGGCCGTTGAACAGGGGGCGGATGTGGTGGTCTATTCCACGACCAAGCACATCGACGGTCAGGGGCGTGCTTTGGGCGGCGTGGTCTGCGGCACGAAAGAGTTCGTGCGCAAGACGCTTGAGCCCTACATGAAGCACACCGGCGGCTCGATGAGCCCCTTCACCGCCTGGATGCACCTGAACGGGATGGCCACGCTGGATCTGCGTTGCCGTGCCATGGCGGATACCGCGCTGACGGTGGCACGGGCTTTGGCGGCGCATGGCAAGGTCACCAGGGTGATCTATCCAGGGCTGGAGAGCCACCCGCAGCACAAATTGGCGATGGAGCAGATGGGGTCCGGCGGCACCTTGGTGACCGTCGAGATCGCAGGCGGGAAAGAGGCGGCCTTCCGCTTCATGAACGCGCTGGAAATTACGAAGATTTCCAACAACCTGGGGGATGCGAAGTCCATTGCGACCCATCCTGCCACGACGACTCATCAGCGCCTGCCGCAGGATCAGAAGGATGCACTGGGGATCACGCCCGGCCTGATCCGGCTGTCGTTGGGGCTGGAGGATGCGGGGGATCTGATTGCCGACCTCGCTCAGGCGCTGGCCGTCGCCTGAGGTGGCAACGCCCGTCGGAGAGTTGGTGCTGTATCTCGGCCTCGGCCAGTCGCTGCTGGCCCTGGTTCCCCGGCTGCGACCGCTGGGCGAAAAGCAGGGGCTGCTGGACCCCGACCGGGCATGGGTCCTTTCACCGACGGGCGATCCGCGGGTGGTGGCCGACCCGACAAGGGCCTGGCCCGATGGGACCTTGGCGGGCTTGCATCCGCATCTGCGGCAGGAACGCTCGGGTCCGCTGACTTCGGCTTCGGCGGCCATCCTGGAGGCCTTGGGACCACGCGACGAACTGCTAACCGTGAACCTGGCCCGAAGAAACACTCCGATCAGTACCTTCCTGCCCGGTGGCGAGACCTTCTGCAACGTCGAGCGCTGTCTGGCGCATGCGGCAGAGCTGTCAGCCCGCCGCGGTTTGCGCTTCGAGCGGTTGGTGGTGTCCTGGGTGCAAGGCCAGGCCGATGCAAGGACGCCGCACCGGGTATATCTGCAGCGGCTTGCGCTGCTGGTGGACGGGCTTGAGGCGGCGTTGGCCCGCGCAACCGGCGAGACGGGACGGCTAATCTTCTGCCTCAGCCAGACAACAGCCTGGTACGAGGCCGGTCGGCGTGGCGTGCCGTTGGCGCAGTTGGAGTTTGCCGAGGCCCGGCCGGGGCAGGTCATCATGGCCGGGCCGGAGTACATGCTGGAGCGGTCCGATGGAGTGCATCTTAAACCGCGCGGGGCGGTGCGGCTGGGCGCGCTGCATGGCAGGGCCATCAGGCGCGCATTAGCGGGGCAGTCGTGGGAGCCGCTCAGGATGATCGGTGCCGAAGTCATCGGCCCCGCGGTCCGCGTCACCTTCGCGGGCGGAGAGGGCAGGCTTGAAGCGGCGGAGGCAATGGTGCCGGTTGAGGTGGGCGTTCGATCCGTACCGCATCTGGGATTTACCTGGCAGGCACCGCGCGGGCGGACGACGCGGATCATCGGGGTAAGGGTCACCGGCCCGCGTGAGGTGATGCTGGAACTGTCCGAGCCGCCATCTGCCGCGGAAAAGGCCCGGCTCGTCCTGGGATTCCCCGAAGGCATCGGCGTGCCGGAGGGATTCGTCGGCGGTGATCCAAAGACGGCGCGCGGTGGGCTGACTTGCCTCCGGGCGCTTTGCGACGGGGTCGGTCCCTTCGGTGAGCCCGTTCATGACTGGGCCTTGCAGCAGCGGATCGCGCCGCTTTGGTCGCGCACGGCGTGATCGCGTCCGGAATTCTCTTGCGTCGCGTGCGGGAATCCCTATTTGATGGACATCTGCTTCGGACCAGGGTGATCCGGCGGCGGGCTCTGCACGTAAACTATCCGGAAATTGACGGCGCTGACCTCCTGGCGCGCCCGAACCGAAAGGACCTGCCCGATGAACATCTTTACCCCAGATATCGACCGTCTTCCGACGCGCGAAGAGGCCGAGGCGGCACTGGCTGTGCTGCGCCAGTGGGCTGGCAAGTCCTCGGACGAGGATATCGCCAAGCTGGATTCGGCGGTGGGCTGGCTGTTGCCCGGCCAGGGCTATCCTGCGCTGTCGCGCAGCTATCCCGAGGCGTTTCGCCCTGATGCGGGCTACAAGGCGTCGATGCCCGACCTGCAGAACGGGCCATCCAGCCTGATCCGGGGCGCGAAGGCGCGCATCCAGCATGTGGGCATTTCGAACTTCCGCCTGCCGGTGCGCTTTGCGACTCGTGACGGGGCGCCGTTGATGCTGGAGACCTCGGTGACGGGAACGGTCAGCCTGGAGGCCGAGAAGAAGGGCATCAACATGAGCCGCATCATGCGGTCGTTCTATGCCCATGCCGAGAAGGAGTTCTCTTTCGGCGTGATCGAAGCGGCGCTGGACGACTACAAGGCGGACCTTGGCTCCTTTGACGCACGCATCCAGATGCGGCTGTCTTTCCCGATGCATTTGGTCTCGCTGCGGTCGGACCTGACGGGATGGCAGTATTACGACATCGCGCTGGAACTGGTGGAAACCGCAGGGGTCCGTAAGCGGATCGTGCATCTGGACTACGTTTATTCCTCGACCTGCCCATGCAGCCTGGAGCTGTCGGAACATGCCCGCATGCTGCGCGGCCAGCTGGCGACACCGCATTCGCAGCGGTCGGTGGCGCGGCTGTCGGTGGTGTTGGCCGGAGACATGGCGCTGGAAGACCTGGTGGAACTTGCGCGTGGTGCGGTCGTCACCGAGACCCAGGTCATGGTCAAGCGCGAGGACGAGCAGGCTTTTGCCGAACTGAACGCCGCGAACCCGATCTTCGTCGAGGATGCAGCGCGCCTTTTCTGCGAGGCGTTGCGGCGCGACGGTCGGATCGGCGATTTCCGGGTGGTCGCCAGCCATCAGGAGAGCCTGCACAGCCACGACGCCGTAAGCCTGCTGACCGAAGGCACCACCTTTGCGGCGGAAAGCCTGGACCCGCATCTGTTTCGCACGTTGATCCACGCGCGATAGGCGATGCTCTGGGTGATTGACCAAAGGCACGGCGGCGCGTAGCCATGGCCGACCATGGTTGACCTCCGCCCCGTCGCCTATGTCATAGGCCGCATCCTGATCGTTCTCGCGATACTGATGCTGGCACCTGCGATCATCGACTGGCGGGCAGGGCTGGCCAACGGCTACGACTTCCTGGCCTGTGCTGCGCTGACGGGCGTCGTCGGTGCGGCGCTTACGCTGTCCACGGGCAACGCCCTGGGGCGGGGGCTGGACACGCGGCAGGCCTATCTTCTGACGGCGGGGATCTGGTTCCTGGTCCCCTTCTTCGGCGCCTTGCCCTTCTGGATCGGGGCGCCGGGACTGTCGCTGCAATATGCCTATTTCGAGGCCGTCTCGGGGATTACCACAACCGGGTCGACGGTGATCTATGGCCTGGATGAGCTGCCGGCGGGCATGAATCTGTGGCGGGGGATGCTGAACTGGCTGGGTGGTCTGGGGATCGCATTTATCGCGATGATCTTCCTGCCGCTGATGCGTATTGGAGGCATGCAGTTCTTTCGGACCGAGGGCTTCGACACGTTTGGCAAGGCTTTGCCGCGCGCGACCGACATCGCGCGGCAGCTTCTTTTCGTCTATTCCGCACTGACCGTGGCTTGCATCGCCACCTATTCGGCGATCGGAATGGCGACGCTGGACGCCGTCGTTGGCGGTTTTGCGACCATCGCCACGGGCGGGTTCTTTCCGGCCGATGTGTCCTTCAACAAATACGCCGGGGCGGGTGAGTACTTCGGCGCGCTGTTCATGATCCTTGGCAGCCTGCCCTATATCCGCTACGTCCAGCTGGTAAACGGAAGCGCGTTGCCGCTGTGGCAGGACAGCCAGGTGCGGGCCTATATTCGGATGCTGGCCTATGCGGTGCTGTCGGTAACGGTCTGGCGGGTATGGTCGACGGGCGATCCGGTAGAGCCTATCTTCCGCGAAGCGCTGTTCAACCTGACCTCGATCATGTCCTCGACCGGGTTCTTTTCCGGCAGTTTCCCGGTCTGGGGCGGGTTCATGCTGGTGGTGGCCTTCGTCGTTGGGGTCATCGGGGCTTGCTCTGGGTCATCGGCGGCGGGCTTTTCGGTGTTCCGCACGCAGTTGATCTATGCGGTGCTGAAGCGCGAGATCCGCCGGATCGGCAACCCCTCGACGGTGGACCCGATACGCTACGATGGCCGGACCGTCGAAGAGGACGTGCTGAACGCGCTGATCCTGTTTGTGTCGAGCTACATCCTGATCCTGGGCGTGATGAGCGTGGCGTTGACGCTGATGGGGGTTGATTCAGTGTCGGCGCTGTTCGCGATCTGGACGTCGCTTGGCAACATCGGCTACGGCTTCGGGCCGCTGGTCGAGCGGACCGGCACCTTCATCGACTTTCCGCCCGGTGCCATCGCGATCATGACTCTGTGCATGCTTCTGGGCCGGTTGGGCCTGCTTGCGATACTGGTTCTGGTGTTGCCCAGCTTCTGGCGGCGCTAAGCCGACCTTCCTGCTGCGGCGGTACTACTCCCAGCACGAAACCAGAGCAGTCATCCCTGTGGCGACCTCGGTCAAAGCGCCGGGGGCCAGCTGCACGGCTGATGTCGGGGTCTGCGGGGTGATGCCGTTGGCCGCAAGCAGCCGCGAAAGCTCGGCTCCGGACAGCGCGAAGGCGACCCCGGCCGGCAACTGTTTGCCATCCGGTGACGCCGCGGGCAGCAGCATCCCCACGACACTGCCGGTTCCATCAAGCACCGCGCCACCCGCATCCCCTGGGAGAGATTGCAAGGCAAGGCGCGCCAAGCCGGGCTCGCCGCCGAGACCCTGGGCATCTTCGAAGGTGCCGAAGGTGAGGACGGGCGCGGGCAGGCGGTCCTCGTAGGAATAGCCGGGCACGGTGATCTCTGTTCCAGGGCGGCCCGAGGGAGCGAGGGCAGCCACAAACCTGGGGGCGAGCGGGGTCTTGGGCTTCAGAAGCGCCAGACCCGAGGCAGCGTCGGTCAACGTGACTTCGGCATCGGTCGTACGGTCGATGGTGACTCGGCCACATCCGGCGACGGCCTCGCCGGTGGTCGCCACCATACCGTCGGCAGAAACGAAAAAGCCGGTGCGGCTCAGCTTGGGCTTGCGCACTTCAAGTCCGGACAGAAGCCCGGCTTTGGTTCCTGCGTCCATTGCCACCATTCCTGGGTCGAGTACCGAGTCGCCGTCAGGCGAGAAACTGTCCTGCAGTACCGTCAGGATGCGGGCATCGCGGGGTTCGTTGCCCGGGTTCGAGATCAGCATCCACCCCTTGATCCGGTCGCCGTTCAGTTCGGCGAATACCGTGGTGTCGATCTGGGCCGAGGTGCCGCGGATGCGGAAGCTGCGGTCGTCGCGGTCGCGAGGACCGTCCAAGGGCACGGACTGCAGCGTCTGCAGGACGTCGTAAAGGCCGAACAGCGCGGCCTGGTCGCCCGGTTGCGAGATCAGCACGATCTTCGGTGCGCCCTCGATCCTCGCACGATAATGGACGAAGGGCGGCTCGTAGTGGTCGAACTCCACCAGGCCCAGGGGCAGGGTGACGGTGATGCCGGATTCCGTCTCGATCACCTGTTCAAAGCCAAACGCGGCAAGCTCGCCGTCCCAGGCGTCCAGAAGCTCGCGACGCTGGCGGGTGGTCAGGATGCCGGTGGCCTCGTAGCCCCGTGCGTCCTGCCAGGCGGACATGGAAGTGCGGGTGCCGGGTCCAAAGGCGCCGTCAATGGCCGAGGGGTAGTAGCCGAACCATTTCAGCGCGGTCTGCAAGTCCTGGCGGTCTTCGGGTGTCAGCAATGCTTCGCTGTCGCGGGCCTGCTGGCGGTCTTCGTCGGGGGCGGCGGCGGGTTCCGGCTGTAGCAGGGGCTCGGGTTCGACGGCAGCCGTCTCGATTGCGGGGTCATTGGCGACCGGGGCAGGTGTTCCCTCGGCGGGCCAGAACTGGTCGCGCAGGTCACGCGGAAAGGCGATGAAGCTGTCGGAGGGGATCAGCCGTTCCGACTTGAGACTGGCCAGAAGGTCCGCAGCCTCGCCTTGCGGGAAGGGGCCGATCAGGACGCCGAACCAGCCCGAACGCAGGCCAAACCCCGTCGTCTCGGGGAAGAGCCCGCTGTAGACCTGGGCGCGGGCCTCTGCCGTGGCGCGGTCGGGATGCGCCTCGACCTGGAGATAGACCTCGCCGTCCTGGGCCGCGCCTGCTGTAGGGTGCATCAGCAGAAGAGCGGACAGAAGAAGGAAAAACACGGCAACGGGTCTGAACATGGGGACGGTCCTGCGCAAGGCGTTTTGCGCACCTTTAGTCAGTGCGCGTGCGGCGGCAAGGGTGAAACCGGTCACGTTTGCGCCGGTCCTTTCCTGAATTGACCCTTTCGCCCCCAGTGGATAGGGAAGGCGACAGTTCAGCCCCTGCCAGAGGCCGCCCATGTCCGACGCCCCCGCCACCCCCCGAAGCTTTCAGGAGATCATCCTTCGGCTGCAGTCCTACTGGGCGGCGCAGGGGTGCGCGATCCTGCAACCCTATGACATGGAAGTGGGGGCGGGGACATTCCACCCGGCGACGACGCTGCGGTCACTGGGAACGAAGCCTTGGGCGGCCGCTTACGTGCAGCCCTCGCGCAGACCCACGGACGGGCGCTATGGCGAGAACCCGAACCGGCTGCAGCACTATTACCAGTACCAGGTGATCATCAAACCGTCGCCGCCCGACCTGCAGGACCTGTATCTGGGGTCGTTGCGCGCCATCGGCATCGATCTGGGCGTCCACGACGTCCGCCTTGTCGAGGACGACTGGGAAAGCCCGACGCTTGGCGCCTGGGGCCTGGGGTGGGAAGTCTGGTGCGACGGGATGGAGGTCAGCCAGTTCACCTATTTCCAGCAGGTCGGCGGCCATGACTGCAAGCCGGTGTCCGGCGAGTTGACCTACGGCCTCGAACGGCTGGCGATGTATGTGATGGGCGTCGACCACGTCATGGACATGCCGTTCAACGACCCGCAATCTCCGATCCCGTTGAAATATGGCGATATCTTCCGGCAGACCGAAGAGGAATACAGCCGTCACAACTTTGACGGGGCCTCGACCGAGATGCTGTTCCAGCACTTCAAGGACGCCGAGGCTGAATGCGAGCGTCTCCTCGCCTTCCCGCCGGAAGACCCGAAGACCGGCAAGCGGATCATCATGGCGCATCCGGCCTATGACCAGACGATAAAGGCGAGCCACCTCTTCAACCTTCTCGACGCGCGGGGCGTGATCTCGGTCACCGAACGGCAGGCCTATATCGGTCGGGTGCGAGCCTTGGCAAAGCAATGCGCCGATGCCTTCCGCCAGACCGAAGCGGGGGCGGATCAGTGAATGCGGGCAAGATCATCGTGGGGGCCATCTTGATCGTCTCAGCCGCTGCCGGTGCGTTTCTGTGGTACACCGCCGAACGCGCCTTCTATGAACCCGTGGCTTTCCAGCCCGGCGCGGAAATTCGACTGGTGCCGATCGTTTCGGACCAGCCCGAGGCCATCGTGGTCGCTGCAATCGAAGGGATCGACGCGGACAGCTCTCCCATCAAGTTCCGCGCCTGCTTCACCACGCCCCTGTCGCTGGCGATGCTGACCGAGACCTACCGCGACTATCCGAAGGCCGAGCCGCTGGTCGCCCCGCGCGGCTTTGACTGCTTTGACGCGCAGGCCATCGGCCAGGCGCTGAAAAGCGGCGAGGCTCTGGCCTTCCTGTCCGAGCCCGAGATCCATCCCGGCGTCGACCGGGTCGTGGCCGTCTTCCCCGACGGGCGCGCCTTCGCCTGGCACCAGCTGAACGGCAACCTCGCGGAGTAAGCATGGCCGAGGCCGACGACGCCCTGAGGAAGCTGAAGCGCCGTCACAAGCGCGACCTGCGCCATGCGCGGGCCGAGGGGCTTTTGGCCGGTGTGGTCTCGATGCTGCGGCCGGGCGATGTGGTGGTGGACTGCGGCGCGAACCGGGGCGATGTGACCGAAGTGCTGGCCACATCAGGTGCCACGGTCCATGCCTTCGAGCCGGACCCCTATAACCTTGCCCACCTGCAGAACCGCTTTGCGACCGCTTCGAACGTAGTGCTGCATGCGGCTGCCGTGGGGATAAAGGCCGGGACCGTGCAACTGATGCGGGCGGCGAATTGGGACGCCAACCCGGACTTCGCGTCGGTGAAAAGCACCGTCGTCGCGGGGGGCCACAACATCGCGGAAGGGGAGGGGATCGATGTGCCTATGATCGACTTCCCGGCCTTTCTGCGCGGGCTTCTGGGCGCGCAGGACCGGATCGCTTTCATCAAGATGGACATCGAGGGGGCCGAGCTGGACCTGCTTGGGGCGATGCTGGAGGGACGGCTCTTCGACCACATCCAGCTGACCGTCGCCGAAACCCATGAGCACAAGTTCAAGGACCTGCGCCCGCGCTTTGCCGACCTTCGCGCGGCCATCGCCGCCGCCTATCCGCCCGCCCGCGTGAACCTCGACTGGATCTAGGAACCTGAAATGCCCGACCTTCTGATCGAACTCTTCTCCGAGGAAATCCCCGCCCGGATGCAGGCCCGCGCCCGCGAGGACCTGCGCAAGCTGGTGACCGACGGGCTGGTCGAGGCGGGGCTGACCTATGCCTCGGCGGGCGCGTTTTCGACGCCCCGGCGGCTGGTGCTGTCGGTGGACGGGCTGACTTCGGAAAGCCGCCCGGTGCGGGAAGAGCGGAAGGGGCCGTCCGTGTCGGCCCCGGCGCAGGCGGTCGAGGGGTTCCTGCGGTCCACCGGCCTGACTTTGGACCAGTTGGAACGCCGCGCGGACAAGAAGGGCGAGACCTTCTATGCCGTGGTCGAGAAACCCGGCCGGACGGCCGAGGCCATTGTGGCTGAGGTGCTGGAAGCGGTGATCCGCACCTTCCCCTGGCCGAAGTCGATGCGCTGGGGGTCGGGGACCCTGCGCTGGGTGCGGCCGCTGCAGTCGATTGTCTGCCTGTTGTCGGACGAGACGGGCGCGCATGTCGTGCCTCTGACGGTGGACGGGATCGTTGCGGGCAACATGACCGAGGGGCATCGCTTCATGGGCAATGGCAGGTTCACCGTCCATGGCTTCGACGACTATGTGGTGAAGCTCAAGCGCGCGAAGGTGGTGCTGGATTCCGCCGAACGTGAGGCCGCGATCTGGCAGGGCGCGCAGAACCTGGCCTTTGCGGCGGGGATGGAGGTTGTGGCTGATCCCGGCCTGCTGACCGAAGTCGCGGGCCTTGTTGAATGGCCGGTCCCCCTGATGGGCCGGATCGGCGAGGCCTTCCTGGGTCTGCCGCCCGAGGTGCTGCAGACCTCGATGAAGGAACACCAGAAGTTCTTTTCGGTGCGCAACCCCAAGACGGGCCGGATCGAGGGCTTCGTCACCGTCGCCAACATCGAGGCGGCGGATGGCGGCGAGGTGATCCTGAAGGGCAACCAGAAGGTGCTGGCCGCCCGCCTCTCGGACGCGAAGTTCTTCTGGGAGAATGACTTGCGGGTCGCCCGCGCGGGAATGGGCGAGTGGGTGGAGGGTCTGAAGGCGGTCACCTTCCAGGCGAAGCTTGGCTCGCAGGCCGACCGGATTGACCGGATTGCTGCCTTGGCGCGAGAGATCGCGCCTTCGGTCGGGGCCGATGCCGACGACGCCGAACGCGCGGCGCGGTTGTCGAAGCTGGACCTGCGGTCGGCGATGGTCGGCGAGTTCCCGGAGTTGCAGGGTGTGATGGGCCGCTACTATGCGCTGGAAGCGGGGGAAAAGGCATCTGTTGCGGATGCTGCGAGAGACCACTGGCGGCCAAAGGGGGAGAGTGACTCGGTTCCGACCGAGCCGGTGTCCGTCGCCGTGGCGCTGGCCGACAAGATCGACACGCTGACCGGGTTCTGGGCGATTGACGAAAAGCCGACGGGATCGAAGGACCCGTTCGCCCTCCGCCGCGCGGCGCTGGGGGTGATCAGGTTGGTGCTTGGGAATGGGGTGTCGCTAAAGCTCTTGGATATCCTGTCCTACCAGTTTGGGTCATCGGATCGGTCTGTAAGTTCAGCTGCAACGGCCGCAAACACAGCTGCCGTCGAAAAGTTCAAAAGTGATACTGGCAGCGGAGCCATTACATTCGGACATGCGACGATGACTGTCACGCGAACAGTTGATGGCAGGCCTGTCGACGCACGTTCGCCGGACCTCCTCTCCTTCTTCCACGACCGCCTCAAGGTCTACCTCAAGGATCAGGGCATCCGGCACGACATCATCGACGCCTGCCTTGCCATGCCCGGCAACGATGACCTGACACTGCTGGTCAAGCGGGCCGAGGCGCTTGCGGCGGTGATGAAGACCGAGGATGGGGCGAACCTGCTGCAAGGCTACAAGCGGGCGGCGAATATCCTGTCTCAGGCCGAGGCGAAGGATGGCGTCGAATACTCGTTCGGGGCGGACCCCAAGTTCGCCGAGACGGACGAGGAGCGGGCGCTGTTCGTGGCGCTGGACAGCGCCGAGGCGGCGATCACTCCGGCGATGGCGCAGGAGGATTTCGGCACGGCGATGGCCGCGATGGCGGCCCTTCGCGCGCCCATCGATGCGTTCTTCACTGCCGTCCAGGTGAACAGCGACAACCAGATCGTCCGCCGCAACCGCCTCAACCTTCTGCACCGCATCCGGGCCATCTGTTCCGGCGTTGCCGATCTGACGCGCATCGAGGGCTGATAGCGCCCAAAGATTCGTCACCGGACTGACATGTCACGCTTGAATGACAGGGGTTTCGGCGTATTCTGCACCTGAACAAAAGGTGCTGCAGTGCAGAAACACGACCCCATCGCGGAGTTCGCGCAGATCCTGCCAGGCGCGCAGATTGCGACGGCAAGCCATGGCTGGCGGGCAAAATGCCTGCAGCGGTTGGTGCGCCTTGACCTGCCGGTGCCGAAATCCGTGGCGCTGCCTTCGACAACGGTTCGGTCCATCGCCTCGGGACACGGGGTGGATACCGCTGGAATCCTTGACCATTTTGGCGACGGCCCGCTGATCAGCGTGCGCCCCAGCCCCGCCAACCCCGATTGGGGCGGCCCCGCGACGATCCTGAACATCGGGCTGAACGCCAAGCGCCACGCCCGCCTGGCCGAGACGCACGGCGAAGCAGCGGCGGATGCGCTGTATCTGCGTTTCGTTCAGGCCTATGCGATCCACGTGGCAAGACTGGATCCCGACGCCTTCGACGGCTTGAAGCCGGGACCGGGTGCCCTGCGCGAGGCGCTGCGCGAGTATGAGGCCGAGACCGACGAGCCTTTCCCGCAGGACCCGGCCCGGCAGTTGTCCGAGGTCCTCCGCAGCATGGCGCGGGCCTGGGAGGGCACCTCTGCCCGCCTGCTGCGGCAGGCGAAGGGTGCACCGGAAGCGGCGGCGTTGGGGCTCGTCGTGCAAGAGATGGCGCAGGGGATCGGGCAGGGGATTTCCGGGTCGGGCGTGATCCAGTTTGTCGATCCGGTGACCGGTCAACCGCAGATCACGGGGCGGTATCTTGGACAGTCGCAGGGCCGAGACGCGCTGAAAACCACCGAGGCCCTGTACCTGACGCGCGACCCGCGTGGGGCGTCGCTGGAGGACGTGGCACCGGAAATCTTTGCCAAGCTGGTCGAGTACGGCGCCATCTGCCGTGCCCGCCTGCGCGAGGAAATGCAGATCGAATTTACCGTCGAGGACGGCCGTCTGGCGGTTCTGGACGCGGTCAAGGTGCAACGCTCGGTTCGGGCCGGGCTGCGGATCGCAGTGGCACTGGCCGAAGACGGGATCATCCCGCGCGACGAGGCGGTGCTGCGGGTCGAACCGCGCGCGCTGTCTGAACTTCTGCACCACCAGGTCGATCCGCGTGGGCCGCGTGATGTGATTGCGCGCGGGATTGCAGCGTCTCCCGGTGCTGCGACAGGGATATTGGTGTTCTCGTCCTCGGCGGCGCAGGCGGCAGCGGCGCGGGGCGAGGCCTGCATCCTGGTGCGGCGTGAGACCGCGCCCGAGGATATTCGCGGCATGCACTCTGCAGCAGCGGTGCTGACGGAACGCGGCGGGATGACCTCCCACGCGGCGGTGATCGCGCGCGGGTTGGGGCTGCCTTGCGTCGTGGGCGCGTCCGAACTGCGGCTGGAGACGCGGGACAAGAAGCTGACCACCTCCGATGGGCGCGTTTTCCGCGAGGGTGACGTGGTGACGCTGGACGGCTCGAAGGGTGAAGCGCTGGCCGGCGCGGCAGAAATGCTGCCACCCGCACTGGACGACAGTTTCCGCAGGCTTCTCAGCTGGGCGGACGAGGTGCGCGACATCGGCGTTCGTGCCAATGCCGACACCCCCGCCGACGCCGAAACCGCCCGCAAATTCGAGGCAGAGGGCATCGGCCTGTGCCGGACGGAACACATGTTCTTTGATGAGGACCGGCTTGTCGTCATGCGCGAGATGATCTTCGCAGACACGCCCGGCGACCGGGCTGCGGCGCTCGCGCGGCTGTTGCCGATGCAGCGGGAAGACTTCGTGCAGCTCTTTGAAATCATGCAGGGATTGCCGGTCTGCATCCGTCTCTTCGACCCGCCGTTGCACGAATTCCTGCCGTCCGACCGCGAAGGGCTTCGCGATCTGGCAGAGGCTTTGGATCGCCCGCTGTCGGAGGTCACGCGTCGTGCCGAAGCGTTGACCGAAGTCAACCCCATGCTGGGAATGCGGGGGGTGCGGCTGGGTGTCGTGTTGCCGGAAATCTACGACATGCAGGCCCAGGCAATCTTCGAGGCGACGCTGGAAAGCGCCCGCCGGGGCGCGCCCGTCGTGCCCGAGATCATGATCCCGCTGGTCAGCGCCCGGCGCGAAGTTGAACTGGTCAAGACCCGGATCGACGCCGTGGCCGCGATGGTGAAGACCAGGGCCGGCGCAAGCTTCGACTACAAGCTGGGCGTCATGGTCGAAACCCCCCGTGCCGCGCTGCGGGCAGGAGAAATCGCCCAGCACGCCGCTTTCCTTTCCTTCGGCACCAACGATCTGACCCAGATGACCTACGGGTTGAGTCGCGATGACGCTGGCCGCTTCATGAACACCTATGTCCGGCTGGGCGTCTTCCCCGAGGACCCGTTCCACATCCTGGACATCGACGGGGTGGGTGAACTGCTGCATATCGGGGCGGAACGTGGCCGCAACACGCGGAAGGACCTCACACTTTCCATTTGCGGCGAGCATGGCGGCAACCCTGAATCCATCGCCTTTTGTCGCCAGGCGGGCTTCGATTATGTCTCATGCTCGCCCTACCGCGTGCCGATGGCTCGGCTGGCGGCAGCGCATCTTGCGCTCAACGACAGGGCGAAAGTCGTTTCAAAACAGTGAGTTGTAACAATTCCTTGTAGAATTCCGTCCGAATTTCGGCGGCATCTCGCTTATGCAGTATCCATTTCCGTGGCATTTCGGCAACAGCGGTGGACCCCTGGGAACATAGCCCATAGGTCGCCTGCTGCTTGCAACGGCGGGACTACGCCGCCGGAAACCAAAGACGGAAATGAGCAGATGAAACGCGTTCTGACCCTCGCGGTTGCGATGGCCCTGGCGGCCACGACCGCCTTTGCCGATGCCAACTGGCCGGCCAACATGTTCGGCTTTCAGTCGGTCTCGTTTACCCCGGACCTGCAGCGCCTGCCGCCTCCCAAGGTAAACGGCCCACCTCCCGCTAGCGCCATGACGGAGGGCCTGACCGAAGAGTGGCTCTTGTCCCGCGCCGAGCCGACGGGGGATGCACAGTGGGATTGCCTAACCGAGGCGGTCTATTTCGAAGCCCGCGGCGAAAGCCTGGAAGGGCAGATTGCCGTCGCCGAAGTGATCCTCAACCGCGTCGACAGCCCGCTCTATCCCCGCACCATTTGCGGCGTGGTCAAGCAGCGCGGCGGCGGTGGGTGTCAGTTCTCCTATGTCTGTCAGGGCAAGGTGAAGATGCGCGAGAAGAAGGCCGCCGATCTGGCCGGTCGGATTGCGCGTGCCATGCTGGATGGCGCGCCGCGGGTTCTGACCGACGGGGCGACGCATTTTCACACCCGGGGCGTCAAACCCAGCTGGTCCAAGCGCTTTGCCCGGACGACGGCCATCGGTGCGCACCTCTTCTACCGTCAACCCGGCAGCCGGGGCTGATGTCGGGTATCGCGCGTTCGGTGACGCCTTCCCGCTTGGCCTGACCGCCGCGCATGATATGAGGGGCCGAACTTGCGGAGGCACCCATGACCATGTCCGATATCGAGCTTGCCTTCGCCCATCCCGAAGACCGTGCCGAGGCGTCGGCCGGTGCCGCACCGCGGGACAGGATCAGCCTGCGCGACCATGTGGTCGAAGCCGACATCGGCGCTTTCCAGAAGGAACGCGGGCATAAGCAGCGCCTGCGGTTCAACGTGGTGGTCGAGGTGCGTCCAGTCACCGAACCGCTGGAGGACGACGTCGACCGCATCCTGTCCTACGACCGGATAACCGAGGCCATCGACGCCGAACTTGCAGCAGAACGCCTGAATCTGCTGGAAACACTCGCCGAACGGGTCGCCGAGCGGATTCTGGCTGAGCCCGCCGCCATGCGCGTCTTCATCCGGATCGAGAAGCTTGACGTCGGCCCCTATGCTCTGGGGGTAGAGATCGTGCGGTCCCGTGCCGAACGACCTGTCCAGACCGAGGGGATGGAAGCGGTGCATCCCCTCGTGGTCTATCTGGACAATTCCACGATCCAGTCCCCGGACCTGTCCTTGCGGCTGGATGCGCTGTTGGTCGAAGGCGTGCCACTGATACTTGCCGTCGGTCTGCCCGATCTGCCGCGGCCCGTCACCGGCCACAGGCCGACACAGCGCCGCGTGGACCTTCTGGCAATGGAGCAGAACGCCTGGACCTTGGCCGCACGGGACCCACGCTGCGTCGTGGTGGCGACGCGGACGGAAATCGACTGGGCGATCAAGCGCGGGCAGTCGGTGGTCTGGGCACCGTCGAAGCTTGTGCTGGATGCGGTGGACGGCCCGAAAGGATCCGAGCCGGTAAGCCTCGCGCTGTGGCTGGCGGAAACAATGTCAGCAAAGGCGCTGGTTGTTCACGGCGAGGTTGCAGTCCCGGCAGGAAGCCGCGTTCCGGTGCGGCGGGTCTGAACCTTCCCCCTTGAAAAGCTGCGGTCCATCCGCCACTCCGATGGCCATGGAATACTTTCGCCCCATCGCGATGACCGACGCTGCCCGGCCTTCTGGCGCGTACGCTCTGGCTGGCGGCTGGTGCTGGTTCGACCGGGTCGAGGTCCTGACCCGCTCGGCCACTGGCCGGATCATGCCCGCATCCGACATCCCCGCGCCGGTCCTGCACCGCCTGACTGCGCCCCGTTCAGCCTTTGCCGGGCTTGCGCTTGACCGACCGCGGCTGATGGGGATCCTCAACGTGACACCGGACAGCTTTTCGGACGGCGGCCAGTTTCTGGGGGCCGAGGCAGCGGTTGCACAGGTGTCAACGATGGCCAAGGGGGCCGAGATCATCGACATCGGCGGCGAAAGCACCCGGCCCGGTGCGGCGGAAGTGCCGGTGGCCGAAGAGATTGCCCGCACGGTGCCGGTAATCACCGCCCTGCGCAAAGGCGGACTGACCGCAGCCATCTCCATCGACACCCGAAAGGCGCTGGTGGCCGAGGCGGCATTGAAGGCGGGCGCGACCATCGTCAACGATGTGTCGGCCTTCGACTTCGATCCCGCATTGGGTCCTCTGGTGGCGGATGCGGCGGCTCCGGTGGTGCTGATGCATGCCCAGGGTGTTCCGGCGACCATGCAGGACAACCCGCTTTATGCCGACGTGCTGCTGGACGTTTACGATGCGCTGGCCGCCCGGCTGGCCAGAGCCGAGGCCCTGGGGATTGACCGGGGGCGCATCGTGCTGGACCCGGGCATTGGATTTGGCAAGAAGCAGACGCACAACCTCGCGCTGTTGCGCGGGCTGTCGCTGTTCCACGGCCTTGGCTGCGCGATCCTGCTCGGCACCTCGCGCAAGCGCTTCATCGGGTCCATTGGCGAAGCTGCCGACCCCCAGGACCGGGCGCCGGGGTCCATCGCCACCGCGCTGGCCGGGGTGGCGCAAGGGGTGCAGATTGTCCGCGTCCATGACGTGGCCGAGACGCGACAGGCGCTGCGGCTCTGGCAGGCTTTGAACACAGATCATCTGGAGGGGCATCAATGACCCGCAAACTATTTGGAACCGACGGCGTCCGGGGGCGAGCGAACAGCTGGCCGATGACGGCCGAGCTTGCACTGAAACTGGGCGCGGCGGCGGGCCGATATTTCCGCCGTGACGGCTCCTCGGCGCACCGGGTGGTGATCGGCAAGGATACCCGGCTTTCGGGCTACATGCTGGAGAATGCGCTGACTGCGGGGTTCACCTCGACCGGAATGAACGTGCTTCTCCTTGGCCCCGTGCCGACCCCGGCGGTGGGGTATCTGACGCGGTCGATGCGGGCGGATGTGGGGGTGATGATCTCGGCCAGCCACAACCCGCACCAGGACAATGGGATCAAGTTCTTCGGGCCGGACGGGTTCAAGCTGTCGGACGCGGCGGAGGCCGAGATCGAGGCGATGGTCGAGGGCGAGATCCAGCCCGCCAAGCCCGAGAACATCGGCCGGGCAAAGCGGATCGAGGACGGGCGGGGCCGGTATCAGGAGTTCGTCAAGACCTCCTTCCCGAACGGGCTGCGGCTGGACGGGCTGAAGGTCGTGATCGACTGCGCGAACGGGGCCGCCTACAAGGCGGCGCCGGAGGTGCTGTGGGAGCTGGGCGCCGAGGTGATCTCGATCGGGACCTCGCCCAACGGGACCAACATCAACGACCGCTGCGGGTCGACGCACACTGAGACGGCGGCGGAAGCGGTGGTGGCCCACGGCGCGCATGTCGGAATCAGCCTGGATGGCGATGCCGACCGGATCATGATCCTGGACGAGACTGGCCGGGTGGCCGACGGGGACCAGATCATGGCTTTGCTCGCCGCCCGCTGGGCCGAGGAGGGGCGGTTGGCCGGGGGCGCCCTGGTCGCGACGGTGATGTCGAACCTGGGGCTGGAACGCTTCCTTCTGGGCCGGGGCCTGCGGCTGGAACGGACGGCGGTGGGCGACCGCTATGTGGTGGAACGGATGCGGGAGGGCGGCTTCAACCTTGGGGGCGAGCAGTCGGGGCACATCGTGATGACCGACTATGCGACCACCGGGGATGGGCTGGTCGCGGGGTTGCAGTTCCTGGCCGAGATGGTCCGCACCGGGCGACCCGCCTCCGAACTGACCCGCAGCTTTGCGACCGTGCCGCAGCTTCTGAAGAACGTCCGGTTTGCCGAAGGGGTCCGCCCCCTGGATGCCGAGGCGGTGCAGGC
>JANOCQ010000300.1:0-3465 GCA_031412255.1 Paracoccaceae bacterium | reverse complement strand
TATTTGGCGTAGCCCTCGCGCACCTCGGCATCCAGTTCCGCCAGCCGGTGCAGGATGAACCGCTCGCTCTCCGGCATGTCCTCGAAGGCAACCCGCTCCGCCTCGGTGAAGCCCTTCAGCGCGCCCAGCATGTAGCGCATGGTATTCCGCAGACGGCGATAGCTGTCGGCGACGCCCTTCAGGATTTCCTTCCCGATCCGCAGGTCCACGGTGTAGTCCGACTGCGCCACCCAAAGCCGCAGGATATCCGCGCCGTATTCCTTGATGACCTCTTCCGGGGCGACGGTATTCCCCAGCGATTTGGACATCTTCATGCCCTTCTCGTCCAGCGTGAAGCCATGCGTCAGCACACCGCGATAGGGTGCGCGGCCCTTGGTGCCGCAGGCTTGCAGCATGGAGGAGTGGAACCACCCGCGATGCTGATCGGTGCCTTCAAGATACAGGTCGGCGATCCCGTCCGCCGCACCATCCTCGCGGTCCCGCAGCACGAAGGCGTGGGTCGAGCCAGAGTCGAACCAGACGTCCAGCACATCGAAGACCTGTTCATAATCGGACGAATTGACGATGCCTGAGAGCATCTTCTCCTTGAAACCTTGCACATACCAGACATCGGCACCGTCCGCCTCGAAGGCCGCCTTGATCCGGGCATTCACCTCGGCGTTGCGCAGAAGGAAGTCCGCCGCATCCGGCCGCGCGCCTTTCTTGACGAAGGCCGTCAGCGGCACACCCCAGGCCCGCTGCCGCGAAAGCACCCAATCGGGCCGTGCCTCGATCATGGAAAATAGCCGGTTGCGCCCGGTCGAGGGCGTCCAGTCCACCAACTGATTGATCGAGGTCAACGCCCGCGCCCGGATCGTCTCGCCATAGGTCGACAGCCCGTCGTCAAGCTTGCGGTCGATCGCCACGAACCATTGCGGCGTGTTGCGGTAGATCACCGGGGCCTTCGACCGCCAGGAGTGCGGGTAGGAATGCTTCAGCTTCGCCTTCGCGAACAAAGCGCCGGAGTAGGCCAGCTGCTTGATGACCGACACGTTCGCCGGCCCCTCCTTGCCATCGGGAGTGATGATGTGCTGCCCGCCGAACAGCGGCAGGTTGGCCCGATAGGACCCATCCGCCTCGACGTTGTAGGTCATCGGCAGCCCGAACTTCACGCCCAGCTGGTAATCGTCATCGCCATGCGAAGGGGCGGTATGCACGAAGCCTGTCCCGGCATCGTCGGTGACATGGTCGCCGGGGAGCATCGGGACGTCGTAGTCCCATTCATCAAGCTGTTTGCCGTCGGCATCCTTTATCCCACGAAACGGATGCGCAAGGCCCATCTGTTCAAGTTGAACAGCCGGAACGTCCCGCACCTTTTCGAATCGAGCGACTTTCGCCGCGCTCAAGACGCCTTCAGCCAGCTTGTTCGCAAGAACGAGTGTTTCACCGACAACTGCTGACGAATTCTCAGCAACTTCTAAGACTTCAAACAACCCGTATTCGATATCCGGGTTAAAGGCGACGGCACGGTTCTGCGGAATCGTCCAGGGCGTCGTTGTCCAGATCAGCACCGAAGCCCTGCGAAGATCGTCGTGCGAACGGAGGTCCAAATCGTTCTGCTGCGGCACCATCCAAGGCTTAAACCGCACCCAAACCTGATGGCTCGTATGGTCGTGATACTCCACCTCCGCTTCGGCAAGCGCGGTCTTCTCGACCGGCGACCACATCACCGGCTTCGACCCTTGGTAAAGCGAGCCATTCATCACGAACTTCATGAACTCGTCCGCGATCACCGCCTCGGCGTGGTAGTCCATCGTGAGGTAGGGCTTGTCCCACTTCCCCGTGACGCCCAACCGCTTGAACTCCTCGCGCTGCACCCCGATCCAGCCCTCGGCAAAGCGGCGGCATTCCTGGCGGAAGTCGACGATGTCGACGTCGTCCTTGTTCAGACCCTTGGCGCGGTATTGCTCCTCGATCTTCCACTCGATCGGCAGGCCGTGGCAGTCCCAGCCCGGCACGTAGCGGGCATCGCGGCCCATCATCTGCTGGCTGCGGACCACCATGTCCTTCAGCACCTTGTTCAGCGCGTGGCCGATATGGAGGTGCCCGTTGGCATAGGGCGGGCCGTCGTGCAGAACGAACGGCACCCGCCCCGCGGCGGTGGAGCGCAGGCGGTCATAGACCCCGATCCGCTCCCAACGCGCCAACCACTCCGGTTCGCGCTGTGGCAGGCCCGCCCGCATCGGGAAGGTGGTCTCGGGCAGGAACACGGTCTCGCGGTAGTCGACAGCAGTCTCGGAGGACGGGGCGGCGGTATCGGCGCACATGACAGGGAAACCTCAAAGGTCAGGGGCAGAAGGGTCCTGGGAAAGGACCAGCGGCAAGACGACAAACCCGGCCAGGCCTCAGCCCGCCGGGCCGGTAATTCGCGAAGGAATGACCAACCACATCTGCATGACCGGCCTTATAGACAAAGGCCCGACAGGGGTCCAGCCCGCCCCATGCCTTTCACATTTGCCCAACTATCCCCGCCGCAGGTGCTACATGGCGGCGTTACTGGTTCGAGCAAGCATGTCGCGGCGCGGAGGAGGCGAAGCCCGACGACGAGACAAACGACTTGCGGCGCAAGCGGCACCGTTCACCCCCCCGACACCGCTACCCTTGGCAAGCCACAAACCTTTGCCACCGATGACCAATCACCGGGGCCGGAATGGGGGGCCTTGCTGCCGACGCCCTCCTTGCGCAGAACGGCCACGAGCCACCCTGTTCGACCTGATCCCGACAATCGCCGTCCGCCCCAGGAACACCGACCACCACGGTCAACACTTCGCGAATGCCGCGCGCAAAACCCCGCTCAAGCCATTGAAATCGCTTCACCTGGCTTGGCGTCCCGCCTCGACAAGGCTGGACAGCCTGTCTCCGACCTGCCATCGTGACCACATGAAACTCGCGTCCCTCAACGTTCTTGGGCAGGATCTCGAACCCTGCTCCTCCGACCCGGTCACCGGCTTTTTCCGTGACGGCTGCTGCAACACCGGCCCGATGGACCGGGGGCTTCACACCGTCTGCGCCCTCATGACGGACGAGTTCCTGGCCCTGTCGAAATACCTCGGCAACGACCTTTCGACCCCCCGGCCGGAATACGGCTTCCAAGGTCTGAAGCCCGGCGACCAGTGGTGCCTCTGCGCCGCGCGGTTTCTCCAGGCCCATGAAGAAGGCGCCGCCCCAAAGGTCCGCCTTGCCGCGACGCATCAGGCCACCCTCGCCGTCGTGTCTTTGGACATACTGCGGCAATACGCCGCCGACTGACCCGCTGCCCGCAGATGGACTTCCATTCCGCTGCGCGCCACACCGGCGACAAGCGCAGGCAGTGCGACGAAAAGCGAACCCCATGATCCCGCCCCGCTTCGACGTCACCGAAGTCCAGATCGCCCGCGTCGTGGCGACCTTCTATTCCTGTATCCGCGACCACCCCGGCCTGGGCCC
>JANOCQ010000299.1:0-9543 GCA_031412255.1 Paracoccaceae bacterium | reverse complement strand
TCTTCGCCCAGTCGATCACGCGGACCCCAAGGCGGCGGATCATCGGCAGGCGGCCGAGGAAGATGTTCTCTCCTATCGTCAGCGAGGGGATCAGGGAAAGTTCTTGGTGGACGGTGACGACGCCTGCGCCAAAGGCGTCGTGGGGCGAGGCGAAGGTGGTGTCCGTCCCGTTGACACGCAGGGTGCCTTCGGAGGGCTGGATCACTCCTGCGAGGATTTTCACAAGGGTGGACTTGCCGGACCCGTTCTTGCCCATCAGGGCATGGACCTTCCCCGGCGTGAAGTCATGGCTGAACCGCGCCAGCGCCAGCGTCGGGCCGTAGGCCTTAGACACGGCGCTGAATTCCAGCCGGCCCCGGTCGGTGGGGAGGGAAGCGTCAAGCATGGGTCATGCGGCCTTGGAGTAAGGGTGGACCGGCCCGGGGAGCGCGGGCCGGTCCGGTTCAGGTCAGCCGAGAGTCTTCAGCTGTTCGAGGAAGGCCTTCACCCCGTCAGGATTGCCACGGGTCAGCGGCAGCACCGGAACGGACTGGTTCGCTTCGACTTCCTTGCCGTCGAGGACTGCGTTGGCGGCCTCCAGCGCGAGGCGGCCAACCTCGAACGGCTGCTGGGCGGTGACGGCCTGCAGGACGTTGTCGGGGTCGAGCAGCATGTTAGCCAGCTGCTCTGTCCCGTCGATGCCGAAGACGAAGACCTTGCCTTCGAGACCGGCCTTCTTGACGGCCTGGGCCGCGCCGATGGTGCCGCCTTCGTTCGCGGCGTAGATGATCTCGATATCGGGGTTGGCGGTCAGGATGTCCGAGGCGACGGCGACGGCTTTTTCGGCCAGCCAGGCGTCCTGCTGGGCGACGACTTCGACCTGGTCCTTCACCTTGTCGAGGAAGCCGTTGACGCGATCATCGCTTTGCTCGGGCAGAAGCGACTTGAAGGCTACGGTCGCGATCTTGACCTTGCGGTCCGGGGCGAGGGTCTTGAGGAAGGCGCTGGCGGCGTCGCCAGTGGCGTTGCCAAGGTCGATGTTGGACGAGGTGATCGACGCCTTGGGCAGGTCGCTGTTCACCGTGGTGCCAAAGGTGATGACGGTGATGCCGGCATCGACCGCCTTCTGGATTGCCGGGATCGAGCCGTCTGCCGAGAGGGGCGTCAGCGCGATGGCCTGGACGCCGCGGGCGATGTAGGTGTCGATCAGCTGGCTTTCCTTTTCTAGCTTGTTGTCGCTGTTGGCTTCCAGAAGTTCGACCCCCGAAGCCTCGGCGGCGGCGGCCATGCCCATCAGCACGGTCCGCATATACTGGTCCTGCTGGAAGACGATGCCGGCGATGGCGCGGTCTTGCGCGAAAGCGGGCAGGCCGATGCCTGCTGCGGCGGCTGCGCCCACGGACGACAGCAGCATTCCCCGTCTTGTAATCATGATTGGTCTCCTCCCGAATGGTCTTGGTTCGTTGCGCTCTCTTCCTGCGATGCCGGCGCGCGAGAGCTTCGTTCCGGCCTTGGATGCACAGCCCGCGCGGGCGGACTGCGCGGCGGTTCAGGTCCGACGGTCGCCGGCGCCCGCGACAAAGCGCAGGCCGAATTCCAGGTGGCGGCTCATCAGGTAGGCGTAGGCGATGCGGTCGCGGGCCCGTAGCGCGGCGACGACTTCGGCGTGGGCGGCGTGGGTGTCGGTCTGCACGGGGCGGGCGGATTTGCCGATCTGCATGACCTCGACGATCACCGGGCTGAGCATCCGGTAGGCCGCAAGCGTGGTGCGGTTGCCGCCCAGGGCGATGATCGCCTCGTGGAAGTCATAGTCGGCCTGCGCGGCCTCGGGGACGGTGCTGGCGGTCAGGAGGCGGTCGTTGACCTGGCAGAGGGCGGCGATCTCGTCGTCAGAGGCTTTCAGGATCACCTCGTCGCCAACGCCCAGTTCGATGATCCGGCGGTAGCCCTGCAGGTCGCGGAAGCTGTCCGGCGAGATGCCGTTGTGGACGGAGAAAAGCCGCTTGATCGCCTCGCCATGCCCGGCGGCGACCACAGCGCCGACCTTGGGTCGGGTCTCGATCAGGCCGTAGGCGCGCAGGACGACCAGCGCCTCACGGACAGTGTTGCGCGAGGCCTGGAACATCTCGCCCAGGTCGCGTTCGGTGGGAACGGGATCGCCGATCCGCAGGCCGCGGTCGGTCATCATCTCGCGGATCTGCTCGACCAGGCGGTCCACGGCGGAGACGCGGGGGACGTCTGCCCCCGGAGTTCCGACCTGTGTGTTGCTGTCGTCGGCGAGCACGGTGCGCCCTGTTTGATTTGATTTTCTATTTGTTGGTCCAGGATTTGGAATCTGTCAATCGGGTTCGGTGTATTGTGCGGAAATGGTTGGTGGGCGGCTGAAAAGCCGTTGATTTTCGCGGGTGAGGCGATATCAAGAACCTTGCTGGTCCAACAATAAGAGGCGGTGGGATGGAGCAGATGGAGGAGTGTTTCCGCTGGTATGGCGACAGCGATCCGGTGCCGCTGGCGCATATCGCGCAGGCGGGGGCGACGGGGATCGTGACCGCGATTCACGAGGTCTACGACGGCTCGCCCTGGTCTGACGAGGCTATTGCGCGGCGCAAGTTGGCGATCGAAGCGGCGGGGCTGCGCTGGTCAGTGGTCGAGAGCATTCCGGTGCATCCGTCGATCAAGCTGGGGACGCCGGAACGCGACCGCTACATCGGGCACTGGACGGATACTCTGGCAGCGTTGGCGCGGAACGGGATCGGGACGGTCTGCTACAACTTCATGCCGGTGGTCGACTGGACCCGGACCGAGTTGCGCCATCCGATGCCGAACGGGGCGCTGGCCTTGCGCTTCGACGCGGTGGACTGCGCGGCCTATGACGTCTTCGTGCTGCGGCGGTCGGGGGCGGAGGGGGATTATTCGGAAAAGCGGCTGCAGGAGGCGAAGGATCGGTTGGCGTCGCTGGACGCGGCGGCGATTGCGCGGGTAGAGCGGAACCTGATCGCGGGACTGCCGGCGACCGAGGTCAAGTATGACCGGGCGGGGTTTCTGAAGGCGCTGGCCGCCTATGACGGGATCAGCCCGGCGGATCTGGCGGAGAACCTGAACCACTTCCTGCGCGCGGTGGTGCCGGTGGCGGAGGATCTGGGGATCAACCTCTGCATCCATCCCGACGACCCGGCCTTCCCGCTGTTCGGCCTGCCGCGCGTGGCGTCGGACGCTGCGGACGTGCGGCGCATCTTTGCGGCGGCCGATACGCGGGCCAACGGCCTGACCTTCTGCACCGGGTCCTTTGGCACGCGCGCCGACAATGACCTGACCGCGATGGCCCGTGAATTCGCGCCCCGCATCCACTTCACCCATCTGCGCAATGTCACGCGCGAGCCGGACGGGTCCTTCCACGAGGCGGATCATCTGGGGGGATCGTCGGACCTGCCTGCCGTAATCTCGATCCTTCTGGACGAACAGGCGAGGCGGCGGGTTGAGGGGCGGAAAGACTGGCGCATTCCGTTGCGGCCGGACCACGGGCATCTGATGGCCGATGACCTGGCCAAGGACCGGATCAACCCGGGCTATTCCTTGATCGGTCGGCTGCGGGGTCTGGCCGAATTGCGGGGCGTGATGCATGGCATCGACGTCGCCCGCCGTTTGCAGTGAAAGGACCAGACCATGCGTTTTGCCGATGATGCCGAGATGTTCGGGGCCATGCGCGCCCAGCTGTTCACAGCCGTGGTGGGGGATATTCTGGACGCGATGGGCCTCTTGCACCAGTTCCTGCCGCCTCGGTTGCGGCCGGTGCGGGATGACATGGTGGTGCTGGGTCGGGCAATGCCGGTGCTGGAGGCGGACCACTTTGGCGCCGTCATTCAGGGGCAGAACCCGTTGACGGCCAAGCCCTTCGGGCTGATGTTCCGGGCGCTGGACGACCTTAAGCCGCATGAGGTCTATATCTGCACTGGGTCCTCGCCGCGCTATGCGCTGTGGGGGGGCCTGATGTCGACGCGGGCGATCCACCTGAAAGCGGCGGGGACGGTCCTGGACGGCTATTGCCGGGATACCAATGAAATCCTGGAGCTGAACTTCCCGACCTTCTGCATGGGGAGTTTCGCGCAGGACCAGGGTCCTCGCGGCAAGGTTGTCGACTACCGGGTGCCGATCGAGATCGAGGGCGTGTCGATCCGACCCGGTGACATCGTTTACGGCGACCGCGACGGGGTGCTGGTGATCCCGGCCGAGGCGGCAGAGGAAGCCATCGCCAAGGCTTTCGAGAAGGTGTCCACGGAAAACAAGGTCCGGCTTGCCATTCAGAACGGCATGAGCACAGTGGAGGCGTTCGAGACCTTTGGAGTGATGTGAATGGGCCAGCTTGGCCGGATCGCCTGTCTGGGCGAGGTGATGATCGAGGTCGCCCGCGCGGGCGGCGATACGGCCCGGATCGGGGTGGCGGGCGATACGTTCAACACCGCAGTTTACCTGTCGCGCGCCTTGGGGCCGAGCCGGGTGGCCTATGTGACCGCCTTGGGGACCGACCGGCAGTCTGACCGGATCATCGACGCCTTGCGGGCAGAGGGGCTGGACACCACCCATGTCGCGCGGCTTCCCGGTCAGATGCCTGGGCTGTACCTGATCGACACTGACGCGCAGGGCGAGCGCAGCTTTTCCTATTGGCGGTCGACTTCGGCCGCTCGGCAGATGTTTGCGCAGGGTAGCGGCATAAGTCCGGCGTTCCTGGACGGATTTGATACGTTGTATCTGTCGGGAATAAGCATCGCGATCCTTGATGCAGCGAGCCGCGACGGGCTGGCAGAGGCGCTGGCCCGGTTCCGTGACCGTGGAGGGCGGGTGGCCTTCGACACGAACTATCGCCCGGTGCTTTGGCAAGACCTTGCGACAGCCCGCAAGCAGATGTCCCGGTTCATCGGCCTGACAGACATCGCCTTTCCGTCGCGGGATGACGAGGAGGCATTGTTCGACGACCGACGATCGAACGATATCCTCGACCGCTATGCGCGGATGGGTGTTCGCCAAGGCGCGCTGAAGTGCGGCGGCGAGGGGGCAATCGCGCTGGACGGCAGCCGACTCCGCCGCATGGCTTCGGAGGGCGTAAAGGTTGTTGACACCACAGCGGCGGGAGACAGCTTCAACGCCGGGTTTCTTGCAAAGCTGGATGCGGGCGGTGATGCCTCTGCCTGCTTGGAGGCGGCGGCGTCCCTGGCGGAACAGGTTATTGGAGTACGGGGCGCCATCCTCCTACGGGAGTGACGCGGCGGCGGTTGTCGTGCCTCTGATTCCGGGGCGTCAGACTTGCTTGTCCACTCCACACTTTCCGGTGCCACGCGCGCTAGACCAGGCTGATTGCGGTGAGAAGAACGGAGTAGCCGACGGCGCCAGCAACGAAGGGCAGGAAGCGACTTTGGCGGTCCTCTGGCAGTTCCTCTTTAAGCACGTTGAGCACGATTCCGCCCGCCAGGAACGCGAAGAGCAGTGCGATTGCCAGATCGGGCAGTTCGACCGTCACTCCCAAAAGCCACCCAGCCAGAACCGCCCCTGCGAGAATCCAGCGTCCGATCCGGTCGTAGCTGTGATTGTGATGTGCACGCAGCCCGAAATCATTGGTCACAAAGTGCATTGCCATCGCCACGAAGAAGATGAGAGACGAGTCCAGACCTGGTACCTCTGGGTAGACCAGGAGGTAGCCGATCAGAGTGTTGTATAGCGCGAACGAGGCGAGATGGAGCCACAAGGCGCCGCTCCCGTCGGCACTCCCTCGGCCCGGCGTGACGTGCCTTGCCGCTTTCGCAAAGCGCTCCAAACCATAGAAGGTAGTCAGACCGGCAAGGCTGACCGTGAATATAGTAATCTCGGCCAATTTTGCATCAAGTCCCAGACCCCTGGTGAGTGTCTCCTGGTGTGCCGACAGATCGGGCAAGACATGAAGGAAGACGTAGGATACGGCGACGCCTCTCGCGCCCGACAGCCAGAAGCTGCGCGGTACGCTTTCCAGAAAATGCAGCCGCGCTACGAAGACATGGATCGAAGCAAGGGCTGCGCCCAGGCAGGCGGTTATAAGGATCATGCAGTCCAGAACGGCGTCACGGGTACGCTTGTTCCCGGTGCGTCGGTCAGGCTGTGCGGCGAGCGCTCCAGAGGATGTGGCCAAGTGACGCTGCCATGACCATCCCGCCGCCGATCAGTGTTGGGGTGGTTGGCATTTCATAGAAGACCAGCCAGACCCAGACGGGAGTCAAAGCGGTTTCCAGCGCGCCAATGAGTGCGGTCTCCACGGGTGTCGTGTGTCGCGAGCCTATCACAAACAGCGCGAAGCCCAATGTAGAGTTGAGCAAGCCGAACGCGATCATCAGCAGGATGTTCTGACCGTCGATCCCGGCGAATGTCGAGAAGGGGAGCATCACCATCGGCGCCCAGATGGCCGACAGCGTCCCGGCGGCAAGCATCGGGGCATCTGGATTGCCGCGGGCGATCAGGATCATCCCGGCAACGGCGAGGACCATGCCAAAGGCCATGAGGTCCCCCATCAGTGCGCCGTCGTTGCCCAGGCCGACCATCACCATTGCCCCGGCCAGAGCAAGTGCCGCAGCAAAGATCCCGAGCCGGCCGGGGGGTTCTTTCAGGATCAGCCAGCCGAGGAAGGCGGCTACGAAGGGCAGGGTGGCGTAGATGATCGCGACATGGGCGATGGAAGTATTCCGCAGGCTGCCCACGAACAGCAACATCGCAAGGCCGGAGAAAAGTGCATAGGTCCAGCCTGCCCTGCCCAGGCGGCGGAAATCGCAAAAGCCGTTTATGCCCTTCATCCACCAGAGGAGGAGGAGAAGCCCGGCGGCACCTGCAAGGCCACGCCAAAGGATCATGGTCGGAGTATCGACAGTGATGGCACGGGCGAAGAGACCGGAGGTGCTCCAGGCCAGCGTCGCGCCAAAAAGCATCAGGATGCCTTGGCGGTGGGCAGTCACCACGACTGCGGGGCTTTGGGGAGCGTCGGCCATTGGCTTGGCTCGTGGCCATAAATCAGGGTGGTGCTGGGCGTCACCAATCCCATAAGCCGGTCTGCAGAGGTTTGCGAAGCCACAGGGTCCATCGAGTCGGCAAAAGCTTCGGCAGGTTCCGAAGCGCGGTTGATGGCGTCGGCTGCAAGGATGACCCGGCGCCCGTCGGGGAGGTCGACAAGAGCGGACAGGTGCCCCGGCGTGTGGCCGGGGGTGTGGAGAAGGGTGAGCCCCTCGCAGATTGTGGTATCGGCAAAAATCCGGTGGTAGGTGGCGTCCGGCCAGGGAATCGGTCGGGTGCTACCGTAATATAGCGGCGCCGGTTCGGACCGTTCGCGGTCGGTCAGCACGATCGGCGCGTGGGCGAAAAGAGGTAGGGAGCCCACGTGGTCGATGTGGCCGTGGGTCAGGATGACAAGGTCGACGTCAGAGGGCGCAAGGCCAAGCAGCGCCAGTGCCCCCGTTGCGGTCGGCTCATAACGGAAGTCGATCAGACGGCCAAAGCGAGGCAGCCCATCCCTGGCAGGCCGGTCCGGGTCGGTCAGGTAGTCGGGCGGAAAGCCGGTGTCCATCAGGATGCGCTGGCCCCGGTCCGTCACCATCAGGTAGGCGGGGATGCCGATGATCCGCTCGCCGCCGCGCACTTCGAAGAGGCCGAGGTCGAGGATATAGAGCCGCGCCAGTTTGCCGGGAAGGATCACAGCGGCAGCTCTTCCAGGGTGAAGCCTTCCTTCTGGAGAAGGTTAAGGACACCATCCTCGCCCGACAGATGCAGCGCCCCGAAGGCTGTGAAGACCGGGCCCTTTGCGGCGGCTTCGGTCAAGACGGGTATCCAGGCGCGGTTTCGGGAGGACGAAACGAGTTCCTCCATCCGGGCGAAGTCCTCGTCGATCTGGGCGCGGGTATAGCCGGGCATGTCGTAGCTGACAAAACGCATCAGCTCCCATGCCTGGCGGCTTTCACCGGCGAAATAGCTGTCGACCAGGGTGGTGAAGTAGTCCTCGCTCATATCCTCGATGGCGAGGGTAGAGACCAGCATCTCGGTCATTTCCTCGGGCGTCATCCCGTCAAAGATCGTGAAGAGAGTGTCGAACGGCTCAAGCCCTTTGACCGGAACACCCGCCGCCTGTGCTGTTTCGATCACCATTCCGTCCAGTCCCTTTGGCTTGTCCGTCATTGCGGCCATTGCGCAGGGCGGGATCGACAGAAGAGTGAGGACGTACCAGGGTTGGAATTTGGCGGTCATAAAAGGCGGGATTCCACGGTTGGACAGGGCATCGGATAATGGATCCCAGACTTCGGGTGGCAGTTGCTGATTCAACGTCGGACCTTCGGTAATCACCATTGTCGAGGGGTCCTTGGCGATACGCGCCATGAGGGCCTTTTCTTCTTCGGGACCAGCTTCGACCAAGACGGTGCTGGCCGAGGTGATGTGCGGGGCAAGGCTGGCAAGGTTCGCGGAATGACGCGCATCATCGAAATGGTAGGTCCCTGCAATGGTTATGACCTCCTCACCCCGCGTCGCGCGCCAGAAGTTGCCTGCCGCGAAGGGAAAACCTTCCGCTGATTTCCGGATCTCGACCAGACGGGCTGGTTCCATCTCGGCGAACAAGTTGCGCCCTGCGCAGGCTGCGTTGACTGTCGCGGCAACAAAACAGGTTAGGGCGAAGGCAGAGAGGGCGAAGAGAAGGCGGGACATGCGACCTGACGGGCTTTGGGAGGGTACATCCCCATCGTGGCATCCGGTTCACAAAAGGCAATGCGAAAAGCCTGCCCAGGGTGTTGACTCATAGCGGAGCTTCGCCTACCGATGGCCCATTAGCACTCGGGCAAGCTGAGTGCTAATCAAGATCAAACCTGGAAACTCAAGGGAGTACCCCAGATGGCTTTCAAACCACTGCATGACCGCGTTCTGGTTCGCCGCATCGAAGGCGAAGACAAGACCAAGGGCGGACTTATCATCCCGGATACCGCCAAGGAAAAGCCCGCCGAGGGCGAGATCATTTCCGTGGGCGAAGGCGCTCGCAAGGATTCCGGCGAACTGATCGCGCCGTCGGTCAAGGCCGGCGACCGTGTCCTGTTCGGCAAATGGTCGGGCACCGAAGTGAAACTCGACGGTGAAGACCTGCTGATCATGAAGGAAAGCGACATCCTCGGCATTATCGCCTGAGCCTGTCCATCCCGGTAACCTATTTAAGGAGCTATCAAAATGGCTGCTAAAGACGTCAAATTCGACACCGATGCCCGCGACCGCATGCTGCGCGGCGTGAACATCCTGGCCGACGCTGTGAAAGTCACTCTCGGCCCCAAAGGCCGCAACGTGGTGATCGACAAGTCGTTCGGTTCGCCCCGGATCACCAAGGACGGCGTCACCGTCGCCAAGGAAATCGAACTGGCCGACAAGTTCGAGAACATGGGCGCCCAGATGGTGAAGGAAGTCGCTTCCCGCACCAATGACGAGGCCGGCGACGGCACCACCACCGCGACCGTGCTGGCGCAAGCCATCATCAAGGACGGCCTGAAAGCCGTTGCCGCCGGCATGAACCCGATGGACCTGAAGCGC
>JANOCQ010000298.1:0-1512 GCA_031412255.1 Paracoccaceae bacterium | reverse complement strand
GGTTGGACTGGAAGCCGATGGGGTTCAGCCCGTCGGACATGGAGTTCCAGAAGACCAAGGAAGCTGCCGCAAGGGAGATCGCGATCGCCTTCGGGGTGCCGCCGATGCTGCTGGGGATCCCCGGCGACGCAACCTACTCGAATTACCAGGAAGCGAACCGGGCC
Source organism: Paracoccaceae bacterium (assembly GCA_031412255.1). Taxonomy (GTDB): domain Bacteria; phylum Pseudomonadota; class Alphaproteobacteria; order Rhodobacterales; family Rhodobacteraceae; genus Tabrizicola. The sequence continues at coordinate 1,348 of JANOCQ010000298.1, read as the reverse complement.
TTCTACAGGCTGACGGTGCTGCCGCTGGCGACGAAGGTGATGGCGGATCTGGCGCACTGGCTTTCTCGGTTCGCGGGAGAGGCAGTCGAGTTGAAGCCGGACCTGGATCAGGTGCCGGCGCTGGCCGGTGAACGCGACCAGCAATGGGCTCGGGTCGCGGCGGCAGATTTCCTGACGGTGGCCGAGAAGCGGGTGTTGCTGGGTCTGCCGAAGCTGGCGGAGGAAGAATGACCGCGCGACGGGGCGAGAGCGGCTCGCGCTTCGTCTATGAAAGTTTCGACGCTGCTGCAGCGCGGATCGAGGCCAACGAGCGTGTGGCGGACGAGCGCTGGGCGGGCCTGGAGTACCGCCTCGGGCTGATCGAGGCGACGCTGGAGCGACTGGAGAAACGGATCTGGGTCGGCGTCTACGGTGTGGCGGCGTTCCTGTTGGCGCAGATGGCCGAGGCGGTCATCAGAGCAGCGATGAGGTGAGGCGATGACGGAATACGGAGCACCCGAGCGCAAATTCCAGCAGCCCGAAAAGGGGTTGGTGGTGACCGAGGGACATGTGGTCGAAGGCTACGCCTCGTTGTTCGGCAAAATCGACCAGGGCGGCGACATCGTGCAGAAGGGAGCCTATGCGGCCAGTCTGAAGCGGCTGGCGGCGCGGGGCGGACGGGTCAAGATGTTGTGGCAGCATGATCCGGGCCAGCCCATCGGCGTCTGGGACGAGGTGCGCGAGGACGCCACCGGCCTGTGGGTCAAGGGTCGCATCCTGACCGAGGTCGAACGGGGCCGGGAAGTGGCGGCGCTGGTGCAGGCCGGGGCCATCGACGGCCTTTCGATCGGCTACCGCACAGTCAAGGCGGAACGCGACGGCACCGGCAAGCGCCTGTTGTCGGAGCTGGAGCTTTGGGAGGTCTCCCTGGTGACCTTCCCGATGCTTCCCGAGGCGCGGGTCGCGGCCAAGGCAGACGCCCTGGACGATGACTGGCGTGACATGGCGGCGGTCTTCGAGGACGCGCGCCGCAGTCTGGCCGGGCGATAGCGCGGCGTCCCAACTGAAGAGAAGGAAGAAGAGATGACCGAGACGAAGGCTCGGGCTGGGGAAGCTATGCCCTCTGCCCATACTCTGACCAACCAGACACCGGCCGCTGAGGCTAAGGCGGCCATGACAGGGTTCCTGAACGAATTCAACCGCTTTCAGGACGACGTGAAATCAACGCTGAAACATCAGGAAGAGCGACTGACCATGCTGAACGCAAAGACGATGTCCTATGGCCGCCCGGCGCTTTCGGCCCGCGCGGAGGTTGAGGCCCCGCATCAGAAGGCGTTCAACGCCTATCTGCGGTCGGGCGATGATGACG
>JANOCQ010000297.1:0-1623 GCA_031412255.1 Paracoccaceae bacterium | reverse complement strand
CGTTCTATTACCTGAGGATCGTGTTCTACATGTATTTCGGCAAGGAAGGCGAAACGCTCGACGGCGAGATGCCCGCTGTTCAATGGGTGATGCTGGTGGGGGCGGCGGCGGCAATGCTGATCGGTATCGTCAACCTTTTCGGGGTCGAGGCCCTTGCCGCAGTCGCGGCGGAATCGCTTGTCCGTTGATCCCTGGCCAGAGGGTGTAATGCAGATCGCCCTTGCCACCGTCGACAGCACGAACGCCGAGGCCGCACGGCGCGCCGCGGCCATGCATGATCCGACATGGATCATCGCCGAAGAGCAGACCGGCGGGCGGGGGCGGCGCGGGCGTGCCTGGGCCAGCCCGCGTGGCAACTTCTATGCGACGCTGTTGCTCTACCCGACGGAGAAGCCGGACGTCGTCGCGCTTCGGTCCTTTGCCGCGGCACTGGCGCTGCGGGATGCCTGCGTTGCGCTGACCGGGCTGCCCGATGCGTTTACCCTGAAGTGGCCGAACGATGTTCTGCTGAACGGTGGCAAGCTGGCCGGCATCCTGCTGGAAAGTCAGGGGCAGGGAAGCACGCTCGGTCATCTTGCGATCGGGATCGGGGTCAACCTGATCGCCGCGCCGGATATCCATCAGGTCGAGCAAGGCGCGGTCCGGCCGGTCAGCCTGCTGGCGGAAACGGGTCTCAGGATCAGCCCGCAATCCTTTCTCGACGCGCTTGCGCCTGCCTACGGACGGTGGGAGGCGATCTTTCAGACGCAGGGCTTCGGGCCCTTGCGCTCTGCCTGGTTGTCCCACGCCGCCCGTCTGGGCGAGGTGATCCGCGCCCGCACCGGCGTCACCACCCGCGAAGGCGTGTTCGAGACGATCGACGCGACGGGCGCGCTCGTCCTGCGCACACCCTCCGCGACCTTGGCCATTCCTGCGGCCGAAGTCTTTTTCTGACCGGGACAGGGGCACAGGCCATGCTTCTCGCCATCGACTGCGGCAACACCAATACCGTGTTCTCGATCTGGAACGGGGATCGATTTCTCGCGACCTGGCGCATCGCCACGGATCACAAGCGAACGGCGGACGAGTATTTCGTGTGGCTCTCATCGCTGATGATGCTGACGAAGACCGAAGCCGAAGTGACCGAGGCGATCATCTCCTCGACCGTCCCCCGCGTGGTGTTCAACCTTCGCGTCCTCTGCGACCGCTACTTCGGCTGCCGGCCGTTGGTCGTCGGCAAACCCGACTGCAAACTGCCCGTGGCCCCCAGGGTGGACCAGGGCACCACCGTCGGCCCCGACCGCCTGGTCAACACGGTGGCGGGCTTTGACCGGCATGGCGGCGATCTGATCGTCGTCGACTTCGGCACCGCCACGACCTTCGACGTCGTCGACAGCGACGGCGCCTATATCGGCGGGGTCATCGCGCCGGGCGTGAACCTCAGCCTCGAAGCACTCCACATGGCCGCCGCCGCCTTGCCTCACGTCGATGTGGCCAAGCCCCTGAAAGCCATCGGCACGAATACGGTGGCCTGCATGCAGTCGGGCGTGTATTGGGGCTATGTCGGCCTGATCGAAGGCATTGTGCGCGAAGTGCGGAAGGAACGCGATAACCCGATGAAGGTGATCGCGACCGGAGGCCTCG
>JANOCQ010000296.1:0-2560 GCA_031412255.1 Paracoccaceae bacterium | reverse complement strand
TCCAGTTCGCGGCTGACGATCATCGCAGGAACCAGCCCGCCTCGAGTGATCCCGACCACAGCCTTCCAGGTCCCCCCTTCGCCCGGCCCCTTGCCATCCAGCCGCCAGGCCAGCGCGCGGGCGTCACGGTGGATCTGGTCCCAACTGACGTGAAACCCTTTTTCATGCGGCAGGCGGTCAGCAGACATTGGGCCCCTCCTTCAGGTGGCGATGATCTTGATGCCAAGCAGCGCCAAGGCAGCGCCGAAGCAACGGTCGATCACGGTTTTGAGGCTGATATAGGTCGCCCGCGTGCGCTCCAGCGAAAAGATGCGGGCCACGATACTGTTCCAGGCAGTCTCCATCGCCAGGATGAACAGGACGAGGCTGGAGTGAACCCAGAGCGGAGTGCCTGGGCTGATCGTCCCGAGGAAGATCGAGGAATAGATCACGACGGCTTTCGGATTCGAGAGATTCGTCCATAGTCCCAGCCGGTAGGCCGCAAAGGGCGACCGCGGGACGGGCCGCGCGTCGTCGGCAATGAAAGGCGTTTTCGCACCCCGCCAGAGCTGCCAGCCCAACCACAGAAGGCAGCCCGATCCGCCGGCCTTCAACGCCCAGAGAAGCCAGGGGGCAGCGTCGAAGATCAGGTGCAGGCCGAACATCGCCGCAAGCGCCCAGAAGGCCGCTCCGGTCGCGATACCCAGCGCCAGCATGGTTCCGCTTCGATACCCCTCGCTCAATCCGGTCCGGGCCGACATCAGGACGGCGGGGCCTGGCGAAATGACAGCGAACAGCACCAGCCCGGCAAAGGCCAGGAAGGCCGCAAGGCTCACTGCGCGGCCTCTTTCTTGCCGGTGACGATGTCGATGTCCGGCGCGTCGATCGCCTTCATCCCGATCACGTGGTAGCCCGCGTCGACATGCAGGTTCTCGCCCGTCGTACCGCTGCCAAGATCCGACAGCAGATAAAGCGCGGCCTTGCCCACCTCTTCCTGCGTCACGTTCCGGCGCAGGGGCGAGTTCAACTCGTTCCAGCGCATGATGTAGCGAAAGTCGCCGATCCCGCTGGCGGCCAGCGTCTTGATCGGGCCGGCCGAGATCGCGTTTACACGAATCCCGTCCTTGCCCAGATCCTCGGCGAGATACTTGACCGACGCCTCAAGCCCGGCCTTGGCGATGCCCATCACGTTGTAATGCGGCATGACCTTTTCCGCGCCGAAGTAGGTCAGGGTCAGCAGGCTCCCGCCTGGCCCCATCATCGCCGCCGCACGCTGGCAGACCGCGGTAAAGCTGTAGACCGAAATGTCCATCGCCAGCGCAAACCCGACACGCGAGGTGTCCACGTAGCGGCCCCGAAGTTCGTTCTTGTCGGCGAACCCGATGGCATGGACAAGAAAGTCGATCTGCTCCCACTCCGCCTTCACGGCGGTGAACAGTGCATCGATGCTTTCGTCGCTTGCGACGTCGCATTCGAACAGCATCGGCTTGCCCAGGCTTGCCGCCAAAGGCTCGACCCGCTTCTTCAGCGCCTCGCCCTGGTAACTGAAGGCCAGCGTCGCCCCCTGGGCCGCCACGGCCTGGGCAATGCCCCAGGCGATGGACTTGTCGTTCGCAAGCCCCATGACAAGCCCGCGCTTGCCCTGCATAAGTCCGGTTGACATTCCTGAACCCTCGCCCACCTTCTCGTTGGAAATGACGTGTAGGCGAAGCGGGGCCGCCCTTCAAGGCAAGTCCTTGCCGCCGGGGAAGGAGTCTCTCATGGACCGGACAGGTATCTTCGCTGGCAGCGATCCCTTCGTGATTGCCCAGTCCTGGTTGACCGAGGCCGAAGTGTCCGAGCCAAACGATCCCAACGCGATCGCGCTGGCCACGGTGGACGAACAGGGACTGCCGAACGTCCGCATGGTTCTGCTGAAAGAGATCGAGGCCGACGCCTTCGTCTTCTACACCAACTACACGTCGAAAAAGGGCCGTGAAATCGAAGCCGCGGGCAAGGCGGCCTTCGTGCTTCACTGGAAGTCGCTTCGCCGCCAGATCCGGGTCCGCGGCACCGTCACCCGCGAAGAAGGTGCAAAGGCAGACGCATACTTCACCAGCCGCAGCCTCAAATCCCGCATCGGAGCCTGGGCCAGCCAGCAGTCGCAACCCCTGACCTCGCGTGAGGCGCTGATGGCCGAGGCGGCCAGGCAGGCGCTGACAAAAGGGCCGAATCCGCCACGCCCCCCGTTCTGGGGTGGGTTTCGGATTCGACCGGTCGAGATCGAATTCTGGGCCGACGGCCCGTTCCGGTTGCATGACCGCTTTCGCTGGTATCGTGCAGAGCTTTCAGAAGACTGGAACGTCACAAGATTGAATCCCTGATGATTCCGGGGCTTGTCGGATTTTATGCAACGAACGGGCACATTTGCCCTTGATCCCCGGTTAACTTTCGCCCCATCTGTGCCGCTTGGGGCTCATTCTGGGGAGAAGGCTCTGTAAATGGCGGAAGAAGATGAGGTCATGCAGCTCGTGCATGGTCGCGTTAAGTGGTTCGATCCTTCCAAGGGTTTTGGTTTCATCGTTTCAGACCAGACGGATGC
>JANOCQ010000295.1:0-2924 GCA_031412255.1 Paracoccaceae bacterium | reverse complement strand
CATCAGTTCGCCCACCGAACGCACCCGCCGGTTCCCAAGGTTGTCGATGTCGTCGATCGAGCCCTTGCCGTCCTTCAGCTCCTGCAACGTCTTTACAGTCGCCACGATGTCCTGCTTGCGCAGGGTGCGCATGGTGTCCGGGGCATCGTCCAGGCTGAAGCCCAGGCGCATGTTCATCTTCACCCGGCCGACGCTGGACAGGTCGTACCGCTCATTGTCGAAGAACAGGCCACGGAACAGCGTCTCCGCAGTATCGGGCGTCGGTGGCTCGCCCGGGCGCATGACCCGGTAGATGTCCATCAAAGCTTCTTCGCGGTTGGAGTTCTTGTCCACCTGCAACGTGTTGCGGATCCAGGGGCCGACGCTCTGGTCGATAGCCAGGGTCGGCAGCGTGTCGATACCGGCCTCCTCCATCGCCGCCAGCTTCGCCTCGGACAGCTCCTCGCCGGCCTCGACCCAGATCTCGCCGGTCTCGAGGTTGACGATGTCCTCGGCCATGTAGCGGCCCAGCAGATCGGCGCGACCGACCAGCACCTCGGTGGTGCCGGCTTCGAGGATCTTCTTCGCCGCGCGCGGCGTCATCTTGACGTCCTTGTCGGCGACGACGAGGCCAGTCTTGGCGTCGATCAGCGGCTCCAGCAGTTTGATGCCGCGGAAGCTGTCCGGATCGAAGCTGCGCGCCCAGCCCTTGGGCAGACGGTTGAACGGCACCTGGCCGTAGAAATGCGTCAGAATTTCCTCGGCATCCATCCCGCGGATTTCGCCATGCTCGAGCTCGCGGCCTTCCGCCTTGGCGGCGACGCGCTTGGCCTCGGTGGCCGCGCTGTCCATCGCATATAGCAGCGTCGTCGCCGGCAGCTTACGTTTGCGGTCGATACGGACGTAGCACACGTCTTTCGCGTCGAACTCGAAATCGAGCCACGAGCCACGATACGGGATGACCCGCGCGGCAAAAAGGTACTTGCCGGAGGAGTGGGTCTTGCCCTTGTCATGGTCGAAGAAAACGCCCGGTGAGCGGTGCATCTGCGAGACGATCACCCGCTCGGTGCCGTTGACGATGAAAGTGCCGTTATCCGTCATGAGCGGCATGTCGCCCATGTAGACATCCTGCTCCTTGATGTCGCGGATGGAGCGGCTGCCGGTGTCCTCGTCGATATCCCAGACGATCAGACGCAGGCGCAGCTTCAGCGGAGCGGCGTAGGTCAGCCCGCGCTGAATGCACTCCTCAACATCATACTTCGGCTCCTCCAACTCATATTGGACGAACTCCAACCGGCCACGGCCGCCGAAGTCATCAATAGGGAAAACCGACTTGAAGACCTCCTGCAGCCCGGTGTGGGTGCGGCTGTCAGGCGTCGTGTCCATCTGCAGGAAGTGCGAATAGCTCGAGCGCTGCACGTCGATCAGGTTGGGCATCGGCGCGACTTCAGGCAGGCGCCCGAAGCTCTTGCGGATGCGCTTGCTGCTCGTGAACGGCTTGTTCATGGCGTTCATGCGTATTCAGCTTCCCAATCGTGCAGGGTGGTGGCCCCGCGATGCCCAGACGTCACGCGGAACCGCGGGACGCAAAACGCCGGGCAGGACGGGAACCGTTGCCGATTCCCGCCCTTCCCAGCTCACGCGAACGCCGGATGGGGCAAGCCCCATCCAGTGCTTACTTGACCTCAACCTTGGCGCCGTTTTCTTCCAGCACCTTCTTGATCTTCTCGGCCTCGTCCTTCGACACCGATTCCTCACCGGTCTTGGGCGCGCCCTCGACCAGGTCCTTGGCGTCCTTCAGACCCAGGCCGGTGATGGTGCGGATCTCCTTGATCACGTTGATCTTCTTGTCACCGGCGGCGGCCAGGATCACCGTGAACTCAGTCTGCACATCAACTGGCGCGGCAGCGGCTGCCGGGCCGGCAGCGGCGGCAGCGGCCACCGGCGCGGCGGCGGAGACGCCCCACTTTTCTTCAAGCATCTTGGAAAGCTCAGCAGCTTCCATGACGGTGAGGCTGGACAGCTCGTCCACCAGCTTTGAGAGTTCGGCCATATGTGTATGCTCCTAATTAATCGCTTGACTTGGGTTGTGCAACCCCGGCAGGGCGAATCCCCGCGCAGGGCAATTCCATCCGGCTATGCCGCGTCCTCGAGGCTTGCGTCCTTGTCGGCGTAAGCCTTCAACACCCGCGCCAACTGCGAGCCTGGTGCCGATAGCACCGAGGCAATGCGCGTCCCTGGGGTCTGGATCATCCCCAGCAGGCGCGCGCGCAGCGTTTCGAGCGAGGGAAGCTCGGCCAGCGCCTTGACACCATCGATGTCGAGCGTCTGGTTGCCGAGCGCCCCGCCCAGGATCACGAACTTGTCGTTCACCTTGGCGAACTCCACGGCGGTCTTCGCCACCGCCACAGGGTCGACCGACCACGCAAGCGCGGTCGGACCCTTCAGCAGGTGCGAGATGCCCTGGAAACGGGTGCCGTCGAGAGCGCGCATGGCCAGGCGGTTCTTCGCGACCTTGTAGGTCGCGCCATTCGCCTTCATCCGGCGCCGAAGATCATCCACCGCCGCCACTGTCAGGCCCGCGTTGCGGCCCACCAGGACGAAAGAGGTTTCCCCGAACACCGTGGCGAGCGACGCGACGAAATCGCGCTTTTCCGTCCGTTCCACGTGCAGTCTCCTAACGTTGGCCCAGCACCCCGGCAGGGGTGCAGAGCCGGTCACACGCGGGCAGCCCCGGAATGGGGCAGCCCTTTCGCCTGTCTTCGAATGCAAAGCCGGAAGCCCCAGGCCAAGCGTCAGGGATGGCATCCCCCACGATTGTTGTGGCGCCCCGCCTCCCGCGTGCGGCCCGAAGGCCATCAAGGGGTCGCCCCCACATGCGATCTTTGACAGGTCGGGCGGGCCGAAACCCACCCTGCGCGCGCCCCCGCAGGGGCGCGAATGAG
>JANOCQ010000294.1:0-11914 GCA_031412255.1 Paracoccaceae bacterium | reverse complement strand
ACCGAAAGCGCCGGGGGGCCCGACGTCGTCGCATGGAGCGGAAAGAGGTCCGCCATGTCGCGCCCGGTCATGTCGCGGATGATCTCGTCACGGCTTGTCGCAGCACGGTCACGGGTGGCCACATGTGCCCCGTCCCGCAGGACGGTGATGCGGTCGGCAAGCCGCATCACCTCGTCCATGCGGTGCGAGACGTAAAGGACCGCCGCCCCCGCCGCCTTCAGCGCGGCGACGGCCTTGAACAGGCGTTCGGCCTCGGCCCCCGACAAGGCGGCCGTCGGCTCGTCCATCACGTAGGCCCAGGGGGCATCCCCGTCGTCCAGGAAGGTGGCCGCAATCCGCACCAGCATCTGGTCACCCGCACCAAGCGACCCCATCACCGACCGCGCGTCGATGTGGGAGGCCCCCAGTTGCCCAAGTGCCTCCGCTGCCGCCGTGCGAAGCTTCGTCCAGTGGACCAGACCGAGGCGCTGTGGATAGGGCCGCGCAAGGTGCATGTTCTCGGCCACGCTCAAGGCCGGGACCACGTGGTTTTCCTGATGCAGGAACCGGAAGCCCGCCGCCTTGGCCAGGGCCGGTGATCCCAGCCGCAGCACCGCTCCATCCAGTGTCACCTCGCCGGAATCGGCGCTTTCCAGCCCCGCAAGGATCCGGATCAACGTGCTCTTGCCGGCCCCGTTCTCGCCCATAAGGGCGTGGACCTCGCCGCCGCACAGTGAAAGCGCAGCCCGGTCCAGCGCCCGCGCCGGACCGAAGCTTTTCACGATGCCCGAGAGGCGCAGTTCTGGCATGGGAGGAGGCATCGGGGCGGCGTGAACCGCCCCGTCGGCCTTAGTCCTTGGCGTTGGCGCTGGTGATAAGCTTGGTCGGGACATAGATCACGTTGGACTTGAGCGTTTCACCGCCCAGCACCCGCGCCACGGTGTCTGCTGTCGTCGCTCCGATCCCTTGGAAGTCCTGCGCCACCGAGGCTTCGAAATTGCCCCCCGCCGCAATGGCGTCCCGCGCCTGCGGGTTGGCATCGATGCCGGTGATCACGATCCCTTCGCCCTGCCGCCCCGCCGCCTCGATGGCCTGAAGCGCGCCAAGGGCAGGCTGATCCCACGCCGCCCAGACCGCCTTGATGCTGCCCGGTTCAGGGTTTGCCGCCAGGATCGCTTCCATCTTGGCGCGGCTGTCGGCAATGCCGCCGTCCGAAACATCGGGCGTCACGCGGTCCAGCACGGTGATGTCGGGATGGTTCTTGAAGACCGCATCGGCAACCGCGCCGCGCACTTGGACCGGCGGGAAGGCGTCAAATACGAACATCACGACATTGCCCGCACCGCCAATCCGGTTCGCCACATAGACCTAGGTTTCCGCCGCCATCGCATAGCCGTTCGAGGTGATGTTGGCCTTGATCCGCGGATCGGTCCCAGCGTCCATCCCGAAGACCGGAATGTTCGCTGCCACCGCTGCGTCAAGCCCCGCGCCCACCTGCGCCGGATCGACGTTCAGGACGATGGCATTGACGCCCTGCGCGGACACATCCTCCATCCGGCTGATGACCGCCGCGACGTCGCCCGCCGTGTCGATGACGTTCACGTCCCAGCCAAGCTCCTTGGCGCGGGCCTGGAAGGCTTCGACATAGAACTGCGTTCCGGGCTGCGACAGATACGGCGTGATGACCGCGATCTTCTCGCCCTCGGCGAAGGCGGCGCTTCCAACAGTTGCCACTGCAGTCGCAAGTGTCAGCCCTGCGATGCGCCCAAAAGCGCGCCGTGTGATTCCGGTCATGTCCAGTCCCTCCCCCTGTATTTCTCATGCTTGCGGAGGAATGATTGTCAGGCCAGTCTTGCCGCGTCCAGAGGTTTTCCAAGCCTCCGCCGGACCTGCAACCTGGGGGAAACGTGTCCGCCTCGCATCTGATTGGAATCGATATCGGCACCACCTCGGTCAAGGCGGTGATGATCGACCTGTCAGGTCGTCGCGTGGCCGAGTTTTCTTCCCGCTATCCGACGAGAAGGCCCGCCGCTGGCCAGGTTGAACAGGACCCCGAAGATTGGCTGCGCCTTGTGCGCAGCGCCCTGGAGCATTTTGCCCAAAATGGCTCTGCTGCCGCCCTGTGCCTGACCTCGCAGGTGAATACGCATGTGTTCACCGATGCCGGGTTGAACGTCCTGCATCCCGCCATTGTCTGGCAAGATGGCCGGGCCGCCGAGGCAGGTGCGGCCCTGGATCGAACCGTGTCCTTCGAGGACAAGATCGCCTGGCTTGGCGCGCCGATTCCGGTCGATGCCAGCCACGCCCTTGCGCGCATGGCATGGATGAAGGCCGCCCGCCCCGAGATATGGGAACGCACAGCCCATGTCCTGTTGCCCCGCGACTGGGTTCTTGCCCGTCTGACGGGGGTTCTGGCAACGGACCCGATCTCCTCCGTGGGCCTGGTCACGCCCGCGTTCACCTATGCCGATGACTTGATCGCGCAGCTTGATGGCGCGGCGCGGCGCCTTGCACCGCTGGCCGACCCCTTCACTGTGGTGGGCCAGATCAGCACCCACTGGCCGCTTGCAGGTACTCCGGTGGTGCTGGGCGTGATGGATGCATGGGCCAGCCTCTTCGGTCTAGGCGTGGCGCAAGAGAGCGAGGCCTTCTATCTCTCTGGCACCTCCGACGTGCTGGGCATCCTGTCAGCCGATCTTTTTCCGCAGCCGGGCATCATCACCTTTCCCGACTGGCGTGGCCTTCGACTTCACGCGGCCCCGACGCAATCCGGGGGGGGCTCGCTCGACTGGGCAGCCCGGCTCCTGGGTCACTCGGCCCAGGACGTCGCCGCGATGGCCCACTCGTTAGCCGACGATGCGCCGCTGTTCCTGCCACACCTTCAGGGCGAACGTGCGCCGCTCTGGGATGCGGCCTCGCGGGGCGGCTTTGCCGGTCTGACCGCCAGTCACGGCCCGGCCGAGATGGCGGCGGCGATCCTGGAAGGCGTGGCCTTCTCCGCCCGCCTGGCGTTCGAGGCGCTGGAGCAGTCGGCAGGCGTGAAGCCAGCGATTCTGAAAGCAGGCGGGGGTGGCTTTGCTTCGGACACCTGGGCGCAACTGCGCGCCGACGTGCTGGGCCGGCCCATCCAACGGGTCGAAGGCCGCGATCCGGGTGCCATCGGTGCCGCCGTGATGGCGGGGGTTGGGACGGGTGCCATGACCGATCTTGCCACGGCGACCAAGGCGCTTGTCAAAGCCGACCGGATGTTCACCCCGCGCCCTGCTGAAAGCGCCCGCGCGGACAGCCGCTATGTCCTGTGGCGCAACCTTTATGGGGCGCTGCGGCCGATCAACCACGCTCTGACTGCCATGGGATAAAGCCATCGTTGTCCCCGATGCAATTATCGATTGCGACGTCACAGTTCGTGCTTAGCGTATCGGACACGGAGTCCGAATGTCCACTTTCCGCCCTTAGCCGCCGTTCACCGCAAGCACGCTCACGCGGAAAAAGGGTGACTTGGTTTCTTCTGTCAGTCTGACAGCAACTTCTTTGGCTAACGTCAAATCGGGCACCACGCGAAAAGCGGGAAATAACGACTTCATGTAAATAATGTTCAATATCAATATTTCATGGCGGACAGTGAGGGATTCGAACCCTCGAGACGGTTCCCCGCCTACACACTTTCCAGGCGTGCGCCTTCGACCACTCGGCCAACTGTCCGTCCCGGGCTGATACTCTGGCTTTGCGACGCAGTTCAAGGGGATATCTCGCGCGCCCACCAAAAAGCCGGCCAGCGTGCTCAGGCCAGCGTGCTCAGGCCAGTGTGATCAGGCCAGTGTGATCAGGCCAGCGTGATCGTCACCCGACGGTTCTGGCGGCCCTTGTTCTCGATCTTCCCGATCTCGACCCGGCCGATCTCGGAGGTGCGGCGGACGTGGGTGCCGCCACAGGGTTGCAGGTCGACAAGCGTTTCACCATCCGTGATGCGCACCAGCCGGACACGGCCCTGTCCCGTCGGTGGCCGGACTGACATGGTCTTGACCAGAGCCGGCTTGGCCAAAAGCTCGGCGTCGCTGATCCAGTCCTCACCGACCAGCAGATCGCGTGCAATCAAGCTGTTCAAAGCCTCCTCCAGCGCGGCCACGTCTCCTGGTGGATCGGGCATGTCGAAGTCCAGACGTCCCCTGTCCGCGCCGATCTGGCCGCCCGTCACCGGCAGCGGGATCACAACGGACAATAGGTGCAGCGCGGTATGGATGCGCATATGGCGGTGACGGCGGGCCCAGTCGATCAGTTGCCGCGCCGGAGCGCCGACAGGAGGCATGGCAACCGGTTCTGCCGGCACCAGAGCGATCCCGCCTTCGACCTTCAGCGTCGTTGCGATCGGCACCCGGGCACCGACCCAGTCCAGCATTCCGCTGTCTCCTGGCTGGCCGCCCCCGGTGGCATAGAAGATCGTGCGGTCGACGATGATCCCGCCCTCTGGCGTATGGCCGATGATCCGGCAGTCGGCGGCGGTCTGGTAGGCGTCATCGCGAAACAGAAGTTCGGTCACCGTTCGGCCCCTTTCACGTCAGATGCAGGTCTGGGTGGCATGGACTTCCTGGATCTGGAGTCCGCCCGCTCCTGCTCCACCAACTCGGCAAGCGCGTGCACCGCAGCCGCGGCTTTCATCGGGTCGGGCGGTGCAGCCGGGGCGGCGGGCGGGACGATGTGGATGTCCTCTTCAGCCAGCCGCTGCAGGATGCGGTGATTCATGTCGCTGCGCACCTGCACACCGAAGTTCACGTCGCGCAGGATCACCCGGATCTCGAAGTTCAACTGCGTGGCGGTGTAGCCCGCGAAGGCGATCACAGGGGGCGGGTTCAAGATCGCAAGCGGCTGCTCTTCGGCGATCTCGCGCAAAAGCTTATCGACCTTGCGCGAGTCCGATCCCAAAGCGACCGAGACCGGCACGATGATCCGGCCCGACAGGTTGAAGCGCGTCCAGTTCGTCACGCGCCCGGTGATCAGGTCGGCGTTCGGCACGATCACGTCGTTGCGGTCGAACGTCTCGATCCGGGTCGATCGCACGCTGATGGCGCGGACCTTGCCCTGCACGGTGCCGACCTCGATCCAGTCGCCTTCGCTGACCGGCCGCTCGATCAGAAGGATGATGCCCGAGATGAAGTTCGACACGATGTTTTGCAGGCCGAAACCGATACCGACCGACAGCGCACCGGCGACGATGGCAAGTCCCGACAGGTCCAGCCCTGCCGCGTTGATCGCGATCAGGGCGGCCAGGAAGATGCCGACGTAGCCCACGCCCGCGACCAGCGCGGTCTGCCCGCCCGGCTCCATCCGGGTCTTCGGCAGGATCGTCGTGCGCAAGGCGCCCTGGAAAAGCCGCGTCAGCATGTACGCAAGCACGAAGACTGCGGCGAAGATCATGAAGTTCGACGGCGAGATCTTCGTGGTGCCGATCTGGAATCCTTCGGTGAACCGGGTCCAGATCTCGGTCAGATCAGAAAAGCGTGCGCCCCAGATCAGCGCAAGCACGGGCAGCGCGGCGATGGACAGAAAGAAGCCTGCCAGGACCGGCACCAGTGCATCGCGGGCCGTCTCCTCGGATCGGGTGATAAGTGCCCAGCCGTCACCGATCAGCCGTTGAAGGATGAACAGGAAGGCGACAAGCGCGAAAGACATCATGGCGGGATAGATCACCGCCTCGGCGGCCTGAACATAGCCAAAGCCCGCCAGGACCGGCCCGAGAATGCCCAGTACCGTCAGCCCCCGCGCCAGAAGCTGGATCAGCCGCAGCGCATAGCTGGAAGACCTGTCCTCGGCCTCGCGTGTCTTGCGCAGCGTCCGGCCCAGGCGCAGCAGCACCAGCCCGCCGGTCAAGAGGATCGGGAAGGACATGACCGATGTCGTGGCGTCGGAATAGGCCTGTGCATCCATCGCAGCGCCGCGCAGCATGTCGGCCGCGATCACCAGCCCCATCATCACCGACAAGAAGCGCCCCTCGGCCCGGCGTTCCGGGGGAAGCGGCAGGACGGCACCATCACCCTGGATGCGCGGGAAGGCCCGCGCCCCAAGCCACGCTGCCGAGAAGACGACAAAGCCCGCAATCGGCAAAGTCACGGCGATCTCGGTCCCGACATCGCCCGGCATGCCGCTGGCGATCAGCGCCCAGGACAGAAGGACCACACCTACGGTCGGCAGGATGATACCGCCCATCGACGCAAGCAGCGCCCAGAAGTGGCGTCCGCGCACCGACGCGCCTTCCTGCAACCGCTCGGCAAAGCGTTCGATCCAGCGCCGGACATAGATCACCAGTGCCAGCGCCACGATGACCAGGATGACGATCAGCGGCAGGTTGTCGAACAACTGTTCCCGCGCTTTCGGATCTTCCCAGGCCTCCAGGGTCTCGTCCCAAAGCCGCTGGACGGTGTCGGCAAAGCCAATCGCGGCCTCGGGCCAGTTGCCGGGGTTCAGCGGCGAGGGCCAAAGTTGCAGAAGTTGATCCGCCTGACGTTCGCGCAAAGTCCGGTCGATCTCGTCGATCAATCCGTCAGCGCGGCGATAGGCCTCCTCCGCGGCGATGCCAGGGGCCTGCAGCTTGACCAGTTGGCTGGCAAGTTCCTGACGCCGTGCCGAGATCTCGTCGGCTTCTACCGCACCCTCGGCGGGGGTCGGGCCCAGCGCCTCGATCTGCTGGCGCACCGTCGCAATCCGTGCCGAGTTGGCACTTTGCGCGTTCAGAAGGGCTGCGCGCCATTTGGCCAACTGCGCCCGGATCGCCTCCATCCTCTCGGTCGAGGTGTAGCGGTTCTCGATCTCGGCTTCGGCCCGTTCGGCCATCCGCTCCCAAAGCGCGTAGTCAAGCTCGGCCCCGTCGGTCGCGGGCCCTTCCGTCGCGGTCGAGGTCCCCTGCTGCTGCGCCAGTACCGGCGCTGCCACCAGCGCCAGCACCAGTCCCAGCCAGAGCAGAAGCCGCCTCATGCGTCTTCGTAGACCGGCGGGATCGGGCGGGCTGGATGGTCCAGCCAATCTGGGACCGGCAGGCCCTTTTCGCGCAGGAAGGTCGGGTTGTAGATCTTGGACTGGTAGCGGCTGCCGTAGTCGCAGAGGATCGTCACGATCGTCTTGCCCGGCCCCATGTCCTTGGCCATGCGCATCGCGCCGGCGATATTGATGCCGGTCGACCCGCCCATGCAAAGCCCTTCGTCCGTCAGAAGGTCGAAGATGATCGGCAGGGCCTCGGCATCGGGGATGCGGTAGCTGAAGTCTGGCGTGAAGCCTTCTAGGTTCGCCGTGATGCGGCCTTGCCCGATGCCTTCGGTGATGGAATTCCCGGGGCTCTCCAACTTGCCGGTGGTGTAAAAGCTGTGCAGCGCCGCGCCTTCGGGATCGGCCAGACCGATCTTCACGCCCTTTGATTGCAACGCGTCCGCCACGCCTGCAAGCGTGCCGCCGCTGCCCACGGCGCAGATGAATCCGTCGACCATGCCACTTGTCTGTTCCCAGATCTCCGGTCCCGTCGTCTCGATATGCGCCTGCCGGTTCGCGGTATTGTCGAACTGGTTGGCCCAGATCGCGCCGTTGGGCTCGGACTTGGCAAGCGCCTCGGCCAGCCGGCCCGAGTAGCGGACGTAGTTGTTCGGGTTGCGGTAAGGTGCCGCCGGAACCTGGACCAGTTCGGCGCCTGCAAGCCGCAGCATGTCCTTCTTTTCCTGGCTTTGGGTTTCCGGGATCACGATCACGGTCCGAAAACCCATCGACGCACCGACCAGCGCAAGGCCGATCCCCGTGTTTCCCGCCGTGCCTTCCACGATGGTTCCACCCGGCTTCAAGAGCCCCTTCGCCACGGCGTCCTTGATGATGTAAAGCGCCGCCCGATCCTTGACGGACTGGCCGGGGTTCATGAACTCGGCCTTGCCCAGGATGGTGCAGCCGGTGACCTCGGAAGCCTTCTTCAGCTTCAGAAGCGGCGTGTTCCCGATCGTGTCGGCCAGGTCCTGATGAATGCGCATGGGGTGCGGTCCTTCTTTGGTCCCCATGGTGTATGTGTCCCGGGCGGCAAACTCAAGTCGCGAGGGTGCCAGATGGCACGCCCCTGCCCCCGATCCGGCAAGGACAAGCCGCCGCGCTGCAAGCCAGTTGGCCCAGGGCATGACCCCAGCCTCTGCGGGATAGAACGTCGGCCTGGCGAACCGGTGCCTCGCCGGAAAGCCGCATTCCGAAAAGACGTCCCCTCCGTCAGGCATGTCTTATACGCGCACGCCCATCTGATCGGCTTGGCTGCCCGCAAGTCCCACCAGTAGCCCCAACGGCGCGAAGTGACCGGACATCTGATCATTCCCGCTGTCCCCCGAAGAAATTCGGGCCAGCAGGTCGGGAAAGCTTTGCTTGGATTTGTCCCGGCTTGGTCTAAGCTGCACCCATCGCTGCCCCTCCCGGGACCATTCGCGTATGAATTGCAACGTGCCTTTGATCAACCGCCGGATTTTGCGGCTTCACGCGGAAAACGCCACCTTCGTCGCATCGCAACTGCGGCTGGGGCAGGACGGCCCGAACTTCCGGCTGGTCGAGCTTTTCGAACTGGAATGTCGCCTGGGCGGGCACCTCGACGCGCTGGTAATGGGTCGCGAGGCGGGGGTTGAACTGGCGCTGGAAACGCTGGCCGTTGCCGCCGAATTCGGCGAAGTCTTCACGGCCTTCCATGTCTGCCTGCACGCCCGTCCCGACCTTACCCTGGCCGACATAGCTCCGCCCGAGGCGCTGATCTGGGACCAGGTCGCAGCCTTGGGGGCTGCCGCCGCCTGGTGTGCGCCCGACCGCATGGCTGCGCGGATGCGCGACTGGATCACCGGATTGGACCCGATGGCAACCTGGATCGCGCTTGACCTCTGCGGACTGCGCCGCGTGGACCCCAAAGGCCATCTGAAGCCGCTCCTGTTCCACCGGGACCCCCGAGTGGCCGCACGGGCCATGCAACTTGTGGCAGAACTCGGTCGCGCCGACCTGGCCGGGGATCTTGTCCGACTGGCCGATACCTCCGACCCGACCTTGCGTTTCTGGGCTGCATGGGCTGCCGCGCTGCTGGGCGACCGCCGCGCCGCGCCCGCAATACTCGCTTCGCTGATCACCCCGGCAACCCCTGCCCGCGAGGCGCGCATGGTGGCCGAGCTGCTGCCGCTCGTCCTCGACGACCGCGCAACCCGCGCAGCAATCCAGCGGCTTATGTCCGACCGACTGACAGAGCGCTGGGGCATCGTGGCGACAGGTGCCTTTGGGGCCGCAGACACACTCGACTGGCTCCTGGGCCAGACATCCGAGCCGGTGCTTTCGCGAACCGCCGGTGCCGCCTTCTGCCGGATAACCGGCGCGCGGCTGTCAGCAGAGTCGCTGGAACTGGCCGAGTTTCCCGACGATCCCGACGACCCGGTGGTGGCGTCGTGCCCACTGGAAAGTTTCATCGAGGCCAAGCTCTATTGGCCGGATCCCGCCAAGCTTGCCCACTGGCTGGCCCCGAACCGCGGCCGCTTTGCGACCGGTACCCGCCATCTTATGGGCCTTCCGGCCTGGTCGATCCAGCCGCCGGTCGAGGCGATCGCCACCTACCAACTCGACCAGCGCGCCGTGGCGCTGGAGCTTGCCACCCGCGCGCCTGGCGCCCCCCTACCGAACTGGCGCGGTGCCGTTGTTCCTCAGACCCTTGGCTTCACCCGCAAATGGTAGAGCCCTTGCATCAACGGGGGCGGGCATGAGGCTGGAAAACACCACGCCGTTCCGCGCGAATTTCACCCTGGCTCTGGACAAGCAGGGGCATGAGCAGATCGTCCTTGTCGTCCGTGCCACTTTCACCCTTTCGGCCAAGCGCGGCGAGCCGACCTTCGTTGCCCCCGACCAGCTTCCCCTGATCGAGGCCGATGTCTTCGGTCCCGATCCCGCCTGGGATGCCACCGTGTTCGAGACCGACTTTGCCCATTTCCGTCCTCGCTGTGACGTCCTTGCCCACGCACGAGCCCATGCTCCGCACGGCGAGCAGGCGACCAGCGTTGATGTCGGGATCCGTCTTGGCCAATGGGCAAAGAAATTCACCGCCCACGGGAGCCGCATCTGGCTGCGGGGCGCGGCGGGCCACGCGCCGTCAGAAAAGCGTCCCTTCCTGGTGCAGGACATCGGCTATGACCACGCCTACGGCGGCATCGACCCCGAGGCCGACACCCCTGCAATGGCCAAGACCTATCAGGAAAACCCCGTCGGTCTCGGCTATTACCCCAACTCGGCGAACCGCGAGGGCAAGCCGCTGGCCCAGACCTCCGAATTTGGCACCGACGCCGTCTCGCACGACGGTGGCTTTGCCCCGATGGCCTTCGGTCCCCTCGGCCGCACCTGGCTTCCCCGCCGCCAATATGCCGGGACCTATGACGATGTCTGGCGCGACAACCGCGTCCCCCTCCTGCCGCTGGACTTCGACGACCGCTACTTCCAGGCCTCGGCCGCGGACCAGCAGATCCCCTACCCCACCGGCGGCGAGCCGTTTGAACTCGTCAACCTCTCACCCGAGAGCCGCCTCTCCGGCCAGATCCCCCTGACCCAGATCGTCGTCACCTTCGAACGCAAGTCCGGCCGCATCACGCAGCGCATCGCCAACCTCGACACCGTCCTCTTCCTGCCCGAGGACCGGACCATGTGCCTCACCTGGCGCACCCGCATCACCGCCGAGCGTGATCTCTTCGAATTCGCCCGCGCCATCATCGTCGAACGCCCCCTGGAAGGCGCGACGCACTGGCCGGGCGGCATCCAGCGAGGCCCCGATGGCTGACCAAGGCATCGCCCCCGGCCTCTCGGTTATCGGCTACGGTATCTGGTCCGCTCTGGGCCACGACGGTCCCGCAACCATCGCCGGCATCCGCGGCCAGATCATCGGATCCGAGGTCGGCAACCTCTGGGACCCCACGATCGGCGCCAACCTGGGCTGCTTCCGCGTCGCCGCTCACCAGTGGTGGGAGGGACCGACCTTCCTGCCCGACCTCGCCACCCCGCCGATCGAGGAGTGTCTGGCGCAGGTCGCCCACCTCCCCCCCGCGCTCCGCCGCCCCGCGAGCGAGATCCCCATCCTCGTCACCGTCGCGCCGAAAGACCGCCCCGGACGACCCGCCGATCTGGAAACCTTGGTTCTCGACGGCCTCGCCAGCAAACTCGGCCGCCCCCTCCCCCCCGGTTCCGGTGTCACCGGCGGCGGCCGCTCGGGCCTGCCCCACCTCCTCGCCACCGCGGCCCGCCAGGCCGATCGCTATCCGCTGCAAATCCTCGTCGGCGTCGAAAGCCTGCTGCGCCAGGTCATCGTCGAGCACTACATCTTCAAGAACCGCCTCCTTTGCGGCACCAACACCTCGGGCTTCACGGTGGGCGAGGCCGCCGCAGCGATCCTCGTCGCCCGTACCGGCACCGCCCAAGGCCCCGAGCTTGCCATCACCGGCATGGGCACGGGAGTAGAGCCCAGCCGCGACGGCGGTCGTCGCGAACAGGCGGTGACGGGCGAGGGCCTGACCCAGGCGATCCGCGCCGCGCTGGCGGTGACGGGCATTCCGTTCTATGATTTCCCGGCATTGATCGGTGACCTGAACGGCGAGCACTTCAAGTTCAAGGAGCAGATGATGGCCCAGATGCGCCTCGACCGCGCCCCGCCCGAAGGCCGCTCCCGCCGCCCGCGTGGGTATACAGAGCACTGGAACCTGATCGAATACGCCGGAGAGATCGGCGCCGCCCTGATGCCCGCCCAACTGGGCTGGGCCTTCGAGATGGGCCGCGCCGGATTGCTGCCCCAGAACAGAGCCCTCTGCTTCGCCGGCGAAGACGACGGCCGCCGCGTGGCCCTGACGGCGGAGATGCGGGCATGAGCGTCTTTGCCAACGGGCTGGAAGTTTCGGGCAAGGCGACCCCCAACAAGACCATCGCCGCC
>JANOCQ010000293.1:0-3005 GCA_031412255.1 Paracoccaceae bacterium | reverse complement strand
GGGATGATCGACAAGACCCTGAAGGGCGAGGTCCTGGCGCGCGAGGCGCTGAAGGACCGCGACAAGATCAAGAAGCGCGAGCGCGAGTTTCGTTTTCCGACCCACATCATGTTCGACAACGATGGCTCGGACATCTACACCATCGTTGAGGTCGATACCCGCGACAGGCCCGGCTTGCTCTATGACCTCACCCGCACGCTGGCCACGAACAACATCTACATCGCCAGCGCGGTGATCGCGACCTATGGTGCGCAAGTTGTCGACACCTTCTACGTCAAGGACATGTTCGGCCTGAAGCTGCACCAGAAGCACCGCCAGGAAACACTGGAGAAGAAGCTGCGCCAGGCCATCGTCGAAGGGGCCGAAAGGGCCATCGCATGAGCTCTCGCGGCATGATCCGCAACATCGTGACCCTGGGCGGCTGGACGCTGGTGTCACGCGGCGCGGGTCTGGTGCGCGAGTTGATGATGGCGGCGTATCTTGGCGCGGGGCCGGTGGCGGACGCATTCAACGTGGCGTTTTCCCTCCCCAACATGTTTCGCCGCTTCTTTGCGGAAGGCGCGTTCAACCAGGCCTTCGTGCCGCTCTATTCGAAGAAACTGGAGGCAGGCGAGGACGCCGAGGATTTCGCGCAGAACGCCTTTTCCGGGCTGACGGCCTTCCTTGTGATCTTCACGCTGCTCGGCACGCTTGCCATGCCGCTTCTCGTCTGGGCGATGGCCTCAGGTTTCGTGGGTGACGGCCGTTTCGACATGGCGGTCGACTTCGGGCGGATCACCTTTGTCTACATCGGCTTCATCTCACTCTTTGCGCTTCTCTCCGGCATTCTGAACGCCCACGGCCACTTTGCCGAGGCTGGGGCCGTCCCGGTCCTGATGAACGTGGTCTTCATCGTCGCGATGATGCTGGCGCATCACTACGGCTGGGACATGGGACTGACCCTGGCCTGGACGACCCCCATCACTGGCATCGCGCAACTGGCCTGGACGCTGTACGCCGCCCGGCGGATCGGGTTCATCCCCCGCTTGCGGCTTCCCCGACTGACGCCTGACTTCCGTCGCCTGATGGTCACCATGGGCCCCGCGCTGCTGGTCGGCGGGGTCGTGCAGATCAACCTCCTCGTCTCGCGGCAGGTCGCGTCGGGGACCGAGGGTGCCATCTCCTGGCTCGTTTACGCCGACCGCCTGTATCAACTGCCGCTTGGGGTCGTCGCCATTGCCGTCGGCACCGTCCTTCTGCCCGAGCTCTCCCGTCGTCTTCAGGCTGGCGACAGCGCGGGCGGGCGCGAGGCGTTCAACCGGGGGACGGAATTTGCACTTCTGCTGACACTACCCGCCGCCGTGGCGCTGGTGGTCATCGCCCTGCCGATCACCGAGGTCCTCTACCAGCGCGGCGCATTCGGTCCCGAGGATACCGCCGCAACGGCGCTGGCGTTGGCGATCTACGGGCTGGGGCTGCCTGCGTTCGTCCTGCAGAAGGCCCTGCAACCTCTCTACTACGCCCGCGAAGACACCCGCAGCCCGTTCCGCTACGCTGTCTGGTCGATGGTCCTGAACGCGGCCCTTGCCTTCGGCCTGATGCCCTGGATCGGCTTCTCTGCCGCTGCCTGGGCCACCACGCTGTCAGCTTGGGTCATGGTCGCCCAGCTTTGGTGGGGGGCGCGGCATCTAGGCGAGGAAACCCGCTTTGACGCCCGCTTTCTCTCGCGCTTCTGGAGGATCGCCCTGGCGTCGGTGCTGATGGGCATGGCACTTTGGGGCGGGTGGAGCCTGCTGCAACCCATGCTGGACGCGCAGGCCTACCGCGTCCTGGCCCTGGTCATGCTGATCGGTCTTGGCATGCTGACCTATGCCATTGCGGCCTTCGGACTAAAGGCCATCCGCCTGTCCGACCTCAAGGCCCTGCGCCGTCAGCGCTGACGAATCTGGTCGAGGACCCGCCGGAACCCGCCGGGTGCTACAACAAAAGACAGCAGGAACCCGGCTGCAAAGCCTGCAATTTCGGCCACCCAGTCCCAGCCCGCCCCGAAAAGCAACCCGAATACCAGTTGCACGAAGAGAAGCGCCCCGATCAGCGAGAAGGCCCGGAACTTGTTCGCCCCAACCCGGGCAAGGTTGGTCCAGATCAGGAACGTGAAGGCCCCGATCAGTCCATAGACCGCCGGAAAGCTCCCGATCAACTGCGCCTTCAATCCCGGTACCAGCAGCCCATAGGCCGCCCCACCGATGGCCGCAGATCCAAGGAAAACCACCACGACGCCCCACCAGCGGAAGACCTCGCCCACCATCTTTCCAAGCGCCAGCAACATCACCACGGCGAACAGCGCGTGAGTAAAGCTACCGTGCACCACGACATAGGTGACCAGTCTGTGCAATTCTTCCAGCGGATAGCCACCGGTCTCCCACTGATATTTCAGCAACTCGGGGAACAGCCCGAACCGCTCCACTGCCTGCAAGCGCCAACTGAAGCCCTGCTGCCCGCCGATCAGGCCCGCAGAGGCCAGCGCAAGCACCACCTCCATCGCGATGAGCGGCAGAGACAGGACCCATACGACCGGGGGCAAAGGGTTCAGCGGTGGTGCGTTGTGGTCTGGTTCCATGGCTCCTGCCTTTGATCGGCGTGATTGACGCCTGTTGCCCCTTGGATTACGCGGGTTCGTCAGCTTTATCCAGACGGAGCCATCCCATGTCCTCTCCGGTCTCGGCGGTCCAAACGCCGAAAACCTTTCAGCCGCGCATCTTCTCGGGCATCCAGCCATCGGGCGGGATTACTCTGGGCAACTACCTTGGTGCCCTGAAACGCTTTGTCGAAAAGCAGGACGAAGGGATCGAGACCATCTACTGCCTCGTCGATATGCACGCAATTACCACATGGCAGGACCCTGCGAAGCTGCGGCACGCTACCCGCGAAGGTGCTGCCGCCTTCATCGCCGCCGGGATCGACCCCGTGCGCTCCATCCTGTTCAACCAGTCCCAGGTCGGTGCACACGCCGAACTTGGCTGGAT
>JANOCQ010000292.1:0-11069 GCA_031412255.1 Paracoccaceae bacterium | reverse complement strand
ACGCCCGCCACCACGTCCGGCACCGCCTCGAACACCTCGGTCCAAAGCACCACCGCCCCACCGCAGCACTGGCCCAGCGACGGTCCAAGAGCCACCCGTTCCACCGCACGTCCGCCGCCGGCCAGCCGTGCACGCGCCTTCGCCGCCGCCTCGAACTCCAACGCCCCGCCGCCAATCGTCCCGGACTGGCCCTGATCCCAGACCAGCATCGAGGCCCCAACCTCACGCGGAGAAGACCCCTCCACCCCCGCAATCACCACCCGGGCCACCCGCCCATGCGAAGCCAAAGCCGCCGCCAATCCCGAAAGGTCAAACACGCTCAACCCCCCGACCTTCTACACGGCGCACCGCCATCAGCACCCGCTCCGCCGTCGCCGGGGCGTCCAGCGCGGGATAGACCGACCCATCCCCGCAAGCCGCCACCGCATCTGACAGCGCATAGAGCGCCGAGATCCCCAGCATGAACGGCGGTTCCCCCACCGCCTTCGATTTGCCGACCGAGTCCTCCCGGTTGGCCTTTCCCCACAAAGCCACGTTGAAGACGGCAGGCCGGTCCGAACAGGCCGGTATCTTGTAGGTGCTGGGAGCATGCGTCGCCAGACGACCCTTCCCGTCCCAGACCAGCTCCTCCGTCGTCAGCCAACCCGCGCCCTGCACATAGGCCCCTTCGACCTGCCCGATATCCAGGGCCGGGTTCAAAGACGTCCCCGTGTCATGCAAAAGGTCCGCCCGCAAAATCCGGTTCTCCCCGGTCAGCCGGTCGATCACCACCTCGGTCACCGCCGCGCCATAAGCGAAGTAGAAGAACGGACGCCCTGTCCCCTTCACCCGATCCCAGACGATCTTCGGCGTGGCGTAATAGCCGGTGGAGGACAGCGACACCCGCGCCTGATAGGCCCAAGCCACCACCCGGGCCCAGTCATAGACCTCTCCCGCGACCCGAACCGTCCCATCGGCGAACCGCACCGCCGCAGGTTCCACCTGATGCTTCTCGGCGATGAACTCCGCCAGCCGCCCGCGGATCGTCTCCGCCGCCGCCTTCGCCGCCATCCCGTTCAGGTCCGCCCCCGACGACGCCGCCGTGGCACTGGTATTCGGCACCTTCGCGGTATCCGTCGCGGTGATCTTCACGACCGAGGCATCCACCCCGAATACCGAGGCCGTCACCTGCGCGACCTTCTGGAACAACCCCTGTCCCATCTCGGTCCCGCCGTGGTTCAGGGCAATGGAGCCATCCTGATACACATGCACCAAGGCCCCCGCCTGGTTCAGCCAGGTCAAGGTGAACGAAATCCCGAACTTGACCGGCGTCAGCGCGATCCCCCGCTTCAGCACCGGACTGCCAGAATTCCACTCCGCAATCGCCGCCTTCCGCGCCCGGTAGTCGGAGGTCCGCTCCAGCTCCGCCACCAGCTCGTGCCCGATGAAATCCTCCACCGGCATCTGGTACGGCGTCGTCTGCACCCGCCCATCCGACGGCACCTCATGCGACCCAACCGGCATCGCCGCCCCGCGTGACGTCAGATCGATCTCCGCCCCACTCCCCTGGCCTTTCATCTTTGCGGAAATATCCCCGCCGGAGGCATCCGCCGCCTGCATCCCGCGATAGAAGTTGGCCTTGCGCACCTCCAGCGGCTGCCGCCCCACAACGAAGGCCACATGGTCCAGAACCCGCTCGATCCCCACCATCCCCTGCGGCCCGCCAAAGCCCCGATAGGCCGTGGCGCTGCAGGTGTTGGTCTTCAGCCGATGCGATTCGATCCGGACGTGGGGCAGGTGATAGCAGTTGTCCGCATGCAGCATCGCCCGGTCCGCCACCGGCAGCGACAGGTCCTGCGACCAGCCGCAGCGGAAGAGATGGGTGAACTCCAAGCCCAGGATGTGCCCCTGATCATCCACCCCGGCGCGGTACAGGATCCGCAGGTCATGCCGCTTGCCCGTGATGACCATGTCGTCATCCCGGTCATAGCGCATCCGGGTCGGCCGACCCGTCGCCTTGGCCGCCACCGCACAGGCAATCGCCAGCGCGTTGCCCTGGGACTCCTTGCCGCCAAACCCCCCGCCCATCCGCCGCACTTCCACCCGCACCGCACTCATCGGCAGGTGCAAAGCATGTGCCACCTTGTGCTGCACCTCGGTCGGATGCTGGGTCGAGGAGTGGACGACCATGTCGCCCCCTTCCTGCGGCAGGCAGGCCGCGACCTGCCCCTCCAGATAGAAATGCTCCTGCCCCCCTACTTCGAAGGACCCCTCGACGACATGGGCCGCGCCCGAGATCGCCCGCGAGGCATCCCCCTTTGCCCAGACCACCGGCCCCTGCTCGAACCGGCTGTTCGCCGCAAGCGCCTCATCCACTGTCAGCAGCGCCGGAAGCTCGCGGTAGGACACCTTTCCCAACCGCGCCGCCTTACGTGCCGCAAGATGGCTGTCGGCAATCACCAAAAACACCGGCTGCCCGACGAAATGCACCGTCCCTACCGCCAGCAGCGGCTCGTCATGCGCCGAAGGACTGCAATCCGGCATCTCGGGCAAATCCTCCGCCGACAGCACCGCCACCACTCCCGGCGCAGCGCGCACCGCCGACAAATCCAACCCGGTGATCTCGCCATGCGCCACCGACGACAACCCGAACGCCAGATGCAGCGCATTGGACGGGAAAGACAGGTCGTCAATATACCGCGCCTGACCCGTCACATGCAGCGGGGCCGCGTCATGCGGCAGAGGTTTCCCCATACTCATGCCGATACCTCCAGGACCGAGACCGGCACGCCCGCCAGGTCATGGAAATACCGCCGCAGCTGATTCTGTGCTGTCAGCATCCGATACCCAGCCGAGGCCCGCATATCCGACAACGGCGCAAAATCCCCCGCCATCGCCTCAGCGGCCGCCTCGACGACCGGCTCGGTCCACTCACGCCCGACCAAAGCCGCCTCAGCCAAAGACGCCCGCTTCGGCACCCCCGCCATGCCCCCGAACGCGATCCGCGCGGACGTCACCACGCCTCCCTCCATGGTCACATTGAAACACCCGCAGACCGCCGAGATGTCCTGATCGAACCGCTTGGAGATCTTGTAGCACCGCAGGGCCGGCGCAAACTCCGGGAACGACACCCCCGCCACGAACTCGCCTGGGCGACGGTCCTGCTTGCGATACTCCAGGAAGAAATCCTCCAGCGGCAGCGCCCGCATCTCGTCACCCCGCCGCAGATGCAACGTCGCCCCCAAAGCGATCAGCGCCGGCGGCCCGTCGCCAATCGGAGACCCATTGGCAATATTCCCCCCGATCGTCGCCGCGTTCCGCACCTGAACGCTGGCATAGCGCCGCAACAGCTCGCCAAACGACGGCAACCGCTCCGCCACCGCCTCCCGCAAAGCCGAGATCGTCACGCAGGCGCCCACATGCAGCTGCCCGGCCTGCACTTCGATCCCCTTCAGGTCCTCAACGCCATTCAGAAACGCCACCGGCTGCAACTCCCGCAGCTGCTTCGTCACCCAAAGCCCCACATCCGTCGCGCCCGCCACCAGCACCCCGTCCGGGTTCGCCAGATACCACTCCGCCAAAGCGTCCGAGTCCGCAGGCCGGAACACCCCCGCCTCCCCCGCCGCAAAACCCTCAACCGCCGCCCGGTCCGCAATCATCCACTCCGGCACCGGCTCCCCAGAAGCCGCCTCCGCCGCCCGCACGATGGGAGCATAGCCCGTGCACCGGCACAGGTTCCCCGCCAGCTGATCGTCGTGATCCCGCGCCCCGTTCAGATGTGCCACAGCCATGCTGACCACGAACCCGGGCGTGCAGAACCCGCACTGCGACCCATGATGCGCCACCATCGCCGCCTGCACCGGATGCATCTCACCCTTTGGTCCAGACACACCCTCCACAGTCCGCACGGCCTTCCCATGCAGCTGGGCCAGGAACAGGATGCACGCGTTCAGCGCCTTCGACCCCGAGGCATCCGTCACCATCACGGTGCAGGCCCCGCAGTCGCCCTCGTTGCAGCCTTCCTTGGTCCCGGTCAGCCCACGCACCTCGCGCAGCCAATCCAGCAGAGTCCGCGTCGGGGCTTCCCCCTCGATGCGAACCGGCGTTCCGTTCAACAGAAACGCAATGCTCATTCTCAAGCCCGCCGCGGTCTCCCCATTCAAGGCATTCTGCGTGGTCGCCCGATGCGGCGTAAAGCGACCCACGCGCCCCTTCTTCTGGTTATCAGTGCATCAAGCGCGGCCTGCCGATTCAAGGCAAGAACAAACTATTCGGGAAAAGGCGAAGCAGTTACCGGATTCTGCCGAAGAATTGGCCAGGCCTGCCGCGGTGACAGGCTGACGTTAAGGTAAGGCAATCCTTACTCCACCTCGGAAGCGCCTCGGTATATACACCGCGAACCGTTAGCATACACACAAATGGATTTCCCATGGACTTTGCAACCACTCTCAAATTCGCTCACGTTCTCGCCGCCGTCCTCTGGGTCGGCGGCGGTTTTACCACCATCATCGCAAGCCTTGTCCTCGCCGGTCGCAGCCCGGCCGAGACGCAACTGGCCATCGTCCGCGCTACCGTCCTCCTTGCCCCGCGCCTCTTTATCCCCGCCTCGATCTTCACCCTTGCCAGCGGCGTGACTCTCCTCTTCGTCGCCGGCTGGGGCTGGCAACCCTTCACCGTCCTCGGCCTGGCGGGAGTGATCTTCACCGCCGGTTTCGGAGCCCTCGTCCTCGGCCCCTCCTGCGAGCGCGCCCTGAAACTCGCCGATACCCACGGTGCCGAGGCCGCGATCCCGCCCCTCCGCCGGGTGCAGCGTCTGGCGCTGATGGATTACGCCGTCCAGTTCGCCATCGTCTTCCTGATGGTGGCGAAACCCAGCTGGAGCGATTTTGCCGTCTTCGGCGGCATCGGGGCGATCATCGTCCTCGCGGCACTGGCCGCCTTGCGCCCGCTCCCGCGCGCGACCGTCTGACGACCCTTCACAGCCAGCGCCGGGCCGGGTAACCCTACACCATGCCCGGCGCAAATCCCCGATTCATCCACCTTCGCACCCACACCGAACACTCGCTTCTCGAAGGCGCGGTGCCGGTGAAGAAGCTGGTCGATCTCTGCAAGGCCGCGGGGATGCCCGCCGTCGCCGTGACCGACACCAACAACATGTTCGCCGCGCTGGAGTTTTCTGTCACCGCGATGGGGGCAGGGGTCCAGCCCATCGTCGGCTGCCAGATCTCCGTCGCCCATGACCCCGCCCAGCCGGGGGAAAAGCCCCGCCAGCCCGCGCCCATCGTGCTGCTCGCGCAGACCGAGCAGGGTTACATGAACCTGATGCGGCTCAACACCCGGCTTTACATCGACGGGTCGATGACCGGCTCGGCCAACCTGCCGCAAGTCACTCTGGACGAGCTCGCGCAGAACGCCGACGGCCTGATCTGCCTGACCGGCGGCCCCGATGGCCCCTTGGGGCGCTTTCACGCCACCGGCCAGCAGGCCAAGGCCCGCACCATCCTTGAACGCCTGACCACGATCTACCGGAACCGGCTTTACGTCGAACTTCAACGCCATCCTGGCCCCGGCGGTGCGCTGGCGGAACAGGAGGCGCTGGCCGAACGCGGTGCCATCGACCTCGCCTACGAACTCGGCCTGCCCATCGTCGCCACCAACGACGTCTACTTCCCCAAGACCGAGATGTATGAGGCGCACGATGCCCTGATCTGCATCGCCGACGGGGCCTATGTCGACCAGCAGCAACCCCGCCGCCGCCTCACCCCGCAGCATTACTTCAAGTCCGAATCGGAGATGGCCGCCCTCTTCGCCGACCTGCCGGAGGCGCTGGAAAACACGGTGGAAATCGCCAAACGCTGCGCCTACGCGGTTTCCAAGCGCAAACCCATCCTGCCCAAATTCGCCGATGACGAGGTGAACGAACTTCGACGTCAAGCCAACGAAGGCCTGCAAGCCCGCCTCAAGGTCATCCCCCACTCCGCCACGCCCGAAGAATACCAGGCCCGCCTGGATTTCGAGTTGGGGATTATCGAAAAGATGGGCTTCCCCGGCTACTTCCTGATCGTCGCCGACTTCATCAAATGGGCCAAGGACCACAACATTCCCGTGGGTCCGGGCCGGGGTTCGGGCGCGGGTTCACTGGTGGCCTACGCCCTCACGATCACCGACCTTGACCCCCTGCGCTATGCGCTTCTCTTCGAACGCTTCCTGAACCCCGAGCGCGTCTCGATGCCCGACTTCGACATCGACTTCTGCATGGACCGCCGGGAAGAGGTCATCACCTACGTCCAGAACCGCTATGGTCGCGACAAGGTCGCCCAGATCATCACCTTCGGCGCTTTGCTCTCCAAGGCCGCCGTCCGCGACGTGGGCCGCGTGCTGCAACTCTCCTACGGGCAGGTCGACAAGCTGTCGAAGATGATCCCGCTGGAAGGCGTCAAGCCGGTCAGCATCACCAAGGCACTCGCGGATGAACCCCGCCTGCGGGAGGCGAAGAAGGAAGAGGTTGTCGCCCGCCTTCTGGACTATGCCGAAAAGATCGAAGGCCTCTACCGCAACGCCTCCACCCACGCCGCCGGGGTGGTGATCGGCGACCGTCCGCTAGACCAGCTGGTGCCCTTGTATCAGGACCCAAGGTCCGACATGCCCGCCACCCAGTTCAACATGAAATGGGTGGAACAGGCCGGGTTGGTGAAGTTCGACTTCCTCGGCCTGAAGACCCTGACCGTGATCCAGAACGCGATGGACCTTCTGGCCCTGCGCGGCATCAGTTTCGACATCAACCTGATTCCCCTGGACGACAAGCCCAGCTACGACCTCTACGCCGCAGCGAAAACTGTAGCTGTCTTCCAAGTCGAAAGCTCCGGCATGATGGACGCGCTGCGCCGGATGAAGCCGACCTGCATCGAGGATATCGTCGCCCTCGTGGCCCTCTACCGCCCCGGCCCGATGGAAAACATCCCGACCTACTGCGAGGTGAAGAACGGCCTCAAGGACCTCGAATCGATCCACCCGACCATTGACCACATTCTTGCCGAGACGCAGGGCATCATCGTCTACCAGGAACAGGTGATGCAGATCGCTCAGGTCATGGCCGGCTATTCGCTTGGCGGCGCTGACCTTCTCCGCCGCGCGATGGGCAAGAAGAACCCCGAGGAAATGGCCCGCGAACGCCCGAAGTTCATCGAAGGCGCGAAGGCCACCCACAACATCCCCGCCGCCAAGGCCGGCGAAGTCTTCGACCTTCTGGAAAAGTTCGCCAACTACGGCTTCAACAAATCCCACGCCGCCGCTTACGCCGTCGTCAGCTACCAGACCGCCTACCTCAAGGCCAACTACCCCGCCGAATTCATGGCCGCCGTCATGAACTGCGACCTCCACCTCACCGACAAGCTCGCCGTCTACAAGCGCGAGGTCGACAAGCTTGGCCTCAAGACCATCGCGCCCTGCGTCAACGCCTCCCTCGCCACCTTCACCGTCCGCGAAAACGCCCTCGTCTACGGCCTCGGCGCGCTGAAGAACGTCGGCGTCGATGCGATGCAGCTCATCGTCACCGCCCGCGGCGACAAACCCTTCGCCACCCTCTTCGACTTCGCCCGTCGCGTGGACCTCAAACGCGTCGGCAAACGCCCCCTCGAAATGCTCGCCCGCGCCGGCTGCTTCGACCAGCTCGACCCCAACCGCGCCCGCGTGTTCGAAGCCCTCGACCCCCTGGTCGCCTACTCCGCCGCCATCCACGAGGCCGCCGCTTCCTCCCAGGTCTCCCTCTTCGGCACCGCCGGAGCCGACATCCCCGAACCCCGCCTCCCCTTCCGCGACGACTGGCTCCCCGCCGAGCGCCTCGCCCAGGAGCACCAGGCCGTCGGCTTCTACCTCTCCGGCCACCCGCTCGACGACTACATGTCAGCCCTCCGCAAGAAGGGCGTCGAGACCCTCGCCGAGGTCACCCGCAAGGCCGAACGCGGCCCCTGCATCGCCAAGCTGGCGGGCAGCGTGTCGTCAAGACAGGAACGCAAATCCGCCCGCGGCAACCGCTTCGCCTTCATCCAGCTCTCCGATCCCACCGGCCTTTACGAGGTCACCTGCTTCTCCGAAGTCCTCGAAGCCTCCCGCGACCACCTCGACGCCGGCCAGAACGTCGTCCTGACGGTGAAAGCGGAACTCGAAGGCGACACCCTGAAACTCCTCGCCCAAGCCATCACCCCGATCGACGCCGCCACCGCCACCGCCGGCGCGCAAGACCTCCGCATCCATCTCGCAAGGCCCGAGGCCGCCCAATCCCTCGCCGCCCTCCTCGCAAAGGTCGAAGGCCGCACCCGCGCCGCCATCACCCTCTGCGTCACTGACGCGCAAGGCCGCGAGATCGACATCGACCTCCCCGGCCAATACCCCGTAACCCCCCAGATCAAGGGCGCGATCAAAGCCATGCACGGCGTCCTCGCGGTCGAGGAAATCTGATCTTCCTTCGTCAGATTTGCCCAAAGCAAATCTGACCGCGCCCGACCCGCCCCCGGGGCGGGCGCGATATATCGCTCCCACCCCGCGTGCCGGTCGCGGTCCGCTTTGCACCTCCCGAACGCCCCACTCACCTCGCCTTAACCCCCCTGCGCTTCCCTCCCCCCTAAAGGAGAATCACGCATGGACCCCCTCCACCACCTCCCCCTGACTGAGATCGCCCCCCACGCCCTCCTCCGCGACCGCACCGCCCTCGACCCATCAGCCCTCCACCTCCTCCAGCACTCCATCGCGGCCGAGGGCCTCCGCACCCCCATCGAGGTCTGGCGCCTCTCCACCCCAAACAACGGCCACACCTACGGCCTCATCTCCGGCCTCCGCCGCCTTACCGCCTGCCGCGCCCTTGGCCACCCCACCATCCCCGCCTTCCTCCGCGCCCCGCAGACCATCGCCCAGGCCCTCGCCAGCATGGTGACCGAGAACGAGATCCGCGAACCCGTCACCCCGTGGGAGAAGGCCACCCTCATCCTCAACGCCATCCATGAGGGCCACTTCGACACCCCCGACACCGCCATCGCCGCCCTCTTCCCCGCGCTCCCCCGCACCACCCGCACCCGCATCCGCAACCATGTGTCAGTGGTTGAGGGTCTCGGCCCCCTCCTCACCGACGCGACAAGCCTCACCACCCGCCAACTCGACACCCTCGCCGCCGCGATCCAGTCGGGGCACGAGGACCTCCTCACCGCCACCCTCCACCCCGTCATGG
The DNA here is from genome assembly GCA_031412255.1 of Paracoccaceae bacterium. GTDB lineage: Bacteria > Pseudomonadota > Alphaproteobacteria > Rhodobacterales > Rhodobacteraceae > Tabrizicola. The sequence continues at coordinate 1,870 of JANOCQ010000292.1, read as the reverse complement.
GTCAGGGGCGTGAGACCCAATGGTCCACCCTCCGCCCCGTACTCATGGATGTTCTGCGAGAGCCCACCAACCCCACCACCCGCCGCCCCCGGAGGCTGTTGAAGCTCCGCCAGGGCCTGACGATCACGCGGGAGCCGACACCCTCCGGCTGGATTCTGCGGTTCAGTGGGCCTCAGGCGCGGTCAGGTCTGATCGACGACGTGCTGGACAAGGTGGAGGAGTGGTTTGGGGAGGTGTGACGCTTTCTACTTGAAAAACATAGGCAGAATACCCATAACATTGAAGAAAATGGAAAGCCGCATGGTTTGGAAGCCGAGAAACGACGCCCACGCTATAGAGCGTGTTCGTGTCCAATTCCACTTTAGGGACGTTATCCCAAAGAAGGGCCTTCGCCGTTCCGCAGATGTTGTTGAGAGGAACTTTTCTAGTTGGGGATTTAACGGACTTGAATCCGCGACGAACACCAATCAAATAAAGATTGACGCTCAACTCGGGACACTGACGACAGAGAAATCAGTTTCGAGCGGCGTTACGGTAAAGCGTATGGATAATGGTGTGCTCCTTGAGGAGCTGGCCTTGGTTGAGAACGTTTTCGGTTATCTTTCAACAACTTACAGTGCATGGAAGAACTTCCGGGATCGATTGAAAGAAATCGCCGAGGAGCCGCTAGACTTGGCGCTTCAGTCAACGGATCTTTCTATTATCCGGCTCGACTATTGGGATGGATTTGAGTTTTCTGGTGTTGCAAGTGAAGCAAACGTTACTTCAATTTTGCGGAACCCGGACGCAAGTATTCCATCGCACAGCATTGAAGGTAAGTCACTCTGGCATTCGAATGTGGGATGGATAGAGCAGGTATCTGGCTTAGATCTGTTGATTAACAGAAATATCAACACCTTTGATAAGGTTCTCGAGGGAGAGCCACCTGTAAGGCAAATGGGAATTTACACACTAGCTGAGATACGTTTGGGTGATAGCGTTGTATCGACCGGCCAAGCGTTTTCCCTTCTCGAAGATGCGCACAAACGTTCGATACTTGTGTTTGCCGACTGCCTTACGCCTGCTGTTGTTGCGTCCCTTGGAATTGATCAGGACAAATACAAATGAGCGCACTTGCTTCATCGCTTAGCTATGACTTCGGCGATCAATTCTCTTATCCAACGATTGGAGGAAATTTTGATGAGCGTGATCACACACTAATTACAGCCTCTGAATTACCCACTAGGCCGATGGCCAAGATTCGAATTAAGGAGTTTACAAAGTCAAAGTTCACAATTGGCCAATTGCTTTGGCGGATGGATGAAGTATTTCCACCGGCTACCACGCTCAGGCACGAAACGCTTGACGTGGATTTTCTACTGCAATTGAGTGGTGATTCAGAAGAAGCGCCGTCTGTTGAGAAGGAAATTCTCGACTACAGATCGTTTCCAGAGAACTGGGACGGTTATGGCGCCTCGACCCCTGAGCCGGAGGTTGTAAGTTGCGCGGTTCATGTGGTGCGCAACTTTCCAAGCGAACTTCCCGCGCCCGAGCCAACACTCACCCATGACGGCACCGTTGCCCTTGATATCTTGGACGGAAATTTCCGCTCGAGGTGCACTATAGAAGTGATGCCTGGTCGCCGGGTGATCTATAGTTTAACGGTTAAGGAGAAAGTAGTAGCTGGTTCTTTTGCGCTGAATGGCGATTCAGAAATGATAGCTGCCCTCGGAATGCTTGCTGAACAATTGAGCTGAAGTAGATGAGTGCGGAAGTACTTCGAGGCTTGCTCGATCAGTTCTCAACCGGCGAATTGAAACTCGGAGAGCTCTGTCAAAAAGCGCCTAGCTGCGCATCTGAAGGCGCTGCGACGCCTGCTGATTGCATTGGA
>JANOCQ010000291.1:0-44959 GCA_031412255.1 Paracoccaceae bacterium | reverse complement strand
CCCTCGCCTTCGCCGTCACCTTCGGCGCGGGTGTGGCGATGGAACGGCTGGTGATCCGCCACCTTTACAAGCGCCCGCTGGAGACGCTTCTCGCCACCTTCGGCATCTCCATCGCGCTGCAACAAATTCTGAAAAACGTCTTCGGCACCCAAGCCCGCCCGCTGACCTCCCCGGCGTGGCTCGACGGCGCGCTCAGCTTCAATGATGTGGTCTCCATCAGCTACATCCGCATCGCGATCTTCGTGCTGGCGCTGATCTTCCTTGGCTTCTTTTTGTACCTGATGAAGCGCACAAGGCTGGGGCTTGAGGTCCGCGCCGTCACGCAAAACCCAAGCATGGCCGCCAGCATGGGGATCAACCCCGACCGCATCAACATGCTGACCTTCGGCCTTGGCTCAGGCATCGCGGGCATCGCCGGAGTCGTCATCGGCTTGTTCGCCAAGGTCACCTCCGAACTTGGGACCGACTACATCGTCCAAAGTTTCATGACCGTGGTGGTGGGTGGCGTCGGCAGCATCTGGGGGACCCTTGCCGGGGCCACGATGATCGGCAGCTTCCAGAAGGTGATCGAGTTCTTCAACCCCTCGAACACGCTCGCCGCCCAGACCTACATGATCCTGTTCATCATCCTTTTCATCCAGTTCCGGCCCCGCGGCATCATAGCCCTGCGTGGCCGCGCGGCGGGGGATTGAGCAAATGACCCGCATCCTGGCCGTGACCTTCGCCACTCCCCCCTCTCCATCGCTCGCCCCGTTCGGTGAGAGGGAGCCACCTAGTCTCGCACTGGCGCACCGAGCGGAGGCCGCGAAATGACCCTCCTCCAGCCCCGCCACCGCTCGGCCGTGATCTTCATCGCCTGTCTCGCGATCTTCACCATCGCCGTGACCATCGCCGCGCACTTCGGACTTGTTTCGACCTCCTTTGTCAAGACGCTGGGCAAGACCCTGTGCCTCTGCCTTGCCGCGCTGGCGATGGACCTCGTCTGGGGTTACGCGGGCATCCTCAGTCTTGGCCACATGGCCTTCTTCGCGCTTGGCGGCTACATGATCGGCATGTGGCTGATGTATGCCCGCACCGAGGAGATCGTGGTCGCCTCGCTCTTGAACGGCGGCCTGCCCGCCACGCCCGAGGAGATATCCCAAGGCATCGCCACCCAGATCTTCGGCGTCGTCGGGGCCTCGGACCTGCCCGCGATCTGGTCCCTGGCCTACAGCCTGCCGCTGCAACTGGCGTTGGTCGCCGCTGTGCCCGGCCTCTTGGCGCTGGTCTTCGGCTGGCTCGCATTCCGCAGCCGCGTGACGGGCGTGTACCTGTCGATCCTGACGCAAGCCATGACGCTGGCGCTGGCGCTTTACCTCTTCCAGAACGACTCCGGCCTGCGTGGCAACAACGGGCTTTCCGGCCTGCAGAACCTGCCCGGAGTCACCGCCAGTCAGGACGCCGTCAGCCTGTGGTTCTTCTGGGCCTCTGCCGCCGCCCTGGCCGCGGCCTACATTACGCTCCACGCCATCGTCTCGGGCAAGTTCGGCAGCGTGATCCGCGCCATCCGCGATGACGAGGCACGGGTCCGGTTTCTCGGCTACCCGGTCGAGGGTTACAAGCTCTTCGTCTTCACACTGACCGCCGTGATCTGCGCCCTTGCAGGTGCCCTCTACTACCCGCAGGCGGGCATCATCAACCCCGCCGAACTCGCCCCCATCGCGTCGATCTACCTTGCCGTCTGGGTCGCCATCGGCGGGCGGGGTCGCCTGTACGGGGCGGTCATCGGGGCTGCCATCGTTTCCCTCCTCTCCAGCTGGTTCACCGGAGGCCGGGTGCCGTCGGTCCCCCTCGGCTTCGCCACGATCAACTGGGTGGACTGGTGGCTGGTGCTCTTGGGCCTGACCTTCGTCTGCGTGACTCTGTTTGCGCCCAAAGGCATCGGTGGGCTTTTCGACCGTTTCGCCGGGGTCCTGACCCCCGACCGCAAAGGCGCACCGCTGGGGCCTGACGACGGCGCATTGATGGAGAGGGAGGCGCAGAAATGACCGCGCTTCTGGAGGTTTCCGGCGTCACCGTCAGCTTCGACGGATTCCGCGCGATCAACAACCTGACCTTCGCCATCGGGTCAGCCGAACTGCGCGCCATCATCGGGCCGAACGGGGCGGGGAAGAGCACCTTCATGGACATCGTCACCGGCAAGACCCGACCCGACAGCGGCTCGGTGACCTTCGGCGACCGCTCCGTCTCGCTGCTGAAACTGTCCGAGGCCAAGATCGCCCGCGCCGGGATCGGCCGCAAATTCCAGCGCCCCACGGTGTTCGAGGACCAGACGGTTCACGAGAACCTGACCCTGGCCCTGAAGGCCGCGCGCAGCCCCTGGGCGGTGCTTGCCTGGCGCAAGACGGCACAGGACGAAGACCGCATCCACGCGCTGGCCGCTCAGGTCGGGCTTGCCGACAGCATCAACCGCAAGGCCGGCATCCTCAGCCACGGCCAGAAGCAATGGCTGGAGATCGCGATGCTGCTCGCCCAAGAGCCGCGCCTGCTGCTGGTCGACGAACCGGCGGCGGGGATGACGCTGGCCGAACGCGAGAAGACCACCGAGCTTCTGGTCGACATCGCGAAGACCCGCGCCGTGGTGGTGGTGGAGCATGACATGGAGTTCGTGCGCCGCCTGAACTGCAAGGTCACCGTCCTGCACGAAGGCGCGGTTCTTGCCGAGGGGAGCCTGGATCACGTGACGAAGAACCAGGCGGTGATCGACGTCTATCTGGGGCGGGGTTGAGATGCTGAAGACGAAAGGACTGACGCTGCATTATGGCGGCAGCCAGATCCTGCACGGGATCGACTTTCAGGCGAAGGCCGGGGAAGTCACCTGCATCATGGGGACGAACGGGGTCGGCAAGACCAGCTTCCTGAAGGCGCTGGCCGGAACGCATCCCCGATCGGGCGGGACGGTGGAACTGGACGGCGAATCCGTGGGCCGCCTGCGCGCGCAGGACATGGCGCGGCGAGGGCTCGCTGTGGTGCCGCAGGGCCGGATGATCTTTCCGCTGCTGACGGTGCGCGAGAACCTGGAAACCGGGTTCGCCCTCCTCCCCAAGTCGGACCATAAGGTCCCCGACGCGATCTACGACCTCTTCCCGGTTCTGAAAGACATGACCCACCGCCGCGGCGGAGACCTGTCGGGCGGGCAGCAGCAGCAGCTTGCCATCGCGCGGGCGATGATCATGAAGCCCAAGGTCCTGCTTCTGGACGAGCCGACCGAGGGCATCCAGCCCAACATCATCCAGCAGATTGGTCGGGTGATCACCTACCTGAAGGACCAGCAGACCATGGCGATTGTCCTAGTGGAACAATACTTCGACTTCGCCTATGGCCTTGCCGACCAATTCTACGTCCTGCGCCGGGGAGCTGTCTCGGCCTCGGGCCCGAAGGCGGGCTTCGACCAGGCGGCACTGCGGGCCGAGGTGTCGGTCTAGCCCAGCACCTCGCGCAGGCGTTGCAGCACTCGCGCATCCACGGAATGTCCCAGACCGGGGAACACCGTCAGCTCCGGCGCGGCCCCCGCCTCGCGCAACCATCCTTCCGCTGCCTGCGCCGCAGCCAGCGGCATCACCGCGTCGTCTGCGCCGTGCAACTGCCAGATCGGCGGCCACTCCGCCCGCGCTGGGACCGGGTCCGCAAGGCGTCCGGCAATCGCCACCACGCCAGCCACCGGCAACCCTTCGGCCACCAGATGCAGCGCCATGATCGCGCCTTGCGAAAAGCCCACCAGCCAGGTCTCGCGCGGATCGCCCAACGCTTCGATTATCCGCCGTGCAGCAGGCAGGGCGGTCGCGACCCGAGCCGGCCGGTTCAACTCGGTCACACCCTTTACCGAGAACCACTGCCGCCCTGGTCCCATTTCGAACGGCTCCGGCCCGTCCGGGCAATGCGCTTCGTGCAAAGCCAGCGCGTCGGCCAGCGGCCGCATCCCGGCGCCAGAACTGCCGACGCCGTGCAGGAAGACGACCCGGCTCATTCAACCGTCGCCATCAACGCGTCGATATGGGCCGGACCGGCGGGCACGATACCCGACGGATTCAGCGCCTTGATCGAGTAATACCCGGCCTTGATATGGCCAATGTCCACCGTCCCGGGCACGCCCGGCAGCCGCAGCACACGTTCCATATAGGCTTGCAAGCTCGGGTAATCCGCGATCCGGCGCAAGTTGGTCTTGAAAAGCCCGTGGTAGGCCGCGTCGAAGCGGATCAGTGTGACGAACAGGCGGATGTCGGCTTCGGTGAAGCGGTCGCCGAAAAGGTAGTCGCCGGTCAGCCGATCCTCCAGCCGGTCGAGCATCTGGAAGACCCCCGCCACCGCTTCGTCATAGGCCCCTTGGGTTGAGGCGAACCCGGCCTTGTAGACGCCATTGTTCAGGCTGTCGTAGACCTCCGTATTCAACGCGTCGATCTCTTCCGCCAGATCGGCCGGATAAAGCTGCGGCTTGCCGGGGACGAGATATGCAAAGGCCGTATCGAACATTCGCACGATGTCGGCGCTTTCGTTGCTGACGATGGTGTCGGTTTTGATGTCCCAAAGGACAGGAACCGTTGCGCGGCCGGTGAAATTGCCATCGGAGTGGGTGTAAAGCTGGTGCATGTGCGTCGCGCCATGCAGCGGGTCAACATCTGCGCCGGGATAGCCGCCGAACGCCCAGCCCCCATCGGTCAGGACCGGGTTGACCACCGTCACCGGGATCAGCGCCTCAAGCCCCTTCAGCTTCCGTGCGATAAGCGTGCGTGAGGCCCATGGGCAGATCAGCGCCACATACAAGCGATAACGCCCGGGCTCGGCCATGAACCCGCCCTTGCCGGTGGGGCCCGGCGCGCCGTCCGCCGTCACCCAGTTGCGGAAGGACGAGACCTGCCGCACGAAGCGGCCCTGGTCGTCCTTGGCCTGCACCGGCTGCCAGTTCGCCGTCCACTTGCCGTTCACGAGCATCGTTCTTCTCCTGCAAAACGCGCCGCCCCCGTGGGGACGGCGCGGGGATCAAGGTCAGGCGTATTGCGCCACGCGGGTCTCTTTCGATCCCGGCAACAGGGCAAATGCGCCGTCGCCCAGACCGGCCAAGGCTGCCTGCACCGCAGCCCACATCAGCGGGTATTCATAACCGCCGCCGGCATTCGACCAGCCGAAGCCCGCCGAGCCGTGGCCGAACCAGGCGGCCCCCAGCAAAACCGGCACCAACGCCGCCGAGACGATGCGGGTCTTCAGACCCAGGATCAGCGAAAGGCCACCCAGGATCTCGACCAGCATGGTCAGGTAGCCCAAGGCTCCAGGCAGGTCGATGCTTTCGAAGTAGCCGGCGGTGCCGGCGGGGGTGAAGATGAAAAGCTTCACCAGGCCGTGGTAAAGGAACAAGGAACCCGTGGTCACGCGCAGCGCGGTCACGGCATAGGGGGCGGTTTTCAGGTCGATCATTTTGCGTCTCCTTCGGGGAACCTCTGATGGGCCTGTTATGCTCCCGAACTTGGCTGGCGAAAATGGCGGATATGGGGTATCTCTTTCGCCACAGTGTTCTAAATGGATAGTCGATGGACCTGATCGACGGCCTGCGTGTGCTGGTAGCATCGGTGGAAACCGGGTCCTTCTCGGGTGCTGCCCAAAGGCTGGGCCTGTCGCCGAAGCTTGCCTCGAAATACATGGCCGAACTGGAAGCCCGCCTTGGCACTCAGCTTCTGCACCGCACCACCCGCCGCCTTGGTCTGACCGCTGCGGGCGAGCAGCTGATGGCGACGCTTCCTGGCTGGATGGAGCAGCTGGACGAGATGACTGCCGGCCTGCGCGAGGACCGGCGCGGGCTGTCCGGCACCATCCGACTTTCCGCCTCGGTCACGCATGGCGAGTTGTTCCTGGTCCCGCTCCTCCGCCGGTTCCGCGCGACGCATCCCGACCTGACCATCGATGTGCGCCTGTCAGACCGCTACGTCGACCTCGCCGCCGAAGGCATCGACCTTGCGATCCGCATCGGGCGGCTGGAGGATTCGGCATTGGTCTCCCGCAAGCTTGGCCAGATCGGGTTGCTCCTGGTCGCGGCACCCACCTACCTGGACCGCGCCGGACGGCCAGAGACCCTGGCCGACCTCGCCCAACACGCCTGCATCCGCGACACCAACCTGCGGGGAGACGGGTCCTGGCCGCTGGTCGAGAGCGGCACGCTGCACCGCATCCCCGTGACCGGCCACTTTCTCGTCAACAGCGCCCGCGCCGCCCGTGATCTTGCCATCGACGGCGAAGGCATCGCATTTTGCCCCGACTACGTGGTCCAGCAGGTGCTTGCCGAGGGGAGGCTGCAACGCGTCCTACCGCAGGTCAGTGGTCCGCAGCTTGACATCCACGCTGTCCATCTCGCGCAGCGCCGCCTTGCCCGCCGCACCCGCGTTCTGCTGGACTACCTGGTGCAGAACCTCGCCGCCTCGCGGACGGACGTGTCAGGCTGAGGCGACCCCGGCCTCGGTCAGTATCACGTCGAGCGGGATGTCATGTGGCTGTGGGAAGATCGTCTCCAGCCGCGCTGACTGGAACCCGATGCCGATGGTGAAGGGCCGCGGGTCCAGCGCCGCCAGCGTCCGGTCGAAATACCCGCCGCCATAGCCCAGCCGGTAGGCGTCGCGGGTCCAGCCCATCACGGGGGCCAGCGCGATCTCGGGCACCATCACCTCCGCTTCGGGGGGAGGCACCGGTATGTTCCAGTCACCCCGTACCATCTTCGTCTCCGGCGTCCAGCGGCGGAATACCAATGGAGCCTGCTTCACCTCGACCAAAGGCAGCGCGGCCCGCACGCCTTGCCGGTGTAGCGCCTCCAGCACCGGGCGCAGGTCGGGTTCCCCCTTGATTGGCCAGTAACCCGAAATCACGCGGCCGCCCAAATCCCCGAACCGCTCCCGCAGAAACTTGGCCAACGCGTCGCAAAGCGCCGCACTGACCGCCTGCCGTTCCGCCACGCTGATCGCGTCACGCTCGGCCCGTAGCCGTAACCGCTCGGCCTTCCGCCAGCGCGCCACATCCTTCGCCTGCTCGTGATCTGTGTCCGACGGATCGAACCCGTCGGCCAGACACGGCGGAGATGAGCAGCGCTCGCTCATCCCTGGACCAAGCCAAGGCAGGCTTCCGCCTCGGCCACCATACGCCGCAACCGTTCGGCCGCCGGAACCACCTCGCGGATCAGACCGGCACCCTGGCCCGCGTAAAGCGCCATCTCCTCCAGCGATCCCGTGGTATGACGCATCGGGGAATCGGTGGAATAACGCAGCAATGGCTGGCCGCCATCCTCGGCAATCGCCTCTCGCGGCAGGGTGTCCGGGTCATGGCCCATCAGGTTCTCGCCCAACGCAGCGGTGATGCTGTTGCCGATCACCCGCACTGCCGCCCCCTTGGGCCAGTTCAGCACGAACACATCGGTCAGGACGGTATCGCCGCCCCCTGCTTCGACCACCCGCCGCTTGTGGTATTCATGCGCCCAGGCCTCATTGGTTGCAAGGAACGCCGTTCCGCACTGCACCCCTTGCGCCCCAAGCGCCAATGCCGCCGCCAACTGCCGGCCCGAACCGATACCGCCCGACACCACCACCGGCACCGCCGCCCGATCCAGCACCGCCTCGGCAAGCGCAAAGGCCCCGATCCGGCCATGCACATGACCCCCGGCCTCGATCCCCTGCACGATGATCACATCGGCGCCTGCGCCCTCGGCCGCCTCTGCCGCAGCCGCCGTGCCGACCTGATGCAGCACCAGACACCCCGCGCGTTTCACCCTCGCAATGACCTTGGGCATCGGGTCCCAGAAGAAGGTGAAGTGCCGGACACCCAGATCCAGGCAAAGTCCGATCTGGCGGTCCAGCAGCGCAGGGTCGGTCGCAGAGGGGATCACGTTCACCGCAAAGGGCCGGTTCGTCGCGGCTCGTAGGGCTGTCACCTCCGCTTCGATCAGCGCGGGGCTTTCCCGCACCATCCCCAGCATCGCATAGCCCCCGGCATTCGCCACCGCCGCGGCAAGCTCGGCTCGGGCAACTCCGCCCATTCCGGCAAGCAGGATGGGAACCTCGCAGCCCAGAAGATCGCACAGCGGCGTCCGCAACATTTGGATCCCCCCGCAAGGAAACGCCTGACGGCGCGAGCGGTTCCGTTCCGCCCGACGCTGGCCTTTTGTCGGTCTTGAAGCTAATCATATCTGCTCGACGGACCAAAGCAGGACCCTCCATGAATCCCGAACTGCTGACCCTTGCCCGCCGATCCCTGCTGATGGCTGCGACACCTGACCACGTGGCCAAGACCGTCCTGAACAGCGCCCATACCCGGACCTGCACGCGGGGTGAGACGATCTTTCTGCAAGGCGAACGGGCCAGTGCCATCTACATCGTCGCCGAGGGCTGGGTGAAGCTGTACCGCCTGGCTCCCTCGGGAGCGGAAGCGGTAGTCGGCGTCTTCACCAAAGGCTCCAGCTTTGGTGAGGCGGTGGCCTTCCGTCACGACACCTATCCCGTCGCAGCCGAAGCGGTGACCGACTGCACCCTGGTCCGGATCGAGGCCGACGTCTTTCTCCGCCAGATCCGCGAGAACCCCGAAGTCGCCATCGCAATCCTTTCAGCCACTTTCGTCCATCTGCACGGCCTTGTGGCCCAGGTCGAGGCGCTGAAAGCCCAGACCGGCGCGCAGCGGGTAGCGGAATTCCTGCTGGAACTCGCCCCTTGCCCGGACGGGGCCTGCGAGGTCACGCTACCCTATGACAAGGTCCTGATCGCGGGCCGTCTGGGGATGAAGCCGGAAAGCCTGAGCCGTGCCTTCGCGCGGCTGAAAGAGCAGGGGGTGACCATCCGGCAGACCATCGCCCAGATCGACGATATCGTGGCCTTGCGCACCTATGTCGAAGAGGACCCGGCGCTGGCCTGGTCGAAGGGGGGGCAATGACCGACCGTCTTGCACGGGCGCTGGCCCTGATTGACACCGCCAACGCCGCCGACCCGAAGGGCGAGGCTCTGGCCTACGGTCAGCGAATGACCCAGGAACTGGCGCGGCTGTTTCCCGGGGCGTCCGAGGTGTTGCAGGTGGCCGCACGCGGCCAGCATGTCGAACGCTGGCTTCTGCCTCGCTCGGACTACCCGCAGGACAAGACCGGCTACCTTGAGTGGCGGCGCGAGCAGGGGCGTCGGCATGGCGCGCGCGTCGCAGGGATCATGGCCGAGGCCGGGTTTCCGGCCGAGGACTGCGACCGCGTCGGGGTTCTCTTGCGCAAGGAAGGCCTGAAGCGCGACCCGGATGTGCAGGCCTTGGAGGACGTGATCTGCTTTGTCTTCCTGAAGTGGCACTTCGCCGACTTCGCTGCCGAGAGGGGCGCGGAGTCCACTCTGGACATCGTCCGAAAGACCGCGCGCAAGATGTCCGAGGATGGCCGCAAGCGGGTCTTGCAAGAGTTTGCATTGCCCGACGCGCTGGCCGAGGCGTTTCGCGCAGGATGAGGTTGCCGAGCTGACGACGTCTGGGCGGCTGATGCGCAATCTCCGGCGACCGCCACGGAACTGATGCGGGTGCGGATGGTTCACCTATTGCCGTGCAGTTTCTGCGCCATTTGCAAAGGATCCATCATGCTGAACCGACTGCTTTCCGTCGTCGCCCTTGCGCTTGCTGTCCCCGCCTTTGCCGAGCCTGACGCCGCTAAGGGAGAGGCAAGCTTCCGCAAGTGCAAATCCTGCCATTCCATCATCGCGCCGGACGGCACGGAGGTTCAGAAGGGCGGCAAAACCGGCCCGAACCTCTGGGGCATCGTCGGCAATCCAGTCGCGTCCTCACCTGATTTTCCCTACGGCGAAGGCATACTGGCCGCAAAGGCCAAGGGCGCAGTCTGGGACGAGTTGCAACTGACCACCTATCTCCAAGACCCAAACGCCTGGGTGAAGGAAGCCTCTGGCGATGACGCTGCGAGGTCCAAGATGACCTTCAAGCTTCCGAAAGCCGAGGAAGCTGCCGACGTCGCAGCCTATCTGGCCACGATCAAGTGAACCTGCCTTGCACGGTTGATGCCCTGCCGGGCTGAAGTCGCGGGTTAAGAATTGTTAAACGCCCGCAATCAAGCCACTGATTTTTCTGCATATGCGCGGATTGTCCACCGTGGACACCCGCGCACTTGCTTGGCCTTCTCCCTCGCGCTAGGCTCCATCCGACCCTGTCCGGAGACCCCCATGCACCCGATCGACCAGCGCCTCGCCGAGCTTGGCGTGACCCTCCCCGACGCCCCCGCCCCGGCGGCGAACTACGTGCCTTTCGTCCAAGTGGGTAACCTGGTCCACGTTTCGGGCCAGATCAGCCAGAACGAGCAGGGCCTGATCAAGGGCCGGCTGGGCGAAGACCTGAGCTTCGAACAGGGTGCCGAGGCCGCGAAACGCTGCGCGGTCTCGTTGCTGGCCCAGCTGAAGAAGGCCGTCGGCGGCGACTGGGACCGGTTGGACCGCGTGGTGAAACTGGTGGGCTTCGTGAACTCCACCCCCGATTTCACTGACCAGCCCAAGGTCATCAACGGCGCCTCGGACTTCCTTGTGGCCGTCCTTGGCGACTCCGGGCGCCACGCGCGTTCCGCCGTCTCTGCCGCGTCGCTGCCGCTGGGGGTTGCGGTCGAGATCGAGGCGATCTTCGCTTTGAAATGATCGCCTGAAATGCCCCGCGTTCCGCTACCTGAAACCTTCCTGAGCCTGCCGCTCACGCATCGGGCTCTGCACGACCGTGCCGCAGGGCGGATTGAAAATTCGCCTGCCGCGATAAAAGCGGCAGTCGAGGCAGGCTATGGGATCGAAGTGGACCTTCAGCTGTCGTCCGACGGCATCGCGATGGTGTTCCACGACGAAGAGCTGGACCGCCTGACCGATACGACCGGTCCCCTCAACGCCCGCACGGCGGCAGAGCTGGGCCGCATCGAACTGAAAGGGTCGACCGATACCATCCCCACACTGGCAAAGGTCCTGGAACTGATCGACGGCAAGGTCCCGCTCCTGATCGAGATCAAGGATCAGACGCTGGAAATGGCCCCCACCGACGGCAAGCTGGAGGCCGCCACGGCGGAGGTGCTCAAGGATTACAAGGGCGACGTCGCCGTGATGTCCTTCAACCCCCACTCGATTGCCCACATGGCCCGCCTTGCCCCGCACCTGCCGCGAGGGCTTACCACCTCTGCCTACGACCCAGACGACTGGGCCCCGGTGCCCGCGGACGTGTGCGACCGGCTTCGCCTGATCCCGGACTATGACGCAACAGGGTCCAGCTTCATCAGCCACGAAGGGCGTGACATGGGCCGCGACCGGGTGGCCGAACTGAAAGCCCAAGGCGCGAAGATCCTGTGCTGGACGATCCGCTCTGCCTTGGACGAAGCCAAGGCCCGCAGAATTGCCGACAATGTGACCTTCGAGGGCTACAGGGCCGCGCTTCCGGCTTGACCTTCCCGTCCCGCCCGCCACCTTCCTTCCCGACCCGAGGGGGCGCGAATGGCTGATCTTACCCTGCATGAGACCCTGTCCGAGATCGCGGCCACCGATTGGGACGCGGTGGCCGCGCCCGAACAGGCCGATGGACGTCCGCTTGACCCCTTCACCACCCACCGTTTTCTGGCGGCTCTGGAGGACTCTCGGTCCACGGGAGCAGGCACCGGCTGGCAGACCCGGCCCCTTGCCCTGAAGGCCGAAGGCAAGCTTCTTGCCGCGACGCCGCTTTACGTGAAATCCCACAGTCAGGGCGAATATATCTTCGACCACGGCTGGGCAGACGCACTGGAGCGGGCCGGGGGGCGCTACTACCCCAAGCTGCAGATCGCAGTACCGTTCACGCCGGCCACCGGGCGCAGGTTTCTGGGGGACGCGGCTTACCGCGAGGTGCTGTGGCAAGGGGCCATCGCGCTCACGGCGCAGAACAAGCTTTCCAGTCTGCACGCGACCTTCTGCACCGCCGAGGAAGCCGAGGCTTTGGCAGGCGTCGAAGGAACGCTCCACCGCGTTACCCAGCAGTTCCACTGGGAAAACCGTGGCTACGACAGCTTTGACGGCTTTCTTGGCGACCTCGCCAGCCGCAAGCGCAAGATGATCCGCAAGGAACGCGAGACGGCCCGCGCTTCGGGTCTGACGATCCGTGCGCTGACAGGCGACGATATAATGCCGCAGCATTGGGATGCGTTTTGGCAGTTCTACCAGGACACCGGCAGCCGCAAATGGGGCACGCCGTACCTGACGCGCAAAGCCTTCACCAAATTCCACGAGACGATGCGGAACGACATACTTTTGGTCCTTGCCTTCCACGGCGACCGGCCCGTGGCGGGGGCACTGAACTTCATCGGTCGCGAGACGCTGTATGGCCGCTACTGGGGCTGCACCGAGGACCATCCCTGCCTCCATTTCGAGCTGTGCTATTACCAGGCGATCGACTGGGCCATCACCCACGGGCTGCAAAGGGTGGAAGCAGGCGCACAGGGCGAACACAAACTGGCCCGCGGCTACCTGCCGGTAGAGGTCCACTCCCTGCACTGGATTGCGGAACCTTCGTTCCGAACGGCGGTTGACCGGTATCTGCAGGCCGAACGCCGCGCCGTGGGCGAGGAGATCGAGGTGCTCACCTCTTACGGCCCCTTCCGCAAGCACGAAGGGCGGGAGTAGGCTGGGCCACCGGTCGATCCCAGACGGAGGACCCACCCTTGCTGACCTTCTACACAAACCCGCAGTCGCGCGGTCGGATCGCGCGCTGGATGCTGGAGGAAACCGGCGAGCGCTATGGTACGGTGGTGCTGGACTACGGCACCACAATGAAGGCCCCCGAGTATCTTGCCATAAACCCGATGGGAAAAGTCCCTGCGCTGGTGCACGGCGGCAAGGTCGTGACCGAGAATGCGGCGATCTGCACCTATCTGGCGATGACTTTCCCGGATGCTGGCTTGATGGCCGAGGACAAGGCTGCCTACTTCCGCTGGATGTTCTTTGCCGCCGGGCCGCTGGAGCAGGCAGTGGTCAACGCCTCGTTCGGCTGGCTGACGCAGGGCCCGCAGGACAAGCGGCGCGCCGGGTACGGCGATCTGGATGACGTGCTGCGGGCGCTGACCGGGCATCTCGAGGTGAGCGACTATATCGCGGACGGACGCTTCACGGCGGCGGATGTCTATCTCGGGAGTCAGGTCGGTTGGGGGATGCAGTTTGGCACGATCCCTGCGGATGATGTTCTTGCGGCCTATTGGTCCCGCCTGAAAGACCGCCCCGCGCTGCTGGCTGCCAATGCCAAGGACAACGCCCTGATACCGGAGAAGAGCTCATGACCCCCATCTTGCCCGAAGCAGACCGCAAGACGCATCTGCCGCCCTTGGCTGAAACCGGGTGGGCGGCCGTTCCCGCGAAGGATGCCATCCGCAAGGTCTGGAAGTTCCGCAACTTTTCGGAAGCCTGGGGATTCATGTCCCGCGCGGCCTTGGTTGCGGAAAAGCTGAACCACCATCCCGAATGGAAGAATGTCTACAACGTAGTCGACGTGACCTTGACCACGCATGACTGCGACGGGATCAGTCAGCTTGACCTTGATCTGGCCAAGGCGATGGACAAGCTGGCCCCGGACGCCCAGATCGAACGCAACCACGGCGAGCCAGTTTCATGCCTGTGTGAAGTGCGGGCGAGGAAGGCCTGACGCTTTTCCGGAGCAGCGCTAAAGCAGTCCCGCCATGCGCGCTCCGGTGATCAGGTCGGGTGCCAGGTGATGTGCCCAGCGGCCCTGGCTTGGCACCACGTCGGGCACCTGCACGACGGTGCAACCCGCACGGTGGGCGGCTTCGGCCCCGGTCTCGCTGTCTTCGAATACCAGACAGCGCGCGGGGCTGACCCCGAACAGAGAGGCCGCGAGCAGGTAGGGCTCGGGATCGGGCTTCGGCGCGCGGACATCGTCCAGCGTTACAACATGTGCGAACGCTTCCGCGATCCCGGCCAGACTCAGCTTTCGATGTGCGCCGATGCGGCCCGTGGAAGTAACGATAGCCAGGGGCGCGGACAATGCGGGCAAGAGGTCCAGCGCGCCCGGCTTCAGGGCAAGACCGTTATCCACGCCTTCGTCGAACCCCTTGCGCCAGTGCAGGTTGACGGCATCCAGGTCCACACCTGGCAGGGCCGCGCGGATGATCTGCGCGGCAGTGGGCTCGTCCTTACCGACCAGTCCGTGCATGAAGCTTTGATCCACCTCGTGCCCATGTGCGGCAAAGGCCGCCAAGCCAGTGACAAGGGCGATGCTTTCGGTGTCGATCAGCGTGCCGTCGAGGTCGAAGAGAATGGCGTCGTACATAAGGGCCTCCGGCCGGAGGCATACCCGATCAGAGGTGCAGCCGGTAGTGGGTAAAGCCTTCGGTGTCGCGGGTCAGCCGCTGCGGGCGGTAGGCGGCCAAGTCCGACAGGTGCGGTGTTGCCCCGTCTCCGGTCATGATGCTGACACTGGTGCCCGGCATCGGCAGGAAGTGCCAATTCCGGACCGGGACTTCTCCAACGCGGTGCCGCGCCTGGACATGTGCAGCGATGATCGATTGCACCCGCGCGCCATCGGTAAACGCAACCTGCAGGTCCGTTGCCGGGTTGTGCAGTCGCGCCCGCCCGGCGCGATGGCTGTTGGTCACCAGGAGGAATTCCGCGTGCGGGTCCACAGGCCGATCGGCGTAGCACAGGCCGGTGATCCGGCGCGCATCGGGCTGAACCAGCTTTCCCTGACCGTCGAAGCGGGCCGGTTGCGACAGGTCGATCGCGTAGGACAGCTGCGGAATCACCTCGTACAGGAAAGAGGGAACATTGTCGTCGTGCAGCGGCGCATCAAGCGAGCCCGGAACGACCTGGCGAAAGATCGCGGCAGATCGTTCCAGCCAGTCGGCCACTTCCGACCCCGTCAGCAGCAGTGCGACGATGGTGTTGGGAAATGGGTAGAGGTCAGACAGGTTGCGCATCCGCAACGAACCGACGGGAATCTCGGTAAAGTTCGACGGCCCGCCACGCCCGCCGGCTCGGAACGGGGTGGCCGCCGCCAGAAGCGGCAGCTCCGCCCAACTCGTTCCAGCCAAAGCCTTGCGGACATGATCGGCCTTGGCTTCGGCGATCAGGGTCAGGGCGGCTGACGGGGCGGCGGTTGCAAAGTGGGTGTGCAGCGGAACCGCCGCCTCGCCAAGTTGCCGGCGCGACCATGCCAAGGTCGCACGGTGGTCCCTTGCCAGGGCCTGATGCAGCGCTGGCGCTGCCGCCACATCAACGCTGCGATGACCGATCCGGGCCGTGGAATCCACGACCTGCCAGCGGCGCGACCCCAGCCTGCAGCGTTGCAGTTGCAAGTCGATGATCCCGACATGGTTCGCGGAATGGCCGGGCATCACGGCGGGCTTTCCGGCCAGACGGCCGCGCACCGGATCAACGTCGGAAGAAGCCGGAAAGCTTGGTCCCGGAAACACCTGGTGGCTGTGCCCCGCGACGACCGCGTCGATTTCGGGCAGCGCGGCCAACGCGGTCGCGGCGTTCTCGTTGCCGTCGCCCGGGTCAAGCGAGCCGATGCCGGTATGGGCCAGTGCAACGATGATGTCGGCGCCCTGCGCGCGAAGCCGGGGCAGCCACGCGCGGGCTGCAGCCAGTATGTCGCGGGTATGGATATGGCCACCCAGCCTGCCGCTGTCCCATTCGGCGATCTGCAGCGGTGCGAAACCGATCACGCCCACGCGCAACACATGCGCATGACCGTCCTGGTCGAAGATCTGTCGCCTCAGGATGGTGAAAGGCGGCACGAGCGTCTCGTCACGCGCGGGGCTGGTGCCCAGCCGCGTGGCGATGTTGGCCGAGACGATTGGGAACTGCGCATCCTGAATCACCTCGGACAGAAAACCAAGCCCGTAGTCGAACTCATGGTTCCCCAACGTCGCCGCATCGTAGCCCAGCGTGTTGAAAGCGGTGATGACGGGATGCGCGCGGCGGCGGCGGGCGGTCGCGGCAAAATCCGCCAGCGGACTGCCTTGCAGAAAATCGCCGTTGTCGAACAGCAGGCAGTTGCGCGCTTCGCCCCGTGCCTCGGCGATCTGCTGTGCGATGGCCCCAAGACCCATGTTGGCATTGGGCCGGTTGGCGCAGTAGTCATAGGGCATCAGGCTGGCATGAAGATCGCTGGTCGCGATCAGTCGAACCCGTGCGACCGGGAGCGAAGAGATGGCCTGATTGGCAATAGCGCATAGAGGGGAAGTGAAATCGCCATCGCAGTCCTGCGGCTCTTGCGATATGGCACCTGACGCGGCGGGGACCTGGTACATTAATCTTCCGGTGACTGATCGAAATCCTGAAACCTGCAAATCACTGAACCTGCATCCACAACCCGGACCCGCTGGTTAACGTGATCGTTCTACCGTTTTGGTTGTGTCAATGTTATGGCAAATTGTCGTTATTCACGCGCAGGTTGTTGATCCGCGCGCCATCGGGAATTGATCTTTCGCCCAATGCGGTTGAGGGTCGCGGACAGAATAATCCAGCAATGAAGGCCCACCTTTCGATGAAGATAGCAGAGATGGTGACATTTGGCGGATCGGGCCTGGATCGGCGTGCCAACCTGCGACGTGATGGCGCGGGATTGGCCGAAGCGTTATCGCGGGGAACTGTGCTGCCGCTCTGGCGCGGCAAGCCGCTGATGGATGGCAGGCGGCCGGCCTGGGTTCAGCCAGGGCATCCTGTGCTGGCGTTTGCGGAAACTCCGGTCTTTCTTGGTGTGGACGATGACACTCCGCGTTTTGCCGCCGACCTGTCCGACTGGTCACCCGAAGCGGGGGCGGATGCACCCGAGGCCGGGTTCTTCGATGCAACCGTACAGCGCCATCCGGCGCTGACCGGTAGCGAAGGCTTTGTCGAACTTCGTGGGGTCATGACTGACCTCACCCCGCGCGAGGCTGAACTTGTGGCAACCGCCAAGGCCGTCCTGCAATGGCACCGCAGCCACGGGTTCTGCTCGGCTTGTGGCGCGCGGTCCGACGTCGCGGTAGGCGGGTGGCAACGGTCCTGCCCGGCCTGCGGCGCACAGCATTTCCCACGCACCGATCCGGTGGTCATCATGCTGGTCACCCACGGCAATTCCGTGCTGCTTGGCCGCAGCTCTGCCTGGCCCGAGGGGATGTTCTCGTTGCTTGCCGGTTTCGTGGAACCCGGCGAGACGATTGAAGCCGCCGTTCGCCGCGAAGTGCACGAGGAAACCGGCGTCCGCTGCGGCGCGGTTTCATATCTGGCCAGCCAACCCTGGCCGTTCCCCGCGTCGCTGATGATCGGCGCCCGCACTGAGGCACTGGGTCGCGACATCCAGATCGATCCCGAAGAACTGGAACAGGCGCTCTGGGTCACACGAGAGGAACTGGTCCAGTCCTTCGCCGACCTGCACCCGCTTATCCGCCCGGCGCGGCACGGATCAATTGCGAACTTCATTTTGCGCAACTGGCTTGCGGATCGGCTTGATTGAACCGATCTTACTGATCTCGCGTGTGATGTGCTGATTGCGGAGCGTCGATGAAACTGACGGCCAAGACTGATCTGGAAGTGCCAGCCGCTTTCGTCTACGCAACCCTCGTGGATCACCCATCCTGGGAACGTGAAGCGGTGCGCAACGGGGCCGAGGTGGAGCGTCCCGAAGGCAGCCCGGCATCGGGTCTGGGCGCAGCCTGGCGGATACGAGGCCACTTCCGCGGCAAGGCACGCAAGATGCTGATCCGTATCGAAGATATTGCCGAGAACCAGCGGCTGGTGATGTCGATCGACAGTCCCTCGATCGAGGGCAGTGCGCGGCTTGAGGTGATGGTGCTTTCACCACGCCGCAGCCGGTTGCGGGTAGACGTCGAGATCAAGCCGAAGACGCTGGCAGCACGGCTCTTCATCAACACGATGCGTTTGGCGAAGGGCCGGGTGCAGGCCAAGTTCGAAAAACGTCTTGGTCAGATGAGCACAAGGATCAAGGACCGCTACGAACGCAGCCAGGTGCAGGCCTAGGTCCGGTTCGGCGCTTAACCGCGCTCGCGGTCGGCTGGATAGACGCCCAGGATGCGCACTTCAGAGGTGAAGTAGCGCAGTTCTTCCAGCGCCAATGCCACATTCGGGTCCTCGGGATGGCCCTCGATGTCGGCGTAGAACTCCGTCGCGGTGAATGTGCCGCCAACCATGTAGCTTTCCAGCTTGGTCATGTTCACCCCGTTGGTCGCGAACCCGCCCATCGCCTTGTAAAGCGCAGCCGGAATGTTGCGGACCCGGAAGGTGAAGGTGGTGATCATCTTGCCCTGGCCACGCCGGGAATGGTCAGGCTCGCGCGCCATGACTAGGAAGCGGGTGGTGTTGTTGGCCTGGTCCTCGATATGCCGGGCCAACACCTCCAGTCCGTAGATCGACGCCGCCAACTCGCTGGCCAGAGCTGCTCTGGACCTGTCCCGCTCCTCGGCCACTTCGCGCGCGGCACGGGCATTGTCGCTTGAGACCTTGCCCAGGATGCCGTGCGCCTTCAGGAAGATCGAACATTGCGGCAGGATCACCACGTGGCCGTGGGCTTCCCTGACGTCCGACAACACGGCTCCCGGTACACCCAAAAGGTTCACATGCACCCGGACAAAGGCCTCGTCCACGATGTGCAGCCCTGCCCGCGGCAGCAGCGAGTGGACATCCGCGACGCGGCCATAGGTCGAGTTCTCGACCGCAAGCATGCCAAGGTCGACCTCGCCCTTGGCGACCTTGTCGACGACTTCCTCGAAGGTGGTGCTGGGGACCGCCTCGAAATCCGGGCGCGACTGCTGGCAGGCCTGGTGCGAATAAGCGCCAAGTTCCCCCTGAAACGCAATGCGAACGGCCATCTGACCCCATCCTCTGTCGAAAACCTGCCCCACGGGGCGTTTCGCCGCGCGTCTACACCTTGAAACCGGGCGGTGGAAGCGGATACATACCGCCCAACTCGAGACCCCAGATAGGTGAACCATGTTCGACACGATGACGATGACCAAGACGGTAGGCGCGGTCTGCGGCTCGCTTCTGGTCCTGATGCTGGTGAACTGGGCGGGCGACGGTCTTTATACTGTGGGCGCCAAGGAGCACGGCGGCGAACATGCCGAGGGCGAACTGACCCAAGCCTACACCATCGCCACCGGTGAAGAAGAGGCCGCCCCGGCAGAAGGCGACGGCGAGCCGGTCGATGTCGCGGCTCTGGTTGCAGCGGGCGATGCGGCGGCGGGTGAGGCTGTGTTCAAGAAATGCGGCTCCTGCCACAAGCTGGACGGGTCTGATGGCGTCGGACCGCACCTGAACGGCGTCGTCGGACGGATGCATGCCGCGGCAGAAGGCTATGCCTATTCCGAAGCGATGGCCGCCAAATCTGGCGAGCCGTGGTCGCCCGAAGCTCTGTACGCGTTTCTGGAAAACCCCAAGCAGGCGATCCCGGGCACCAAGATGGCCTTCGCTGGCCTGCCGAAGTCTGAAGACCGCGCCAACGTCATCGCCTACCTCGCCGCTAATCCCTGAGCGTCGGATGCTGCCTAAACACGCGAAGCCGCCCCACCCGGGCGGCTTTTGCATTTTGCTCACGCAAACGCGCAGGCAATCGCGGCTTGTTGCCTCGACAAAGCGCGAAATAGGATAAATGAATAATCCAGACGGCAAGCAGGGGAGATTGGCGGATGCGGACGGGCAAGCGGGGGACGGCACAGGCCAAAGCGGCGCGGGTCAACGTAGGCTCGTGGGTCGCCACCGGGGCACTGATCGCGGCACTTGGCGCGTTGGCCCTGCCGGTCCGCGCTGAAACCGTGATCACTTCCCACGGGATATCCACCTTCGGCGACCTCGCCTTGCCGGCCGACTTCACCCATCTGCCTTACGTCAACCCGAACGCCCCGAAGGGCGGCGAGATGAGCCAGTGGGCACCGGGCAGCTTCGACAGCTTCAACCCCTATGCCATCGCCGGCAACTCGGCCGCGCTGGCCTCGATCTTCTACGAATCCATCCTGACCGGCACCGCCGACGACATCAGCGCCGCCTACTGCCTTTTGTGCGAAACGATGGAATACCCCGAGGATCGGTCCTGGGTGATCTTCAACCTTCGCAAGGACGTCAAGTTCTCGGACGGCTCGCCGATGACCGCCGAAGACGTGCTCTTCAGCTACGAGCTTTTCCGCGACAAGGGCATCCCGGAGTACCGCAGCGTCGCCAACGCCAAGTTCCAGTCAGTGGAGGTGTTGGACCCCTACCGCATCAAGTTCACCTTCACCCCCGGCACGCCCTTCCGGGACATGCCGGGACAGGCGGGAAGCCTGACTATTTTTTCAAAGAAGGACTACGAAGAGAACAAGCGCGATCTTGAGAAATCCAGCCTGGAGCCGTTCCTTGGAACCGGCCCCTACGTGCTGGAAAGCTTCAAGCCGGGTCAGCAGGTCATCTACGCGCGGGACATGGATTACTGGGGCGAAAAGCATCCGCTGAACGTCGGCCAGAACAATTTCGACCGCATCCGCATCGAATACTTCGCCGACGACAACGCCGCCTTCGAGGCGTTCAAGGGCGGAGTATACACCTTCCGCAACGAAAGCCTGCCAAAGCGCTGGGCGCTTGAATACGAATTCCCCGCCGTACAGTCGGGCGGCGTGGTCAAGGAAGTCCTGCCCTCGGGCAATATCGCTGGCGGCCAGTCGATCATCTTCAACCTCCGCCGCGCGCAGTTCCAGGACCCCCGTGTGCGTGAGGCGCTGGGCCTGATGTTCAACTTTGAATGGTCGAACAAGTCGCTGTTCTACGATCTTTTCGCCCGAGTGAACTCGATCTGGGAAAACTCGGACATGGCCGCCGTCGGCGCGCCCACGCCGGAAGAGGTGGCAATCCTTCAGCCCCTGGTGGACGAAGGCCTGCTGCCCGCCAGCATTCTGACCGCCGAAGTGCCGGCGGGGTCCGTCTCCTCGGCGGACAATGCTTTGGACCGCAAGAACCTCCGCCGCGCGTCACAGCTTCTGGACGAGGCGGGCTGGGTTGCGGGCGATGATGGCATCCGTCGCAACGACAAGGGCGAAACCCTGCGGATGGAGATGGTCCATTCCCGCACCGACCTTTTGCCGGTGATGAACGCCTATGTCGAAAACTTGCGTGCGCTGGGCGTGGATGCCAGCTTCGACATCATCGACGACCCGCAACTGCAAGAACGCGCAAGCCCGCCGAACTTCGATTTCGACGCGCTGCCGACGACTGTCGTGAATGGCGGGCCAGAGCCGGGTGGCGTCCTGAAACAAGCCTGGGCCTCGGTCGCCAAGGACAACTCGAGTCGCAACCGGATGGGCTATGCCAACCCGGCAGTGGACAAAATGCTGGATTTGGTTGAATCCGCGGCAAGCCGCCAGGATCTGACCAATGTCATCAAGGCGCTGGACCGGGTGCTGCGGTCCGAATACGTGATCGTCCCGCGCTACTACAAGAAGGACAACTGGGTCGCGTATTACAACATGTACGAACGGCCCGAGACACTTCCGCCTTATGCGGTAGGCGAGCTTGCCTTCTGGTGGTACAACCCCGAAAAGGCCGAGGCACTGAAAGCCAGTGGCGCGTTGAACTAACAGGGAACGGTCGGGGACTTTGGGCGCCTACATCCTTCGCCGCTTGCTGCTGGTGATCCCGACTTTGTTCGGGGTCATGCTGATCAACTTCGCGCTGACGCAATTCGTCCCCGGCGGTCCGGTCGAACAGGTCCTGGCCCGGCTGGAGGGCGAGGGCGACTCGATCCAGAACATCTCGGGCACCGAAGGCGGGGGCGTACAAGAGGAAGACTCGGGCTATCAGGGCGCCCGCGGCCTGCCGCCGGAGTTCCTGGCCAAGCTGGAAGTCCAGTTCGGCTTCGCCCGCATCGTCTGCGACGAAGGCTTCACCGGCGAGCCGTCGATCACAGCGCCGGAATGCCGGAAAGAGGCGATCCCGGCCACCGAACGGTTCTTCATGATGATGGGGAACTACCTGACCTTCGACTTTGGCGAGAGCTATTTCCGGTCGATCTCTGTCGTCGACCTGATCCTGGAAAAGATGCCGGTGTCGATCACCCTCGGCCTCTGGTCGACCCTTATCGCCTACCTGATCTCGATCCCGCTGGGCATCCGCAAGGCTGTCCGCGACGGGTCGCGCTTCGATACCTGGACCTCTGGCATCATCATCGCCGCCTACGCCATCCCCGGCTTCCTGTTCGCGATCCTTCTGATGGTCATGTTCGCGGGCGGCAGCTACTTCCAGTGGTTCCCGCTGCGCGGCCTGACCAGCGACAACTTCGAAGAGCTGAGCCTCTGGGGTAAGATCGTCGACTACCTGTGGCACATCACCCTGCCGGTCACGGCGCAGTTGATATCGTCTTTCGCCGTGCTGACCCTGCTGACGAAGAACAGCTTCCTGGACGAGATCAAGAAGCAGTACGTCCTGACCGCCCGCGCCAAGGGCCTGTCCGAGGCGCGGGTGCTTTACGGGCACGTCTTCCGCAACGCCATGCTGATCGTGATCGCGGGCTTCCCCAGCCTGTTCCTGGGCGTGTTCTTCGGGTCGAGCCTGATCATCGAGGTGATCTTCTCGCTCGACGGTCTGGGCCAGCTTGGCTTCAAGTCCGCCGTCGAACGCGACTACCCGGTGATCTTCGGCACGCTTTTTGCCTTCGGGCTGATCGGCCTTGTCGTCGGCATCCTGT
The DNA here is from genome assembly GCA_031412255.1 of Paracoccaceae bacterium. Classification (GTDB taxonomy): domain Bacteria; phylum Pseudomonadota; class Alphaproteobacteria; order Rhodobacterales; family Rhodobacteraceae; genus Tabrizicola. Next base: position 22,270 of record JANOCQ010000291.1, on the reverse strand, counting down.
CGGACCTGATGTACGTGCTGGTCGACCCCCGCATCGACTTTGACAGGCGCGACTGATGGCCCTTTCGCCCCTGAACCAGCGCCGCTGGCGCAACTTCACGTCCAACCGCCGCGCCTACTGGTCGCTGTGGATCTTCCTGGTCCTTTACGGCCTGTCGCTGTTCGCCGAGCTGATCGCCAACGACCGCCCGATCCTGGTGCAGTACCAGGGCAGCTATTACACCCCGGTCTTCAAGTTCTACCCCGAGGTGGCCTTCGGCGGCGACCTGCGCACTGAAGCGAACTACACCACGCCCGAAGTGCAGTGCCTGATCGTCTCTGGCGGCTCGTTGGATTGTTGGGATGACCCCCGCGGCATCAAGGCCGAAGTTGAAACCCAAGGTACAGCTTTGGGCGAACCCGTACAGCAGCAGGGCTGGATGGTTTGGCCTGTCATCCCGTACAAGTACAATACCATCGTCGATACGGGCGGCGTGGCCCCCGGCCCACCTTCCGCGCAGAACTGGCTTGGCACTGACGACACCAGCCGCGACGTGCTGGCCCGGGTGATCTACGGCTTCCGCCTTTCCGTCACCTTTGCGCTGATCGTCGTGGCGCTGACCTCGGTCATCGGTATCGCCGCCGGGGCGGTGCAGGGCTATTTCGGCGGACTAACCGACCTTCTCTTCCAGCGCTTCATCGAGCTTTGGTCCTCAGTCCCGACGCTGTATGTCATCATCATCATCACCGCGATCTGGGCCAAGAGTTTCTGGTTACTCGTCGGCCTCATGGTCCTGTTTGGCTGGACCGGCCTTGTAGGAGTGGTAAGGGCCGAGTTCCTGCGCGCCCGGAACTTCGAATACGTCCGCGCTGCCAAAGCGCTGGGCGTGTCCGACCCGCAGATCATGATGCGCCATGTCTTGCCGAACGCGATGGTTGCCACGTTGACCATGCTGCCCTTCGCCATCACCGGCACCATCGCGGGCCTTGCCACGCTGGACTACCTGGGTTTCGGCCTGCCCTCGGACCTGCCGTCCCTTGGCCAGCTGACCCGGCAGGCGCAGCAGAACCTGCAGGCACCGTTCCTCGCCTTCACCGCCTTCTTCACCTTCGCCATCATGCTGTCGCTTCTGGTCTTCATCTTCGAAGGCGTCCGCGATGCCTTTGACCCCCGAAAGACCTTCAGATGAGTGTCCTTCAGGTCAAGGACCTGTCCGTCAGCTTCCGCCAGGACGGCCGCATCATCCAGGCCGTCAAGGGTGTCTCCTTCTTTGTCGAAAAGGGCGAAACCGTAGCGCTGGTCGGTGAAAGCGGGTCCGGCAAGTCCGTCACGGCGCTGTCGACAGTCGGTCTGCTCTCAGACAATGCCGAGGTGTCCGGCTCGGTCACCTATGCCGGCAAGCAAATGGTCGGAGCAACTGAATCCGCCCTGCGCCACATTCGCGGCAACGACATCAGCTTCATCTTCCAGGAGCCGATGACCAGCCTCAACCCGCTCCACACCATCGAAAAGCAGCTCGCTGAAAGCCTTGCCCTGCACCAGGGGCTGAGCGGAGCCGCAGCCCGCGCCCGGATCATCGAACTGCTGGGCAAGGTCGGCATCCGCGACGTCGAAAGCCGCCTGGGGGCCTATCCGCATCAGCTGTCCGGTGGCCAACGCCAGCGGGTGATGATCGCTATGGCGCTTGCCAACGGGCCGGAGCTTTTGGTGGCCGACGAACCCACCACCGCGCTGGACGTCACCATCCAGGCGCAGATCCTCGACCTCTTGGCCGACCTCAAGAAGGCCGAGGGTCTGAGCCTTCTTTTCATCACCCACGACCTTGGCATCGTCCGCCGCATCGCCGACCGTGTCTGCGTCATGCAGGGTGGTGAGATCGTCGAACAGGGTCCGACGGCCGAGATTTTCGCCAACCCGCAGCACCCCTATACGCAAAAGCTTCTCGCCGCCGAACAGAAGGGCGGCCCCGATCCCGTCCCCGCCGGGTCGCAGGAAATCGTGCGGACAGAGAACCTGCGCGTCTGGTTCCCGATCCAGAAGGGCCTTTTGCGCCGCACCGTGGGCCACGTGAAGGCCGTGAACGATGCCAACCTGTCCGTCCGCGCCGGGGAAACCCTGGGCATCGTCGGCGAAAGCGGGTCCGGCAAGACCACGCTGGCGCTGGCGATCCTGCGGTTGATCGGCTCGCAAGGGAAAGTCGTGTTCCTGGGCCGCGACATCAGCCGACTGGACGAAAACTGGGACGGCGCGCAGTCCCGCCGCAGCGCGGACGCGGGGCCGAAAGGCTGGGACGAGTTGATCGACGCTGCATGCTCTGACTTCGCAAATACGAAGGGCCGCAAGGCGATTCGCGTCATCCGTCGCAACATGCAGGTGGTGTTCCAGGACCCCTACGGCAGTCTCTCGCCCCGGATGACGGTGGAACAGATCATCGCCGAAGGCCTGGGCGTCCACGGCGTAGAACCCGGCCGCAACCGGACCGAGATGGTGGCCGAGATCATGCGCGAGGTCGGTCTCGACCCAACAACCATGGCCCGCTATCCGCATGAGTTCAGCGGTGGGCAGCGCCAGCGCATCGCCATTGCCCGCGCAATGATCCTGCGGCCCCTTCTGGTAGTGCTGGACGAACCGACCAGCGCCTTGGACATGACGGTGCAGGTCCAGATCGTCCAGCTTCTGCGCGAGCTTCAGCGGAAGTGGGGCCTTGCCTACATCTTCATCAGCCACGACCTGCGGGTGATCCGCGCCATGGCGCATCAGGTTATGGTCATGCAGGCTGGAGACGTCGTCGAATCCGGTAGCTGCGAGACCGTATTTACCGATCCGCAATCCGATTATACCAAAGCTCTGATGGCAGCTGCCTTCGGACCCGGGATGTGAAGCTTTTTTTCGTCCATCAGAACTTTCCCGGCCAGTTCCTGCACCTCGCACCCGAGATGCAGCGCCGGGGTCACGACGTCCGCGCCCTGACCGACGTCACCAACACCAAAACTTCGTCGGTCCCAATCCTTCGCTATATCCACAAGCCGCAGGAAACTAACCCCAAGGCCACCCGCCTGGGCCGCAACTTTACCCAGATGAGCGACCGCGGCGTTTCCGTGGCCCGCCACGCGCGCCGGATGCGGGCCGAAGGCTATATCCCGGACGTGATCTATGGCCACTCCGGATGGGGTGAGACCCTCTTTCTAAAGGAGGTCTGGCCCGAGGCGAAGCTTCTGGTCTACGCTGAATTCTATTTTCGCGGGATCGGGGCGGATGTCGGCTTTGACGCCGAACACCAGGTGCAGGGCTTCGATCAGGTGATGATCGCGCAGTCCCGCGCCGCCTATCTGGCGCAGGCGCTGGTCCATGCCGACGGGGGCGTGTCGCCGACCGATTGGCAAGCCAGCACGCATCCCCCGATCCTGCGCAATCGGCTGGAGGTGATTTTCGACGGCGTGGACTGCGACCGGCTGACACCCAATCCGCAAGCGCGCTTCACCCTGCCCGATGGCCGGGTTGTGGCTCGGGGGGACGAGGTCGTGACCTTCGTCAACCGCAACCTCGAACCCTATCGCGGCTACCACATCTTCCTGCGCGCCCTGCCGGACGTGCTGGTCGCCCGCCCCGACGCGCAGGTGGTGATCGTCGGAGAGGCTGGCGTCAGCTACGGCAGTGCGCCAAAGGAGGGAGGCAGCTGGAAAGACCTGATCCTGGCTGAAGTTCGGGACCGGCTGGACATGTCCCGAGTGCATTTCGTCGGCAAGTTGCCATATGACCGCCTGGTCGACCTGTTGCATGTGTCGCGCGTCCACGCCTACCTGACCTATCCCTTCGTGCTGTCCTGGTCCATGGTCGAGACGATGGCCGCCGGGACGCTGGTGGTCGGCTCGAACACCGCGCCGGTGGCCGAGCTGATCCAGGATGGGATCAACGGCAAGCTGGTCGATTTCTTCGACGTGAAAGGTTGGTCGATAGCCTTGACCGACGCGCTAGCCCACCCCGAGGCCTATGACGGTTTTCGCGACGCGGCCCGACGAACGGTACGTGAACGCTACGATCTCCGCTCGGTTTGCCTGCCCAAGCAGGTCGAGCTTCTGACCCGGCTGTCCCGAGCCTGACCACCAGAACCTTTGAGGCTATGGGACCGGGCGCCTTACACCGCCGACGAATGCTTGGCCTTCTCGCTGTCATAGGCATCGAATGCCCGTGCAATCATGCGGGTCAGCGGCCGCGCGCGGTCGGGGATGTAGAACCCGTCCTCGCTGATCCGCACCATATCTCCGAACTCCGCGCCCGCCCGTTGGAACAAGGCATCGACCCGCGCGGGCGTCACATCGTAATCCCGCAGAAGCTCATTGCGAGAAACGAAGAAATCGCACATCAGGGCCTCGATGATCCGCGCCCTCAGTGTATCCTCGCCACCGAATGCATGCCCCCGATGGGTCGAAAACTGGCCCTCGCGAATTGCCTTGGTATGCGCAGCAGTGGCCGAAGTATTCTGCGCGAACCCCTGCGGGAACCGGCTGATGGACGAAGCGCCCAGCCCGATCAACGTCTGAGCCGTATCGTCGGTATAACCTTGGAAGTTCCGCCGCAAAGTGCCAGCCAGCAAAGCACGGGCCATCCCGTCTTCGGGCTTTGCGAAATGGTCGATCCCGACCTCCATATAGCCGTCCCACAGGAACAGCTGCCGCGCCGTCTCGAACAGTGACAGCCGCTCCTGGGGTGTTGGCATGGCGTCCGACGGGATCATCTGCTGCCGTCGACTCATCCACGGCACATGGGCATAGCCGTACAAGGCGACCCGGTCCGGCGACAGGGTCAGCAGCTTCTGCACCGAGGCGGAAATGCGCGGCCCTGTCTGGAACGGCAACCCGTACAGGATGTCGGCGTTCAGGCTGGCCACCCCCCTCGCGCGGATGCGCTCGGCCACGTCGCGGGTCAGCTGATAGCTTTGTTCGCGCCCGATGGCCTTCTGGATCAGCGGGTCAAAGTCCTGCACCCCGATCGAGGCGCGATTCATCCCCGAGGCCGTCAGCGCGTCCAGCCGCGCGTCGTCGATCTCGTTGGGGTCGATCTCGACCGAAAATTCCCCATCCTCGGCCAGGGGCACCACGTCGAAGATCGTGTCCGCCAGATTACGCATCAGGTCGGCCGACAAGAGCGTCGGCGTGCCTCCTCCCCAATGCAACCGCGATAGCCGCACCCCGCGCGGCAGATGGGCCCTCAGCAGCGCAATTTCGGACTTCAGCGTCTCGACATAGGCGATGACCGGCTCATCCGAGGTGGTGCCCTGCGTCCGGCAGGCGCAGAACCAGCACAACCGACGGCAGAATGGCACGTGTATGTAGAGCGAAACTGCGCTACTCTCGGGTATCGCCTCAATCCACCGGGCGAATTCCGGCGGCCCGATCTCCGAACCGAAGTGCGGGGCCGTGGGATACGACGTGTAGCGCGGCACGCGTGCGTCGAATAGCCCGAGTCGGGCGAGTTGCGGGTCATGTGTCATGCGGTTAGTTTAGAAAAAGTGTCAGGGGCGATCCTTGACCCAGATCAAGAGACGAGAAGGCCAATGCACGATCACTCCGTTCACGTTCAGTGTGGCGATTGCCCGATTCGCCATCGGGCCGTCTGCGCACGCTGCGAAACGGACGAACTTGGGCGGCTTGAACAGATCAAGTATTACCGGAGCTTCCAAGCCGGACAGACCATCATCTGGTCCGGCGACCGGATGGAGTTCGTAGGCTCGGTGGTCACTGGCATCGCCACGCTGACGCAGACGATGGAGGATGGTCGCCGCCAGATGGTGGGACTCCTGCTGCCATCTGATTTCGTAGGCCGGCCCGGCCGATCCACCGCCGCCTTCGACGTGACCGCGACCACCGACCTGGTGATGTGCTGCTTTCGCAAGAAGCCGTTCGAGGACCTGATGTCCACCACACCGCACATTGCACAGCGTCTGTTGGAGATGACATTGGACGAACTTGATGCCGCGCGGGAATGGATGCTGCTGCTGGGCCGCAAGACGGCACGGGAAAAGATCGCTTCCCTCATCTCGATCATTGCCCGACGCGACGCAGCACTGCACGTCCGCCGCACCTCGGGGATGCTGTCGGTGGACCTGCCGCTGACCCGTGAGGAGATGGCCGATTACCTGGGCCTAACCCTGGAGACCGTCAGCCGGCAGATTTCTGCGCTCAAGAAGGATGGGGTGATCACTCTTGAAGGGAACCGCCACGTTTCGATTCCCGACCTTGACCGGTTGCTGGAAGAGGCAGGCGACGACAGTGACGGCGGGATGCTGGTCTAGGTGCTGACCTTCCACACTTGGGATGTATTCACCAACCATGCCTTTGCGGGCAACCCGTTGGCCATTGTTACTGGTGCCGACGACCTGTCACCCGCCCAGATGCTGACTCTCGCGCGCGAGTTCAACCTGTCCGAGACCATCTTCGTTCAACGGCCGGTGAACCCGGCCCACACCGCGCGCGTCCGTATCTTCTTTCCCACTGCCGAGATCCCTTTCGCGGGCCACCCGACAATCGGCTGCGCGATCCACCTTGCCACGGCCGCCGCCGGACCCGGTGATTTTGAAGCCACACTTATGTTGGAGGAAGAGGCCGGGCTGGTCCCAGTTCAGGTCTTGCGCCGTGGGCTCGAAATGCGCGCCGAGTTCACTGCCCCGGTCATTCCGCACCCCGTGACCGATGCTGCCGACATTGGCGCCGCGCTTGACCCCGCGCGTCTGGCCACGGCACTCGGCCTTGACGCCGCCGACATCGGCTTTGCCGCTCACCGCCCCGGCCTATGGCAGGGCGGCCCGCGCTTTCTTTACGCCCCAGTCGCTTCGATAGACGCTCTTGGACGGGCCCGGCCGGTCCAGCCCATCTGGTCCGAGCAGATGAAGGCGGCTGGGGTGGACAGCATATACCTCTACACGGCGGGCCTTGATTGCAACTACCAGGCGCGGATGTTCTCGCCCACCGCGGGCATCCTGGAAGACCCGGCGACCGGTTCGGCCAGCGCGATCCTGGCGGCGCAGCTTTTGCACTCCGCCGCTCTGCAAGAGGGAGAGTCGCGGATGGCGCTTCGGCAGGGGGTCGAGATGGGGCGCCCAAGCGAGATCAGCCTGACCATCGTGCTTCGGGACGGCTGCTTAGACCAGGTCCGAGTCGCAGGCAGCGCCGTACCGGTTGCTTCCGGGCGAATTCGAGTGCCGCGCGGGATGGAGCGTCCTACAAATCGGGTGCCGTAACGCCAAGCTGGCGCATAGGCCAAGGGTAGGTCTGTTGCAACGGCCGGATCGCACACCGACGTCCCGACGCATATCTTCCGTAATCTGAATACCCTCGGCCAAACGCTTGACCTTGCAACTCAGCCCACCCTCCGGAAGCTGTCGGCCGAAGACCAGGCCCAGGCTTCGGCAAAGCGCGGAGAGGAGGCCGGATCGGCAGTCAGCTGACCGGGTGCCAGTTGTTCGTACTGTTCGGCGAGCGAGATCACCTTGTCCGACGAGGCGCGGCGCAGGAAGTGATGCGGTCGCAGTTCGGATGGATGCGCCAGGCCCGCTGCGGCCACCAGTTCCGCCAGCGCATGCAGGGTGTTGCGGTGGAAGCTTGCCACCCGTTCCGCCTTGTCCGGCACCACGATGGCCCGCTGACGGAGCGGGTCCTGCGTGGCGACCCCCGTGGGGCAGGCCCCGGTGTGGCAGGACTGCGCCTGAATGCAGCCGACCGCGAACATGAACCCGCGCGCAGCATTGCACCAGTCAGCCCCCAGGGCCAGCGTCCGCGCCATGTCGAAGGCTGATGTGATCTTTCCGCTGGCGCCGATCTTCACCCGGTCCCGCACCCCGATCCCAACCAGAGCATTGTGAACAAGGCTCAGCCCGTCCCGAAGCGGCATTCCGACATAATCCATGAACTCCAGCGGAGCAGCGCCCGTGCCGCCCTCCTTTCCGTCCACGACAATGAAATCCGGCGTGATGCCGGTCGCCAGCATCGCCTTGCAGATCGCCATGAACTCCCACGGGTGACCGATGCAGAGCTTGAAGCCGGCGGGCTTGCCGCCCGACAAGTCCCGCATTTGCGCGATGAACTCCAGCAGGCCGGTCGGGGTAGAGAAGACAGCGTGGCTGGCCGGAGAAAGGCAATCCTGGCCCATCGGCACGCCCCGGATGCGCGAGATCTCCTGGGTCACCTTTGCCGCGGGCAGCACTCCGCCATGTCCCGGCTTTGCGCCCTGAGAAAGCTTAAGCTCGACCATCCGGACCTGCGGGTCCGAGGCCACATCGGCGAACTTCGCAGCGTCAAAACCCCCATCGGCCGTCCGCGCGCCGAAGTAGCCCGAACCCAGCTCCCAGACCAGATCCCCACCATGCTCGCGATGATAGGGCGAGACACCGCCCTCGCCGGTGTCATGGTAGAACCCGCCCGCCTTGGCGCCCCTGTTCAGCGACCGGATCGCATTGGCGGAAAGTGAACCGTAGCTCATGGCCGATATGTTCAGAAGGCTGGCGGAATAGGGCAGGGTCGTTTCCTCTCCAATCGTGGTCCGCAACCCTTCATGAGGAACACAGTCCTTCGGCGCGATGGAGTGGTGCAGCCATTCGTACTGCTCCTGATAGACGTCGAACTGTGTTCCGAATGGTCGCTTGTCCAGCTCGCGCTTGGCGCGCTGGTAGACGATGGCACGCTTGTCGCGCGGGAAAGGGGCACCATCCTTGTCGCCTTCGAAGAAATACTGCCGCATCTCGGGCCGGATCGCCTCCAACAGGAAACGCAGGTGTGCCGCAACCGGATAGTTGCGCAGGACCGCGTGGCGGCTCTGGCGCAGGTCATGGACGCCAAGCAGTACCGAAGCGAGGCAGAGCGCTCCGAAAGGAAGAAGCCACCAATCCTGTGCCGGAAAGGCCAGCATCAGCAGCGCCACGACAACCAAAAGGATCGCGGGCCAGGTGATCAGGGCATAGCGCAGCGTGAAGACGATCGACAGCATTCCGGCCCCCGGGTTCGGTCTGGCCAGCATTAAGCATGGAACTTGAAGTCCGGTTAACGGAATTCAGAACGGGACTGGGGCCATGAAGCTGACCCAGTCGCCAGAGAAGGGGTGGTGCAGCGAGAGCGTTTCGGCATGCAGCATCAGGCGCGGATGATCGGGGAGCGTCTCGGGTGCGTAGATCTGGTCGCCAAGGATCGGGTGGCCCAGCGACAGCATATGAACCCTCAACTGGTGGCTGCGCCCCGTGTGCGGCGAAAGGCGGACGCGGGTTTCGCTGTCCGTCCGGTCTAGGACCTGCCAGTCGGTTACGGCGGGACGACCTTTCACGGCGTCCACCTTCTGGCGCGGCCGATACTCCCAGTCGCTGCCAATGGGAAGGTCAACGGTGCCGTCGTCCTGATCCAGACTGCCCTTCAGCCGGGCGATGTAGGTTTTCTTGGCGCGACGGTTCTCGAACTCCTGTCCAAGGAAGCCCTGCGCCTGCTTGGTTCGGGCAAAGATGATGACACCCGACGTGTCGCAGTCCAGCCGGTGCACAGTCAGCGCATCCCAGCGCGCGGCCCGCAGGCGGGTGATCAGGCAATCCTGCCGCCCCTCCAGCTTGCCCGGCACTGTCAGCAGACCCGCCGGCTTGTCCATCACGATGATCGCGGCATCCTCGTGCAGAATCCGCAGGGGGGTCTCTGGCGGATCATAGGCGAAATCTGGAATAAGCGAGGGCCTATGCAATCGAATGGCCTTCGGCACACAGGCGGGCGTAAAGGTGGCGGATATGGGCAGGCCCGACCTCGCAGCAGCCGCCGATCAGAGTGGCCCCTTGTGCAACCCAACCCAGGGCGAAATCGGTGTAGCGTTCGGGCGAAAGATCGTGCCGGGCGCAGTATTCCGGCGCGCTGGAGCCGTGGGTGTGCGGGGTGATCTCCGAAAACCCGTTGGCGTAGGCGCCGAAGGGCAGGCCGAGGGGCTTCAACGCGTCGAGTGCTGCGGACATCGCCTCGGGCATCGAGCAATTGGCAAGGACGGCGTCCGCGGGCGTTTCTGCGAGGACCCTATCCAAGGCCGCGACGGGTTCGCCGGATCTCAGCTTCGTGCCGTCGCGGTCCTGAACGGAAACCGAAAGCCAGACGGGCCGGTCCGTGGTGCGCGCGCCTTTCAATGCACCGCGGGCAAGGTCCAGCGAAGAAATGGTTTCGATCAGGATCACGTCGACGTGCGGGGCCAGAAGGCGCGCCTTTTCGGCATAAAGCGCGGTGGAGACTTCGACCGGCGGGGTCAGATCTGGGCGGTAGCTTTCGCCCAAGGGTCCCATCGAACCGGCAATCATCCCGCGACCGGCAGTGGCGCGGGCCTCATGCGCTTCGGCCAGGGCACGCAGGTGCAGCGCGTGGTAAAGCGGGTCCAGGCCGTGCGGCTGAAGGCGATCGTGAAGGATGTTGTAGGTGTTGGTGGTGGCCAGGCTGGCGCCAGCCGCGAAGTAGTCTTCATGGATCGCGCGGACGAGGCCAGGGTGATCGAGCATCACCCGCGTCGCCCAGAGCGATCCGGGGTCGGAACCGGCGCGCGCGATCAGTTCCTGGCCCATTCCGCCATCAAGAAGGGTGATCTCGGTCATTTCGGGTCCTGTGGTTGCGCCTGTGGCTGTCCCCGGATGGTTTCACACCCTCCGGACCTCCCGTGGGATATTTGCACAAAGATGAAAGCGCAACTCCGTCGAATGGTCAGGATGCGTCGCGGAAGACCTTGGCCAGCAGGGGTATGAGCCAATCCTCGTCGGCATTGGTGAAGGCGGCGGGGGTGTCACTGTCGAGATCGAGTACGCCAAGAAGTTTGCCGTGGCCGTTCCAGACGGGGAGGACCAGTTCGGATTTCGTGCTGGACGAGCAGGCGATGTGGCCGGGGAATGCCTCGACGTCCGGAACGTTCTGGACCTTGCCGGTTCGGGCGGCCGCTCCGCAGACACCGCGCGAGAAGGGGATGACCAGGCAGCCGTGGCCACCCTGGTAAGGGCCGATCTTCAGAAGGTCGGGGCCGACGACCCGGTAGAAGCCGGTCCAGTCGACAAATGGGTGGGCGTGGTGGATCTCGCAGACTACGGTGGCCATCAGCGCGACGGTGTCGGTCTCACCGTGGGTCAGGGCGCGGATCGCGTCAGTGATTGCGGGGCGGTCGATCTCAATAGCCAAGGGCGCAGCCGTCCTTCCTGGGGTCCGATGCGCCGACCAGAAGGTCGCCGTCGATGCGGATCGCCTGCGAGCCACCCAGAGGGGTCTGGGGGATCACCACCTGGTGGCCCATCGCGGCCAACTCGATGCGGACCGTGTCGCTGTAGCCGCGCTCGACCTCCATTCCCTCGGCACCCGAGAAGCAGCGCGGCGCATCCATCGACTCTTGCAGGTCCAGCCCGTAGTCGAAAAGATTGGTGACAAAACGCGCGTGCCCGCAGGGCTGGTAGGCACCGCCCATCACGCCGAACGGAATCAGAACCTTTTGGTTCTGGCGGATCATGCCGGGGATGATCGTGTGCATGGGCCGCTTGCCTCCGGCCGCCTCGTTCGGGTGGCCTTCCTGAAGCGTGAACCCCGCGCCGCGGTTCTGGAAGTTGATCCCGAACTTCGACGAAGCAAGCCCCGCGCCGAAGCCCCAGAAGATCGAATAGATCATCGACACCGCCATCCGGTCGCGGTCGACGACGGTGATGTAGATCGTGTCGCGGTGCATCGCCTCGGTCAGCGGGGCCGCAGCGGGCATGGCGCGTTTCGGGTCGATCAGCGCGGCAAGCTTCGCGGCGGTGTCGTCGCTGAGCATATGGGCAAGTCGGGTGGTGTGGTCGGGGTCGGAGATGAAGCGGTTGCGGGCGTCGTAGGCAAGCTTGGTCGCCTCGGCCTCGATATGCGCGCGCTGGCTGCCGAATGGGTCCATCGACTTCAGGTCGAAGTGCTTGAGAATGTTCAAAAGCAGGATCGCGGTCGCGCCCTGGCCGTTTGGCGGATGCTCGATCAGTTCGATCCCCTGGTAGGGGCCAGAGACGGGCGTGGTATAGTCGCAGGCGGTCGCGGCAAGGTCGTCCTGCGTATGCGTGCCGCCCAAGGCTTGCAGCGAGGTGATCATGTCCTCGGCCACTTCGCCCTCATAGAACCCGGCGCGGCCTTCCTTGGCGATGCGCCGCAGGACCTCGGCTTGGCCGGGGGCGCGGAAGACCTGGCCGATCTTCGGGGCATGGCCGTTCAGAGTGTAGAACTCTCGCGCCGCGCCCTTCAGGCAGGGCACGTCGTCGGCCCAGTCGAAAGCAACGCGGGGGGCGACGGGAATACCTTCCTCGGCATAATGGATGGCAGGGGCCAGCACCTCGGCCAGCGACTTCAGCCCGTAATCTGCATTCAGGCGGCAGAAGGCATCAATGGCCCCCGGAAGGGTCACCGATTCGATCGCCTGGATCGGCATCGCATTCAGGCCCTTCGCCCGAAGATCAGCGGCGCTAAGCCCCCTGGGCGATCGGCCGGAGCCGTTCAGCGCGACGACCTCCTCGGATCCGGCGGGTTTCAGCAGGACAAAGCAATCTCCGCCGATCCCGGTCATCTGCGGCTCGGCGATGCCAAGGACGACCGCACCGGCAAGGGCGGCGTCCGCCGCATTCCCACCGGACTTCAGCACCTCGAGCGCAACCTGTGCCGCGATAGGATGCGAGGTTGCGCAAATGCCGTTGCGGGCATAGACGGCCGAGCGGCCAGGCAGGTGAAGGTCGCGCATCTTTCCCTCGAATGCAGATCTACCCGAAGCTAGGGCGCGGGAATAGCGAAGCCAAGGGGAAAGGACCCCGGAGATCCGGGAGAGGTGGGACTTTGGAATCGGGTGCCAGAGGGAAGCGCCACTCGCGGCACACTCTGCATCGCCCCTGCGGCTGACGAAAAACGCGACTACAGGATCGCGTCTGCGACCCATCCCGAAAACTTGAAACGTCTATCCTGTCCGTGGCAGAAGAAAGCTAAGCCGGTTGCAGCCACCGGCCCGGACATAGGCCAGATCGCGCGTCAGACTGTGGATCAGGTGCCAGCCGAACCCGCCCTCCGGCAGATCCTCCAACCCGGAGTCGGCGATGGGCAGACGTCCTTCAGGCAACCGGTCGCCGGGCATGGCCGCACCCTGATCAATCACCAGGCAATGCGTTCCCGCCGCGACCGGAGTCAGCGCGACAGCCACCGGACCCGGCCCGGCAGGATAGGCGTGTTCCGCAATGTTGTTCAGCACTTCGGCCAGCACCACCTCGGCAGTGCCACGCGCATCCGGCGACAGATCGCTTAACGGAGGCGCGGCCAGCATTTGCAACAGGCTATCCCGGACGGCCAGAGGGCTGGCCTGGAGAACCAGGTGCAACCCTTCCGCCCCTTTGTCAGACTCACGCGCTGGCTGCATGAGAGACGGCAATCTCAAGCGAGGCGTGGATGGTGAAAATGCTGTCCATCCGGGTCAGGCGGAAGACCTTTTCGACCGTGGGGGTAAGACCCGCAAGCTCCAGCACCCGGTCGGGACCAAGTAATTTCTTCACCGCCACGATGGCACCCAGACCCGAGGAATCGAGAAATTGGACGCGGGCAAGATCCAGCACCACACGGTCCGGCCCGTTCCTAGTGACCTCACGCATCTTTTCCTTGAATTGGATTGCGGTTGCCGCGTCGATCCGGTCTTCGATCACCGTTACCGAGATCAACTTGGGCCTGGTCTGAGTCTGAAGTTGCATGTCGCACCCCTTTGCTTTGCGTTTCCTGCAGGCTAGGGGGAAAGCGTGAACAACTGGTAAGCGGCGACCGGGTCAGCCTAGTTGAGCTGGAAGGTCACTGGATAGCGCCCATCCTCGAAATCACCGAAGAGGTCACCAAGGTCGGGGTGATCTACCGGCTCGCCCGTTTCGTCGGGCACAAGGTTCTGCTCAGACACGTAGGCAACGTAGTAGGACTGCCCGTTTTCTGCCAGAAGATGGTAGAAAGGCTGGTCTTTGGATGGGCGGCTGTCCTCGGGAATGTTGTCGTACCATTCGTCGGTGTTGGAAAACATTGCGTCGACATCGAAGACCACGCCGCGGAAAGGATGCTTCCTGTGACGGAGCACCTGCCCGATATGGTACTTGGCTTGCGTCGTCAGCATCTAACAATCCCCCGAATTTTCTTTACGCTTTCGCAACCGAACTGTCCACTTTGCCACGCCACTCAAAGGGAAACAGTCTGTGGGCAAAAGTTCCGCAAACTGCCTGCTCGCGGCTTTCTGATGGATGGCTTTGGCAATGCCCATTTCATCCCCGCCGCGAATAAGCTAAAGTTGCTGCAAAAGAAAAGTGCACGAGGGGCAAATGAGCAGGTTTCTCCGTGCGTCGCTGGTGGTCCTATGCCTTGCATCCTGCGGGGGTGGCGGCAACTACTCGGCGCCAAGGCAGTTGGACGATGCATGCGCGATCCTGCGGGAGCGGCCGCAGTATCTGCGGGCGATGGAGCGCACCGAGCGCCGCTGGGGCATTCCGGTGCATGTGCAGATGGCCACGATCTACCAGGAATCGAAGTTCATCGGTAACGCACGCACCCCGCACACCTTTGCACTGGGCGTGATTCCGATGGGCCGGCAAAGCACCGCCTACGGCTACAGCCAGGCCCTGAACGGCACCTGGGAAGAGTACCAGGCCAGCGCCGGCGGTCGGCGGGCCAAGCGGGACGACATCTCAGATGCGACCGATTTCATGGGCTGGTACATGGACGAATCCACCCGGTCGCTGGGAATATCGAAGGACGATGCCCAGTCGCAGTATCTGGCTTATCACGAAGGCCGCACCGGTTTTTCCAACCAGTCCTACCTGAACAAACCCTGGCTGGTCGAGGTGGCGGCCAAGGTCGGAGCGCGGTCCGAGATGTACCGCCAGCAACTCGCCTACTGCCGCTGACCGGGGGTGGGCGCATCGCCCACCCGGCGGTTGGTCAGTTTCCGCGCTTGGCCGTCTCGGCGGTGATGTCGAACAGGCTGGCGCGCATCTGGCCGCCCTTCTTCATCTCACCAAGTATAACCGTTGTCTGCGCACCGAGGTCGTCGGTGATGATCCATTGGCGCAGTTCGACCGGGTTGTCAGTGAACACCAATTCGATGGTCCCGTATTCCGGGTTCTCTGGGTCCTGAGCCGTGACGCGGGTCGAAGTTCCGTCATCGGTATGACCCACCACCATCTTCGCGCGCCCCAGGTTGACGTCCTTCGCCAGGATCAGGTTCAGCGGGGTCCGTTTCAGCGGGTACTGTTCGGGTGGCTGGTTCGACTTTGCGTCGAAGATTGCCACCTGCTGTCCACCCGCAATCACCAGGCTGCGGTCTGGCGGGGCGTATTCAAAGCGCACCCGGCCAGGGCGGTTGATGTATATTTTCCCGGTAGAAATCGTGCCGTCCGAATTCACTTGGGTAAAATCGGCTTCGACGGTCGTCAGCCCGTTCAGGTAGGATGACAGCGTGGCGAGCGAAATCTTCTCGGCGGCCGCGGGAAGCGGCAGCAGAAAGGCGAGCGGGGCCAGAATGGCAAGACGACGGTTCATGTCCCGAATATAGCAACAGCCCGCGCTGGTTGCACCCCCGCCACCGCATCTGTTGCAAGGACGTGCCGAGCCTGTGAAAGGGAAGTGACGCAGCTTGGCGCTGCACGTGCGCAAAACACCGGATGAATCTTCGACAAAGTCCAGAATACTGCGAAGAAACTTTAACTCTGTATTCAAGACGCGGAAAAAATCCCCAAGAAATCCCACCCCCTCCGTCGTATCTTCCATGCAGAATAATTGCTGTGCAGGGTGAAGCAAATGAAGATGGTAGTCTTGGGGGCGGGCGTGATCGGGGTGACCTCGGCATGGTATCTGGCCAAGGCGGGCCATGAGGTCACTGTGATCGACCGCCAGCCTGCCGCCGCGCTGGAGACGTCCTTTGCCAATGCGGGCGAGATCAGCCCCGGCTATTCCTCGCCTTGGGCCGCCCCCGGTATCCCGATGAAGGCGCTGAAGTGGATCTTCATGGAGCATTCGCCGCTGATCATCCAGCCGCGGATGGACTGGACCAGGCTTTCGTGGATGGCGCGAATGCTGATGAACTGCACGTCCGAGGCTTATGCGGTTAACAAGTCGCGCATGGTCCGGCTGGCGGAATATTCGCGCGACTGCCTGATCGAGCTCCGGGCCGAGACGGGCATCCGCTACGATGAGCGCACCCAAGGGACACTGCAACTCTTCCGCACGGAAAAGCAGGTGGCGGCGGCGGAAAAGGACACTGCAGTCCTGAAAGCTGACGGCGTCCCCTTCGAGGTGCTGGACGCGGGTGCCTGCGTTGCGGCCGAACCGGGCCTCGCCTCCGCCAAGCACAAGATCGCCGGCGGCCTGCGCCTGCCGGGTGATGAAACTGGCGATTGCTTCAAGTTCACCCAGTCGCTTGCCGACATGGCCCGCTTGGTCGGGGTCACCTTCCGCCACGGCGTCTCGATCGACGGGCTGGAAGCCGAAGCGGGCCGGATCACTGCGGTGCACACGTCCGAGGGCCGGGTCACGGCGGATGCCTTCGTGGTGGCGCTGGGGTCCTATTCCCCGATGCTGGTGCGCAATTTCGGGATCAAGCTGCCCGTCTACCCGGTCAAGGGCTACTCGATCACCGTCCCGATCGTCGACGACGCCCGCGCCCCGGTTTCGACCGTCATGGACGAGACGCACAAGATTGCCATCACCCGCCTTGGTGATCTTATCCGCGTCGGCGGAATGGCTGAAATTGCAGGATTCGACACCAGCCTGTCGCCCAAGCGCCAGGCCACACTGACCCATTCCGTAGAGGACCTGTTCGGCGGGGCAGGGGATCAGTCCCAGGCGAGATTCTGGAGCGGGCTGCGCCCGATGACACCCGATGGCACCCCCATCGTTGGGCGCTCGCCGATCCGCAACCTGTTTTTGAACACCGGCCACGGCACGTTGGGCTGGACGATGGCAGCCGGTTCGGGCCGGGTCCTGGCCGACATCGTAAGCGGTCGCCGGGCCGAGATCGAAGCTGCAGATCTGGGCTATGCCCGTTACCTGCGCGAAGGAGGCAAGGGCCGGCGGTCACCGGCGGGCGAGCCGCTTGCGGCTTAAGCGCCTGACGGGGCGACTTGTAACCGCAGGTTGCTAAGCTGGGTTGCAAGGTCGCGCAACCCTGCCCTGGTTCGCAAAGTGCTGGATTTACAGGCGATATCGGCGCAGACTAGGGGTGCACGTCGGCATCCGGGGAAAGCAGTCGTGGTCATCGAACGGAACGCATTGATCGACTATGGCCGGCTGCTTGCGGCGCTGGGTCTGGTCTGGTTTGACACGCAGGCGCCGGGAAACCGGATCGCCTACCTGTCTGTGCCATTCCTCCTGATCGTGTTGACCCTGCCCACGTCCACCAGCTTCGCTGCCAAAACCCAGCGGTTGCTGGTCCCGTTTCTGACCTGGTCTCTGGTTTTCGCGGTGATCCAGATCGCCTTCGCGCTAAAGGCCCACG
Organism: Paracoccaceae bacterium; assembly: GCA_031412255.1. GTDB lineage: Bacteria > Pseudomonadota > Alphaproteobacteria > Rhodobacterales > Rhodobacteraceae > Tabrizicola. Next base: position 4,798 of record JANOCQ010000291.1, on the reverse strand, counting down.
CGCCGCCCTTCGGGTGGTGGGACAGCCACATGCTGCTCATCGGCACCTGGGGGCATCTCTGGATCCTACCCTTCGCCTTCCTGGCAGCGGTCCTGGCCCCATGGTTCCAGCACCCTCTTGCCTCCTTGGGGACCGCATTGCTGGTAGCCGTTTTACTGTCGTTGGACGGCACCCCCACGGCCCCTCCGTTCGGGTTGTGGAGCTTTGGCATCATCCCCATCCTGGTCGGCATTGCCTATGTTTCCTGGGGCTGGCGGTTGGCGGTGGTGACCTTGCTGCTGAGCTGGGCAGTGCTGCATTTCGGACGTCCCTCGCCCGACAACTTCACCATCCTCTGCGGCACCGGCCTCGCGCTTCTGGCCATGTCGATCCGCCTGCCAGGCACCGCAACCTCGGAATGGTGCGCTCGCCTGTCGACCTGGGTTTTCCTGGCCCATCCCCTGGCCATCATCGTCGGTCAGTCCCTGCGGATCACCTGGGTCGAACTTGCGCTTTTCTCGGTGGTGGGCAGCGTGATCCTGGCGCAGCTCATCGACAGCTCGCTGCAGGGCTCACGTCGCGCCAAGCTGGAACTGTCCTGACCTAAAGCCGGATCGACTGCTCGACCCGCCGGATCTGAACGCGTGCAAGGCCCGGATTGGCCATCTCTCCCTCCAATGCCACGCAGAGAAACACCTTGGGCGACTGCGCCAGAGGCCGGATCAGATGCACCCGGCGTCCAAGCGTCACCAGAATGTCGTCCACCCTGTCGTCCACGAAGTCCATCGCCCGCAGGTTGGCCCGGCCCAGGCCTATCGCCGCCGCCATCACACCTTCATGGTCGCCCATGCCGTCGTCCTGCTCGGCCGCCATCACATGGCCCGTGACGCTGTCCACCAGCCAGCCCCCGACAAAGCCGCCGATGCGCCGCAGTCCCGAAATATCAACCTCGTTGCCCCTCAGGAAGGTACGACGGGGCCGGATCGGCTGCGGCATCACGTGCTGCGCAAACTGTGGCGCCGCGCTGACTGGCACATCCGCTGGCACAAGCCTGCGCAAAAGCACAACCTTGCGGTCCTTTGCTTCGGGCTGGGGCAAAGCGCGCTGCCACTCAGCCGCGGTCTGGAAGCGGGCCCTGGGCATGACGGACATGGCCCGGTCGATACTCTCCAGGAAACCTGCGGGAAAGCCGCCGCTCCGGCCCGCGAGGGGAAGACAAGGATCGGACCGCTTTTCGGCCATGGCTGCAAGCCGGGCCTGGCAGTTCTCGGGAGCTCGCCCGGTAATCGCATGATAGAGCGACGCCGCCAGCGAATAGATGTCGCTCCACGGACCTGAGTTTCCACTCGCCGCATACAATTCCTGCGGGGAATAGCCATCCTTGACCACGCTCAGGCCGGAATACTTCTGCGTCTCGCCTGCGGCGCTGCGCCGCGCCGCACCAAAGTCGATCAGGATCGGCTCGCCCTCATGGTTCAGAAAGATGTTGTCGGGTGAGATATCGCAATGCAGCAGACCGCGACTGTGAATATAGCCGATGGCAGACACAAGCTTGACCGCCATGGTGACGATCTGGTCGGGCGAAAGCGTCCCCTTCTTCTCGTCCACGATCTCCAGGAGGTCATGGCCGCGGATATAGTCCATCGCCATATAGGCGGTGTCATTGTCCTCGAAGACCTGATGCACTCCCACGATGTTCGGGTGCTTCAGCGACGCCAGACTCCGCGCCTCGTTCAGGAAGCTTTTCACGATGCGCTGCATCTGGTCGCGCGTGCTGACCGAACGAGCGCGGACCCGGCTTTCGGTTCTTCGGCAAAAGGTGCTTGAAAAGCACTCCTTGATGACGACATCGCGATCCAGGCTGTCTTTTGCAAGATAAGTGATGCCGAACCCGCCCGAGTTGATGAAGCGGATGATCCGGTACTGGCCGTGAAAAAGCGAGGCGCTGGGCAAAAGCTCGTCGGTGTAGGTGGACCGGCTTAGTGTATCGGACGTGTCAAAAGCCATGTTCCAGGGGCCCCCTAACCCCAAGACGCTGACGCCGGCCTCCCGCTACAGCAGCATGTCGATTCTGTGGCGAAAACCGGACACAATTTACAACTCAAGGTTGTGTTGGGATTGCGGCTTGATTGAGGCGCGATTGTGGTGGAAATGCCAAAATGCTTAAGGCCCCACCGGATGCAACCAGCGGGGCCTTGCAATTCTACCAACGCGGTTGGTCTTAGCGTTCCTCGACCAGGATCTCGCGCTTGCCGACGTGGTTGGCGCGGGTGACCACGCCTTCCTCTTCCATCTGCTCGACCAGACGGGCGGCCTTGTTGTAGCCGATGCCCAGTTTCCGCTGGATGTAAGAGGTCGAGCATTTGCGGTCCTTCGCCACGATGGCGACGGCTTGGTCGTAAAGCGTGTCATCGCCCTCCGAGTTCAAGCCCAATACGGTGTCGATCTCATTGTCGCGCTCATCGTCCACGCTTTCCACGACGCCCGACATGTAGACCGGCGGCCCGAAGGACTTCAGGTGGTTGACGATCTCTTCCACTTCCTCGTCGCTGACGAACGGCCCGTGGATACGGGTGATCTTCGCGCCATTGCCCATGTAAAGCATGTCGCCCGCGCCCAGCAGTTGCTCGGCCCCTTGCTCGCCCAGGATGGTCCGAGAGTCGATCTTTGACGTCACCTGGAAGGAAATTCGCGTCGGGAAGTTCGCCTTGATCGTGCCGGTGATCACGTCGACCGAAGGCCGCTGCGTCGCCATGATCAGGTGGATGCCGCTTGCCCGCGCCATCTGCGCCAGGCGCTGGATGCAGGCTTCAATCTCCTTGCCTGCCACCATCATCAGGTCGGCCATCTCGTCGACGATGACGACGATATAGGGGAAGGGCTGCGGCGCGAATTCTTCGGTCTCGAAGATCGGATCGCCGGTTTCCTCGTCAAAGCCGGTCTGGATCGTGCGCTTGAACATCTCGTTCTTCGACAGCGCCTCGCGGACGCGGCCGTTGTAGCCCTCGATGTTGCGCACACCCATCTTGGACATCTTGCGGTAGCGCTCTTCCATCTCGCCCACGACCCATTTCAGGGCCACGACGGCTTTCTTCGGGTCGGTTACTACGGGCGACAACAGGTGCGGGATGCCGTCGTAGACGCTCAGTTCCAGCATCTTCGGGTCGATCATGATCAACCGGCATTCCTCGGGCGTCAGCTTGTAAAGAAGGCTCAGGATCATCGTGTTGATCGCGACGGATTTCCCCGACCCCGTGGTCCCGGCGATCAAGAGGTGGGGCATCTTCGCCAGGTTCGCCACCACCGGCTCACCGCCGATATCTTTCCCAAGCGCCAGCGGAAGCCGCATCTGACTGTCGCCGAAATCGCGGGCCGACAGGATCTCGCGCAGCACCACCTTTTCGCGGTGGACGTTCGGCAGTTCGATCCCGATCACCGACCGTCCCGGAACGGTGGATACGCGAGCCGACAGTGCCGACATGCTGCGGGCGATATCATCGGCCAGGCCGATCACTCGGCTTGCCTTCAGGCCCGGCGCGGGCTCCAGTTCATACATTGTCACGACCGGACCTGGGCGGACAGCAGTGATCTCGCCCTTGACGCCGTAGTCGTCGAGAACGCTTTCCAGCATCCGCGCGTTCTCTTCCAATGCCTCATCGGACAACTGGTTGCCCTGCACCTTGATCGGGGCCGACAGAAGGTTCAGCGGCGGCAGTTCATAGACCTGCACCTGTTCATCGAACCGCAGCGCGGGCTGGCTTTCCGCCACTGCCTGACGCGAAGGTGTCGGCCGCTTCACCGCGTGTTGCACCACGGCCTTCCGGTCTGCTGTAAAGCCCATCGGCCGAGCGGGGGGCAACTCGTCCTCCAGATCGTCCAGCGGATAATCGGTCAGGTCGTCCTGATCTTCCCAGACAGCTTCTGACACAAGACCGACCTGGTTTTCCTCCTCCTCGGCCTCCGGTTCCCAGACAGGCTGAGGCGCGGTCAGGGGCGGTGCGGTTCGTGGCAGGGGCCGCGGGTCCGCGATCAGAACGACCGGTCCCTTCGGCCGCATCAGCGGAGGCTCCACGCGCGCAGCGGTTGGCAGTGGAGGCGGGGCCACCGGGAAATCCGGTGTCCGCTGCACGCGGGTGCGGATGACGTCGGATATCCGAGCCTTGATCCGCTCGGCCTGAGGCATCGAATCGTCCCAGCTTGGTTCGAAGTCGACCAACTGGGGCACAGGGTCGGGCTGGGCCTTGCGGCGTAGACGCTCCAGAAGGCCCAGTTTCTCCTTGACCGGCGCGGGCGCATACTCCGGTTCTGGCGCAATGCGGGGCTCGGACCGCAACGAGGTCGGCATTGCCCGAACCGGCGCCGCCCGCAGCGGTTCGGGCGCCATGGCTCCGGTTACCGGAGGCATCATCCGGCGCGAGACAGAAGCATCCCGGCCCATGGCAATGGGCGGCTCATATCCCCGGTTCGACGCCATGTTCGCAGACCTTGCCCGTGCCCGGTCCTGCAGGGCGGCTGCACCGCTCAGAGCACCACGAGCGCCATAGCCCAGGCCCTGTCGCAGCGCGGAATAACCCAGGATAGAACCCAAAAGCAGAAAGCGCTGGATCGATTTCAGTTCTTCCATATCAAAGCCGGTCACGAACAGCATCATCACGATCAGGCCGCCGAAGGTCATGAGCGACAGGAACTTCAACCCGAAGCCCGCGCTGCCGGGAATGACCCCCAGCAAGGACCCGGTGACGGTGTCGCCGAACAATCCGCCAAGCCCGAAGGTATGTGTCCAGCTGTCGCCGGGAACCAGCGTCGCGCAATGAACCGC
>JANOCQ010000290.1:0-6887 GCA_031412255.1 Paracoccaceae bacterium | reverse complement strand
CCACCACGTCCGCGCCAAGCTCGCCCAGGTAGTGGACGAGGTTGTAGGTAAAGCTGTCGTAGTTGTCGATCAGGAGGAGCATGGCGGCGGACCCCGGAGTGGTTCCGCCTGGTTATCGCCGATGCGGGGGGCGGTGTAAACCGGAGTTGGGCGGGGGCTGCCCGCGCGTGGGCAGGTTTTCAGGGTGTGGGAAATCAAGGGGTTGGGCGCGGGCGTTTACCAAGGGGTTACCTTGGGGCGGCTCATCGCTTCCCTTCGGTCGCTCTTCGCGGGGGGCCGACGAGCGACCGAAGGAAGCGAGGAGGCGTCAGTCGTGCTGGACCACGTCGTCCGCACCGAGGTAGCAGCCGGTTTCCACCGCGATCAGGGTCACGGGCAGACGTCCGGGGTTTCTCAGCCGATGCGGCTGACCGAGGGGGATGTGGATGGCTTCGCCTTCGCCGACCAGGCGCACGCGGAGGCCCAGGGTGATCTCGGCAGTGCCTTCGACGACGACCCAGTCTGCGGAACGGTGGAGATGGGATTGCAGCGACGTGGCCTCGCCCGGGGACAGGCGAAGCGCGCGGACCCGAAAGCGCGTACCTTCGGCAAGGACGGGGGCCGCCACCGGCCCTGCCGCGGTGAAAGCCATCGCCGCCTCGGCAAGACCAGCGCGCTGCGATCCGTCCATGGTGTTCTTCCCTTCGCCCACGCAGCCAGTGAGCGGCGAAATGGTTACCGGGGCGTTAACGGCGGAGGGCCATTTCGGGGCAATTCGAAGGCGCGGGTATTGCGCGCGTGTCGGGGGCGGGGGCGGTTTTCAGATCGAGCGCCTTGCGGCGCGAAGACCTCCTGTCTCGCCTTTCGCGCGTTGAAGGACGCGCAAAAGGCTCGCGCAGTGCCTCCGGCGGGGATATTTGGGCAAGGTGAAAGGCCGGGTCGGACCTTAGGTCCAGTCCAGCACCACTTTGCCGGAAAGGCCGGAGCGCATGGCGGCGAAGCCCTGCTGGAAGTCGTCGACCTTGAAGCGGTGGGTGATGACGCGGCGGATGTCGAGGCCGTTTTCCAGCATGGCGATCATCTTGTACCAGGTCTCGAAGATCTCGCGGCCGTAGACACCCTTAATGGTGATGGCCTTGAAGACGATGCGGCTCCAGTCGACCGGGGATTTGCCAGGCGGGATGCCCAGCATGGCGATACGGCCGCCCATGACCATGTGTTCGACCATCTGGTCGAGGGCTTGTTGCGAGCCTGACATTTCCATGCCCACGTCGAAGCCCTGGGACATCTTGAGGCTGGGGAATACGGATTTCAGGTCGGTGGTGGCGACGTTGACCGGGACCACATCGGCAACTTGCGCGGCCAGGTCGAGCCGGGCCTGGTTGATGTCGGTGATGACGACGTGGCGCGCGCCGACATGGCGGGCGACGGCCGCGGCCATGATGCCGATGGGGCCTGCGCCGGTGATGAGGACGTCTTCGCCGATCAGGTCGAAGCTGAGCGCGGTGTGGACGGCGTTGCCGAGGGGATCGAGGATCGCGCCGATCTCGTCGTCGATGGCGTCGGGCAGAGGCACGACGTTGAAGGCGGGCAGGCGCAGGTATTGCGCGAAGGCGCCCGGTTCGTTGACGCCGATGCCGCGGGTTTCGGGGTCGAGGTGGAAGCGGCCCGAGCGGCTTTGGCGGCTGGTCTTGCCGATCAGGTGGCCTTCGCCCGAGCAGCGCTGGCCGATGTCGAGACCTTCGACGTTGCGGCCCTTGTCGACGATGATGCCGGCGAATTCGTGGCCGGTGACAAGGGGGACCGGGACGGTGCGCTTTGCCCAGTCGTCCCAGTTCCAGATATGGATGTCGGTGCCGCAGATGCCGGTCTTGTGGATCTTGATCAGCACGTCGTCAGGGCCGATTTCGGGGACGGGCCGCGTTTCCATCCAGAGGCCCGGTTCGGGCTTGGCTTTCACCAGGGTCTTCATCTCATTGGTCATTTGAGGACTCCGGTGGCTTTTCCGGCGTGGGTGAAGGCGTTCAGGGCGAAGTCGAGGTCGGCTCGGGTGAGGGCGGCGTTCATCTGGGTGCGAATGCGAGCCTGCCCCTTCGGGACGACGGGGAAGAAGAAGGGTGCTACGTGGACGCCGCGGGTGTTCAAATCGGCGGCCATGGCTTGCGCGAGTTTGGCGTCGCCGAGCATGACGGGGATGATCGGGTGGCTGCCGTGGAGGAGGATGAAGCCAGCTGCAGTCAGGCCTGCGCGCCAGAATTCCGCGTTCTGGGTAAGTTTTGCGCGGAGGTCGTCTGCCCCCTCGACGATGTCGATGGCGGCAAGGGCGGCTCCGACGACGGCGGGGGGAAGGGCGTTGGAGAAGAGGTAGGGGCGGGCGCGCTGGCGCAGGAGGTCGATGACGGGTTGGGGCCCGGCGATATAGCCGCCCAAGGCACCGCCGAGGGCCTTACCGAGGGTGCCGGTGAGGATGTCGACTTGCACGCCTGCGCGGGCGGGTGTGCCTGCGCCTTTGGGGCCGGTGAAGCCGGTGGCGTGGCAGTCGTCGACCATGACCATTGCGCCGTATTGGTCGGCCAACGCGCGGATTTCCGGAAGTTTGGCGTAGTAGCCGTCCATCGAGAAGACGCCATCGGTGGCGATCAGAATGAACCGCGCGCCGTCGGCTTTTGCGGTTTTCAACTGGGCTTCGAGGTCGGCCATGTCCGAATTGGCGTAGCGGTAGCGTTTCGCTTTGCACAGGCGGATGCCGTCGATGATGCTGGCGTGGTTCAGGGCATCGGAGATGACGGCATCTTCCGGGCCGAGGAGGGGTTCGAAAAGCCCGCCATTGGCGTCGAAGCAGGCGGCGAAGAGGATGCTGTCGTCGTGGCCGAGGTAGCGGGCGAGGCGAGCTTCCAGCGCCCGGTGCAGGTCTTGCGTGCCGCAGATGAAGCGGACCGAGGCCATGCCGAAGCCGTGGTCGTCCATCGCGGCCTTGGCGGCGGCGATCAGGCGGGGGTCGTCGGCGAGGCCGAGATAGTTGTTGGCGCACAGGTTCAGCATCTGCCGCCCGGCCACCTGGACATGGGCCCCTTGCGCGCCGGTGATCAGGTGTTCGCGCTTCATCAGTCCGTCCGCCTCGATCGATGCGAGAGTGGCGGTGATGTGGTCGAGGAAGGCAGCATCCGTCATCGCAGAACCCTTTCCAGTTTGGCGGAATTTGGCAGACGGCGGGGGTCGTGTCAACTTTGCGGATTCGTATCCGTTAAACTGGAATCAACTGTCCTGGACGATCAGAATGGCGCGGGCGGCGGTGGTGGCTGCAATCTTGTGGCTGCGGTCGGCGGGGTAGTGCGCAACATCGCCCGGGGCCAGGGTGTCGGTGGCATCACCCGAGGTGACGGTGAGGCGGCCGTCGAGGACGGTCAGGTGCTCACGGCAACCGGGGGAATGGGCGTCGGAGGTGAGGCAGGTGCCCTTGGTGAACTGAAGCTCGTAGACCTCATGCGCGCCGACGCTTTCAGGGGCGGAGAGGATGCGGATCGTGACGCCGCCGCGCTGGATCACAGGGGCGGCGGCGGCGCGGGTGACGGCGATGCCGGGAGCTGGGCGACCCTCCAGCAGGCCGGCGAAGTCGAGTTGCAAAGCCCGGGTCAGTGCCCAGAGCGTGGCAACGGTGGGCGAGGATTCGCCGCGTTCGATCTGGCTGACCATGGACCGGGAGACGCCGGACAGTTTCGCGGCGGCGTCGAGACTGAGGCCGCGGGCCTTGCGGGCGGCGCGCAAGCTGGCGGCAAGGCGGTCGTGGATGTCGGAGCGGTCGGCCATGCGGGCATGGTGGCGGGGAAGGGCGGGGCCGTCAATCGGGCAGGGAGAGAGTGTTGCAGGGCAGCGTGCCTCGCGGGATGATCCGGTCGGGGGTTCGGTCAGGTGCCGCAGAAGGTGACGTATTGGCCAAAGCCGGTGGGGGCGGGGAGCATGTAGGGCTCGACCTCGGTGAAGGGCTGCTGGATCGCCGCGAGGAGGGCGTGGAAGGGGGCCAAGTCGCCGTTGGTGGCGGCGGTGAGAGCTTCTTCCACCTTGTGGTTGCGCGGGATCACCGCCGGATTGGCCTTGGCGATGCGCTGGGCGACATCGTCTTTGGTTCGAGCATGCCAGCGGGGTAGCCAGGCTTCCATCCGGGTGAAGTCGTCGAACAGCGGGCGGAGGGCGGCTTCGTCGGCAAGGCGCCGGAAGGTCAGGGTCCAGTCGGCACCCTCCACTGCGGAGAGCAGGTCTTCGATGAGCGCGGCGTCGGCGTCCTCATCGCCGATCAGGCCGAGCTTGTGGCGCATTACGGCCAGCCATTCGGCCGTGTAGCGCGATGCGACGGAGGACAGGCGGTCATTGGCGATCTCGATGGCTTTTTCCTGAACCGGGTCAAGCAAAGGGATCAGCGTTTCGGCCAGGCGCGCCAGGTTCCAGCCGAGAATCAACGGCTGGTTGGCATAGGCATAGCGGCCTTGCTGGTCGATAGAAGAGAATACAGTGCCGGGGGCGTAGGCCTCCATGAAGGCGCAAGGGCCGTAGTCGATCGTCTCGCCCGAGATAGCCATATTGTCGGTGTTCATCACGCCGTGGATGAAGCCGACGCCCATCCATTGCGCGATCAGCCTGCACTGAGCGGCGATGACGGCGTCGAGGAAGGCGAGATGCGGGTTCTCGGCCCGCGCCAAATCCGGATAATGCCGGGCGATGGCGTAGTCTGCCACAGCCCTGACGTTGGCATGATCGCCCCTGGAGGCGAAGAACTGGAACGTGCCCACGCGGAGGTGACTTGCGGCAACACGGGCAAGGACCGCGCCGGGCAACTTGGTCTCGCGCCAGATTTGCTCGCCAGTGGCTACGACCGCAAGGGCGCGGGTGGTGGGGATGCCAAGCGCGTGCATCGCCTCGGAGATGATGTACTCGCGCAGCATCGGGCCGACGGCGGCCTTGCCATCACCACCGCGTGAAAAGGGCGTGCGCCCTGACCCTTTGAGCTGAAGGTCAAAACGTCCATCCGGGGTGAGTATTTCCCCCAGAAGATGCGCGCGCCCGTCACCAAGCTGGGGGGAGAAGCCGCCGAACTGGTGGCCGGCATAAGCCTGGGCAATGGGATCCGCACCTGGAGGCAGGGCGGCACCAGAGAACCAGGCGGCCGCCTCGGCATCGGTGAGCGCAAGACCAAGGTCCCTGGCGAGTGACCGGTTCAGGACCAGAAGAGCCGGGGCAGGAGCTGCGTCGGGGGCAGCCCGCAGGTAAGTGCCTGGCAAATCGCGGGCATAGCTGTGGTCGAAGGCGATGGTCATGGACGAGCCCCTTTCACTTTGGATATGGCGTCCGGGGGATCGAAGGGCAAGCCGAAGGAGCCCGAACCTGAGTCGATCACGGATTCCTGACGAAATCTGGCCAGCTGCTGGAGGGAAAGTGGTCGGGGCGGAGGGATTCGAACTCTCGACCTACGGTACCCAAAACCGTCGCGCTACCAGGCTGCGCTACGCCCCGACGAAGGTCACTTACAGGGGAAAGTGGGGATTGAAAAGCCTTCCCTTTCATCCTGGTCAACTGGCTTTGGGCGACAGGAGCGGCCAGACTTCCACGACGCCGTAGCAGATCGCACAAGGGGTCTGGGCAACCTGCTCGATCGCGTCTTCGATGCTGGCCGCCTCGATCAGGGCAAAACCGGCGACGGGCAGATCGGACGCAAGAAATGGAGCGTTCAGGATCTCGGGCCCCGATCCTTCCGGGTTGCGCACTTGCACCGGCGCGCCGGCGATGCCCATCAGTGCACCGCTGGCGACAAGCGACCGGTCATGGGAATGTGCCGCATCGCGCAGGGCTTGCGGCGTACGCTCATATCCGGCGCGGTCGCCGTAGCCGATGGTCAGGTAACGGGGCATGCGGGCTCCATTCGCTTTGGCAGGCAACGCGGAGCGGGGAGTCGGGTTCCTGATCGCGGATCAGCCGTCGCAGGTCCAGGCAGCAGCTTCTACCGGTATCGCGGGGTGGCGCATGACGGTTCCGGGACCGATGCCAAGGCGTTCAGCAAGCCCGGCGTTGATTTCAAGCACGAACTGCACGCCCGCACCGCCGTCTATCGGGCTGAGATCGCCGGGCACTGCACCGGAATGGACGCGTGTGACAGTGCCGGTCGGGTCAGCGAAGACCAGGTCCAGCGGAATCAGTGTGTTTTTCATCCAGAAATTGACCCGACGCGGTGCATCATAGACGAAAAGCATTCCCGACGCAGGGTCGAGTGCCGGGCGGAACATCAGACCCTGCGCACGTTCATCCGCGTCATCGGCAACCTCTACGGCAAAGCTTTCCTTGCCGCCTTCCCACCGCAGGTCCAACCGGTCCATTGCGCATGGCGCCTGGGCCCAGCCGGGTGCGGGAAGGAGCGCACCAAGGAGAATTGCCCGCAGCATCATTCCTTGTCCCGAGTTGCCGTTTCCCAGGAAACGACCTGCACTGCCATCCGACCGCGCTTGCCTTCGATTATGCGCAAAGCCACAGCCTCGCCGGCCGCGAGGTCGGCAAAGCCCGAGATGCGCAGCACCTCGGCATGGATGAACACATCCTCGGACCTGCCGAAGACATTCGCAAAGCCGAAGCCCTTGCCCTTGTCGAACCACTTCACGCGTGCAGGCTCCATGGCCAGGGCAAGGATGTCCTCGCTGACCATCTGGGCCGCATCCTCGCCAAAGGGCAGCACGATGCCTTCCGGCGGATCGATGCGAACCACTTCAACGGCTTGCACGCCGCGTTGCGTCCTTTGAACGCGGACTTCTATACCCGCACCATCTGCTACCGACCCTTGCCCGAAGTTCCGAAGAACGTTGGCGTGCAAGAGTATATCTGCATCCGTCTGGTCTGAAACGATGAAACCAAAACCCTTGGAAGGATCG
>JANOCQ010000289.1:0-6435 GCA_031412255.1 Paracoccaceae bacterium | reverse complement strand
CAGATCATGGTCGTGGACGAGGCTGACCGGATGCTCGACATGGGCTTCATCCCCGATATCGAGCGGATATTCCAGCTGACCCCGCCGAACCGCCAGACGATGTTCTACAGCGCGACCATGGCGCCCGAGATCGAGCGGATCACCAAGACCTTCCTGAAAAACCCCGCCAAGATCGAGGTTGCGCGCCAGGCCACCGCCTCGCTGACGATCACGCAGTCGCTGATCGAGGTGAAGCCGATCCGCAAGGACCGCAGCTTTGCCGACAAACGCTCGGTCCTGCGCGCGCTGATCCGCGCCGAGGGTGAGGCTTGCACCAACGCGATCATCTTCTGCAACCGGAAGATGGATGTGGACGTAGTGGCCAAATCCTTGAAATCGCATGGCTTCAACGCTTCTCCGATCCACGGGGATCTGGAACAATCGATGCGGATGAAGACGCTGGATGCCTTCCGCGACGGGACGCTGCACCTGCTGGTGGCTTCGGATGTCGCCGCGCGCGGCCTCGACATTCCGGCAGTCAGCCACGTTTTCAACTTCGACGTGCCAAGCCACCCGGAAGACTACATCCACCGCATCGGCCGCACTGGCCGGGCAGGTCGTCTGGGCAAGGCGCTGACCATTTCCGTGCCGTCGGACGAAAAGTACCTCAAGGCCATCGAAAACCTGATCAAGACGGAAATCCCGCGGGGTGAGCTGCCCGAAGGGTTCGAGCCGTCGACCGCCGACAGCCGCCCGGACACACGCGCCCCGCGCGAGGATCGCAAGGGCCGTGAACGCGGCGGCCGCAGCCGTGGCGAACGGGACCGTCCGGTAAAGCCGCACGACGAGACCGCGTCCATGGAACCGCTTGTCGTGGAAGCAAAGCCCGAGGCTGTCGAGCCCGCGCCGCGCGAAGAGCGCCGGGAAGAACGCCGTGAGCCACGTCAGGATCGGGGCGACCGGGGCCGTCGCGACGACCGCAGCGAGGGCCGGGGTGAAAACCGGGGTGAAGCCCGTGGCGAAGCGCGCCCGGAAGTTCGGACCGAAGCCCGCACCGAAGTCCGCACCGAAGTCCGCACCGAAGTCCGGGCCGAGCGCCGGGATGACCGCCGTGAACCGCGCGAGGAACGGCGCGAGCCGCGGGAAGAGCGGCGGGATGACCGCCGCGACTACCGTCGCGACCGCGACCTCGGCCCGTCGGTGATCGGCATGGGCGACCATGTGCCAGACTTCATCCTGCGCAGCTTTGCTCTCAAGCCGTCCAAGACGGAAGAACTTGAAGATGCGACTGGAACCGAGGGCTGATCAAACGGGGGCTGATCGGCCCTTGGAAATGGAAAAGGCCCCGTCCTGGACGGGGCCTTTTCCATCAAGTCAAAGACCTACTCCGCAACAAGGCGGCTGATCACCACGTTGACCTCGGGCTTCTTGCCGATTTCCTCCATCGAGACCTGGCGGATTACCCGGCGGATTTCCTCTTCCAGCTTGGTGTCGTCGGCGAGGACCTTGCGCCCCAGCCGCCCCATCACCTGATCAAGGTCGGCCTCCATTGTCTCGGCCAGCAAGCGTTCGCCGCGGCCCGTCGCCGAGAGTCCCATCAGTTCCACCCAAGGCTCGCCCAGCGGGGTGTCGGTTTCATCCAGGATCACCGTCACCGTCACATGGCCGTTCAGCGCCATGCGGATGCGATCCCGGATCACGCCCTCCATTGCGCCGACCATCGCGGTTCCGTCCAGATAGACCCGGCCGGTGTCGATGTATTCCGCGACCACAGGTATATCGCCCGACAGGTCCAGCATGGTGCCATTGGTCGCCACGGCGGCGGCGATGCCTGCCTCAGTGGCGATGCGGACGTGTTCGCGCAAGTGACGATGCTCGCCATGCATCGGGATCAGCATGTCGGGCAGGATCAGACGGTGGACATGTTCCAGATCCGGGCGGTTGGCGTGGCCCGAGACGTGGTACTTGCCGCCCGTGTCGTCGATCACGTTGACACCGATCTCGGAAAAGGCGTTCCAGACCCGAAGCACATCCCGCTCGTTGCCGGGGATGGTCTTGGATGAGAACAGAAACGTGTCGCCCTCCTTCATCTCCAGACCCAGGTACTTGCCGCGGCTGAGCTGCGCCGAGGCGGCCCGGCGTTCACCCTGGCTGCCGGTGACCAGCAGCATCAGGTTGCGGCGGGGAACCTCCAGCGCCTCATCCGGGGCGACCGTCCGCGGAAAGCCGGTCAGGACCGCCGCCTCTTCCGCAGCCGACAGCATCCGCTTCATCGACCTGCCAAGGACGCAGATGGTGCGATCCGCGGCGCGGGCGGCTTCAGCCAGGGTTTTCAGGCGCGCGACGTTCGACCCGAAGGTCGTGGCGACAACCATGCCTGAACAGCTGCGGATCAGTTCGGTCAGCGGTTCGGCGAGTGTCGCCTCGGACCGGCCCTCGTGGGTGGAAAAGACGTTTGTGCTGTCGCAGGTCATCACCTTGACCGGGCGTTCGGCCACGATGTCGTGGAACCGCGCGTCGTCCCAGCCCTCGCCAACCACGGGCGTGTGGTCGATCTTGAAGTCAGCCGAGTGGAAGATCCGGCCCGCAGGCGTGTCGATCACCAGCGCGGAGGATTCGGGTATGGAGTGCGAGACGGGGACGAACTGCACCTTGAACGGGCCGACTTCGATGGTGGCGGGACGCGGCTCGACGACGACGATCTGGTCGACGGGCAGACCCGCCTCTTCGAACTTCAGCCGACCGATCGTCGCGGTGAAGCGGCGGGCATAGACCTTCTTGCCCAGTTCGGGCCACAGGGGTGCCAGCGCGCCGATATGGTCTTCGTGCGCGTGGGTGATGAAGATCGCTTCAAGCCGGTCCAGCTTGTCGTGCAGCCAGCTGACGTCGGGCAGGATCAGGTCCACGCCGGGCGAGCCGTCCATGTCCGGGAAGGTGACGCCGACGTCGACCAGGATCAGCCGCTCTTTCCCCTTGGGCCCGTAACCGTAGACATAGCAGTTCATGCCGATCTCGCCGGCGCCGCCGAGGGGAAGGTAGATAAGGCGGTTGGCGCTCATTGGATATCCTTGTTCAGGTCGTTGATCAGGACGAGGCCGTGCATGGTCAGATCGTCCTCGATGGAATGAAATAGCTCGGTTCCTTGCGCGAAAAGAGAGGCAAGGCCCCCGGTCGCGATCACTTTCATCGGCCGGTCGCGTTCGCGGCGCACTTCGCGCACGATGCCCTCGACCAGCCCGATGTAGCCCCAATACACGCCGGACTGCATGCAGGCCACCGTATTCGTGCCGATGGCCTTCAGCGGTTTGGCCACATCCACGTGAGGCAGTGCCGCCGCCGCCATGTGCAGGGCTTCGAGCGAAAGGTTCACGCCGGGTGCAATGACACCACCGATATAGGCGCCGTCATGGTCCACCACGTCGAAGGTGGTGGCGGTGCCGAAGTCGACCACGATCAGATCACCGCCATATCGCGCGAAGCCTGCCACCGTGTTGACCAGGCGGTCCGGCCCGACCGTGGTGCCCTGATCCACGCGGGGGGCGACGGGAAGCTTGCAGTCGGGTTTGCCCACGACAAGCGGGCGGCAGTTGAAGTATCGGTCGCAGAGAACCCGCAGGTTGAAGACGACGCGCGGGACGGTGGAAGAGATGATCGCCTCGGTGATCCCGGCTTCGGTTTTCGTCAGCGTCATCAGGCTGGAGAGCCAGACGAAGTATTCGTCCGCGGTCCGCTTGTGATCGGTCGCGATGCGCCAGGTCGCCAGAAATCCGCAGCCGTCCCAGATGGAGAACACGGTGTTGGTGTTGCCGCAGTCGATGGCGAGAAGCATGGGCGTTCCGTCGGTTGGGTCGGCGTTCCACGATTTTTCTGCGAAAAATCCGGTGGGGTCAGAAGAACACTTCGGCGGCGGGGATGGCAAGGGTCGCCTGGGACGTGCGGAGGACCAGGTTGCCATGGGCGTCAATGGTCTCGAATGTGCCTTCGCGGGTTTCGGTCCCCGTACGGGCTCGGATGGTCTCGCCAATTCGTGCCGCATGCGAAAGCCAGGCCCTGCGCAGGGGGGCGAAACCCTCGTTGGTGAATGTCTTCTCCCAAGCCTCATAGGCGGGGGCGAGGGCATCAAGGAACGCCGTGGGTGTCACGCGAAGACCGGTCTCGCCAAGAAGGGACACAGGGGACAAGGCACCGGGCTCAACCAAGGCCAGGTCGGGCGCGGCGACCAGGTTCACGCCGATGCCGATGCAGAGGAGAGGATGGGGGCCGCTCAGCCCCTGCGACTCCAGCAGGATCCCCGCGACCTTGCCGCCGTTGCAAAGAACGTCGTTCGGCCATTTCAGGGCGAAGCTTTGCGGAAGTCCGGTCAGCTGCACGAAGGCATCGCGCAGGGCCAGCGCGGCGGCGAAGGAGCGCAGCGCCACCGTCTCGGCCGGTTCATGCGGTTTCAGGACCAGGCTGCCGTGGAAATTGCCTTGGGGCGAGGACCAGGGCCTTGCGCGGCGGCCCCGTCCCGCCGTCTGCACCCCGGCGAGGATCCAGGTCGGTCCCGCCAGGCTTGAGGCCCGCCGGAAGCCATCGGCGTTGGTGCTGTCAATTTCGGGCAGGACTATGCGCCCTGCCCCGAGGTCCGCCTTAACGGACAAGCGCTTCAGCCGCGAGGGCCGCAGGGGCTTCGATGCCGAAGAGGTTCACGATGCCCAGCACCATGATCGCCGCGACCGCCACCAGCATGCCCCACTGCACCGGTGCCATGCGGCTTTCGACCGGCTCCTGCTCGGCGCCAAAGTACATGAAGTAGACGTTGCGCAGGTAGTAGATTGCACCGATCTCCGAGGCTATGGCCCCGGCCACCGCCAGCCAGACCCAACCCGCGTCCACAGCGGCCTTCAGCACGTAGAACTTGCCGAAGAACCCGACCATCGGCGGCACGCCCGCAAGCGAGAACAACAGGACCAGCATGGCCAGCGCCTTCAGGGGTTCCTTCTTGGCGAACTGGTTCAGGCCCGCGATGTCGCTGACCGGGCGGCCGTCGCGTTCCATCGACAGGATGAAGGCGAAGGTGCCGATGTTCATCGTGACATAGATCGCCATGTAGATCTGCGTCGCCTGCACGCCATAGGCGGTGCCGACGCAAAGCCCGATCAGGGCATAGCCCATGTGGGCGATGGACGAATAGGCCATCAGCCGCTTGATGTCGCGCTGACCGAGCGCCGCCACGGCACCAAGGAACATCGAGGCCACGGCCAAAGCCGCCAGCACCTGACCCCATTGGCCCGGGATGCCACCGAAAGCGTCCTGCACCAGCCGCGCGATCAGGCCCATCGCCGCGACTTTCGGCGCGGTGGCGAAGAAGGCGGTGACCGGGGTTGGCGAGCCTTCGTAGACGTCGGGCGTCCACATGTGGAAGGGCGCGGCACTGACCTTGAAAGCCAGGCCCGCCAGCATGAACACCAGCCCGAACAGCAGGCCCAGCGGCACGCCCTCTTGCACCGTCGACAGGATGCCTGCGAACTGGGTCGTCCCGGCATAGCCATAGACCAGCGACGCGCCGTAAAGGAGAAGGCCCGAGGACAGCGCGCCAAGGACGAAGTATTTCAGGCCCGCTTCCGAGGACTTGGCACTGTCCCGCCGGATCGAGGCGATGACGTAAAGCGCCAGCGACTGCAGTTCGAGGCCCATGTAGAGGGTGATCAGGTCGGAGGAGGAGACCATCACCATCATTCCGATGACCGACAGCGTGACCAGGATCGGGTACTCGAAGCGCAAAAGGTCGCGGCGGGTCATGTAGTCCTGGCTCATCACCAGGACCGCGGCGGCGGAGAGCAGGATCGTCACCTTGGCGACGCGCGCGAAGGGGTCGTCGATGAAGAGGCCGTTGAAGACCAGACGCTCCCCCGCCCCGCCTGCACCGATATACAGCGCCAGCGCCACAAAAAGGCCCGCCGTCGCCCAGACCAGCGTCGCGGCCAGCTTGTCCTTGGTGGTGTAAACCGCCACCATCAGCGCCAGCATGGCATAGCCCGCCAGCACGATCTCGGGCAGGAGGGTCTGGAAATCGGCGGAAGTCATTCCGAATGTCCTTCGTTCAGGGCCAGGTCCGCGGCCTCGGTGGGCAGCGCGGCCTGGTAGTCGGTGACAAGGGCCGTGACAGAGGGCCCGATGATGTCGGTCACGAGGCTGGGATAGATGCCAAGGATCAGGGTCATCGCGATCAATGGGGCGAAGATCGCCTTCTCGCGCCTGTCCATGTCGGTGATCGACCGCAGCGCCTCCTTGATCAGGTCGCCAAAGACGACCCGGCGGTACAGCCAAAGCGCATAGGCGGCGGACAGGATCACCCCGGTTGCGGCCACGGCGGCAACCCAGGTGTTGACCTGGAACACCCCCATCAGGGTGAGAAACTCGCCCACGAAGCCCGAGGTGCCGGGCAGGCCCACGTTTGCCATGGTGAAGAACATG
>JANOCQ010000288.1:0-3703 GCA_031412255.1 Paracoccaceae bacterium | reverse complement strand
CCGTCAGCCTGCCGAACTCCGGTGGGAGGGGTTGATCCATAAAGTGCCTACAATAAGCGTCGCTCCGCCCACCCGGCGGCCTGGCGTTGCCCTGTGTTAGCGCGGTTGGGACAATTGCGCCTGGCTCAATCCGCGTAGGGTGCGCTACAGCGCACCGGCGGATGGTGCGCTGTAGCGCACCCTACAATAGTCCGCTCATGCGCTTTTGCCCCAATCAATGCATATTTTCCGATGCTCGTCGTACACCGCGCGCGCCTCACCACTAAAATCAATCCCAGCAGCATCTAGTCCTTTCAGAAACCCCTCGCAAACACCGTCGCTGGTCTTACCTCCGGTATACCCCAACATTGCAGTGAGTTGTGGCAGTTGATGATGAACGCAATAGATGCAAAGGCGATCAAGTTGCAGAGCACTGGTTGCCCAGTTTCCCCACGTTTGCTTGCTTTCGTCAAATACACCAGACGCTATTGCTAGTTTTTTAAAGTCAGTTGGCACTCCTGCTTTCGCTGCTTCAATCAGATGATTTACCGCCAATTTCAGATCAAACCCCTTCACTGTGCGGGTAGACAATTCGGCCATTGCCTCCTTACAGAGATCAGCGCTCATTTTTCCTACAGCTCTATGTCGAGATATAATCAACTCAAGTTGCTCAGGCGTCTTGTGGGTCAAGTCCATTTCGAAAACCTTTATCTTTCATTTCATGCATCTTTTGATATTGCCCCCCTCACAAAAAACTCTGCGGATCAATATCCACCGCAAGCCTTAAATCCCTCGGCAGTTTGAACTGCGCCAGCCACTCCGCCAGAGCCGCCTGCAACGGCGCCCCCTTCTCCGCCTTCACCAAAAGCCGCACCCGGTGCCGCCCCCGCACCCGCGCTATGGGCGCGGGAGCAGGCCCCCAGACCTCCGCCCCGATCCGCCGCAACGGCTCCACCCGCCGCGCCAACTCGGACCCGAAATCGAACACCTGCGCCACATCGGGCGACGACAGGATGATTCCCGCCATCCGCCCATAAGGCGGCACGCCGGAAGCCTTCCGTTCCGCCGCCTCGGCCCGCCAGAAGGCCTCTTCATCCCCACTAAGGATCGCGCGGATCACCGGATGTTCCGGCTGGTGGGTCTGGAGCCAGGCCTCGCCCTTCCGCTCCGCCGTCCGCCCCGCGCGGCCCGCGACCTGCCGCATCAGCTGGAACGTCCGCTCCGCCGCCCGCAGGTCCGACCCCTGCAGACCAAGGTCCGCGTCGATCACCCCCACCAGTGTCAGAAGGGGAAAGTTGTGCCCCTTGGCCACGATCTGCGTGCCGATGATGATGTCCGCCCCACCCGCCGCAATCGCTGCGATCTGCTCCTTCAACGCGCGGGCTGAGCCGAACAGGTCCGACGACAGCACCGCCACCCGGGCCTCCGGAAACCGCGCCGCCACCTCCTCCGCCAGTCGCTCCACCCCCGGCCCGACGGCGGCCATCCGGCCCTCTACACCGCACGAAGGGCAAGCCAAAGGCACCGGCTTCGTCGCGCCGCACTGGTGGCAGACAAGCCGCTTCTGGAACCGATGCTCCACCATCCGCGCGTCGCAGTGGTCGCAGCCCACCTGATGCCCGCAGGCCCGGCAGAGCGTCACCGGCGCGAACCCCCGCCGGTTCAGGAACAGCAGCGCCTGCTCGCCCCGCTTGACCACCGCGTCGACCTTGGCGGCCAGGGTCGGCGAAATCCACTTGTCCCCCGGCAGCCGTTCGCTGCGCATGTCGATCGCCCGCATCTCCGGCATCTCCGCCGCGCCAAACCGGGACCCCAGGTCCAGCCGCTGATACTTCCCCGCCTCCACGTTGGCCCAGCTTTCCAACGACGGCGTCGCCGAGGCCAGCACCACCGCGCATCCGGCAATCGCCGCGCGCAGCACCGCCATGTCGCGGGCGTGGTAAAGAACCCCCTCCTCCTGCTTGTAGGAGGTGTCATGCTCCTCATCGACGACGATCAGCCCCAGGTCCTGGAAGGGCAGGAACAGCGCCGACCGCGCGCCCACGACCAGCCCCGCTTCCCCCTCCGCCGCCATCTTCCACAAGCGCCGCCGTTCCGTCATCGTGACGCCCGAGTGCCACTCCGCCGGCTTCGCCCCGAACCGAGCCTCGACCCTGGTCAAAAACTCCGCCGTCAAAGCGATCTCCGGCAACAGCACCAGCGCCTGCCTCCCGGCCCTAAGACACTCCGCCACCGCCTCCAGATAGACCTCGGTCTTCCCCGACCCCGTCACCCCCTTCAACAGCGTCGCCGAATACCCCCCCAACGCCACCGCCGCGACCAGCGCATCCCCCGCCGCCACCTGCTCCCCCTGCAGCCGCACCCCGACGCCCGCCGACAGCCGGGGATAGGGCGTATCCCGCTGCGCGTCCTCCTCCGCCACCACCCCCAGCTTCACCAGCCCCTTCACGACCGACGCCCCACAAGCCGCCGCCTCCACCAGCTCCCCCAAGGTGACCGAAGCCCCCCCGAACGCCCGCAACGCCTCCACCACCCGATGCCGCGCCTCGGTCAGACTGTTGGGCACCGCGCCGATAAGCCGGTACACCCGCCGCACCGACGCCGGATCGCCCAGCCCCGGCGTCCGCGTCGCCAGCCGCAGCATCGCCGGCAGCGGCGTCAAAGTATAATCGGCGGCCTTCGTCAGAAACGACCGCAACTCCCCCCGCATCGGCCGCGCATCCAGCACCCGCCCCACCGACCTCAGCCTCAAAGGGTCCCACCCGCCAGCCCCCGACCCCCAGACCACCCCCAGCACCCGCCTCGGCCCCAGCGGCACCTCGACGAAATCCCCGTCCCCGCACCCCCCCTCCGGCGCGCGGTAGTCCAAGACCCGCCCCAACGGCTCCGTCGTCAGCACGCCCACCAGATCGCCCGCCGCGTAAACCCGCTCCACCTGAAACCTTTCGCTTATTCGCCGTTTGGGCTAAACCGCGACCCGAGAGCATTCAACCCCCGCGCGGCACCTTCCGCAACCGCCGCCCGACCTTCCGACCCAGGAGCCCCCCATGAAATTCTTCATCGACACCGCCGACGTCGACGCCATCCGCGAGCTGCACGACCTCGGCATGGTGGACGGCGTCACCACGAACCCGTCCCTCATCCTGAAATCCGGCCGCAACATCCTGGAAGTCACCAAGGAAATCTGCAGCTTCGTCTCCGGCCCCGTTTCCGCCGAAGTCGTGGCGCTGAAAGCCGAGGACATGATCGCCGAAGGCCGCAAGCTCGCTGCCATCGCCCCGAATATCGCCGTCAAGGTCCCGCTGACCTGGGACGGCCTCAAGACCTGCAAGGTCCTGTCGGGCGAGGGCTTCTTGGTCAACGTCACCTTGTGCTTTTCCGCCAACCAGGCCCTGATCGCCGCCAAGGCCGGGGCGACCTTCATCTCGCCCTTCATCGGGCGTCTCGATGACATCAACCTCGACGGCCTCGACCTGATCGGCGACATCCGCACGATCTATGACAACTACGACTTCAAGACCCAGATCCTTGCGGCCTCGATCCGCACCGCCAACCACGTCAAGGACTGCGCCCTGATCGGAGCCGACGTCATCACCGCCCCCCCCGCCGTCATCAAGGCGCTGGCGAGCCATGTGCTGACCGACAAGGGCCTCGACCAGTTCAACGCCGACTGGGCGAAGACGGGTCAGAAGATTTTGTAAGCGGGACGGCGGCCACTTCCGCA
>JANOCQ010000287.1:0-2107 GCA_031412255.1 Paracoccaceae bacterium | reverse complement strand
GACGTGACGCGGGTGCCGATCTCGCTTCCTGCGATGACGTTCCAGCAGTCGAATTTCTGGACCAGCCATTTCGGCGGGGTCTACATCTTTCAGGGGGTGCGATATCCGGCGGTGATTTCGACGCTGGACTGGAAAAGCCTGGGCGAGGTGCCGGTGGCGCAGGTGATGGACCTGGACCACCGCAACCAGATCGCCGACTGGCTGGAGCGGAACGGGCTGGTGGAGCCCATCGTGCAGGCGCGGGGGGCGGATGCCTCGGCCATCCTGCGGCAGAAGATGGACTTCATCCTGGTGGACGCGGCGGACCGGCTGGGGATCGAGGTCGGGGATGCGCGGCGGACGGAACTTCGGAAGGTGGCCTACAAGCTGGGGACCTCGCTGCCGTCGGAGTTCCTGGGGCTGGCGGATTTGTTGCGCTGGGTGGAGGCTGGGGGGCCCTGGCCGAAGATCACCAGCGGGCATCCGGCCTATTTCTACACGCTAAGGGGCAAGGGGCCGGAGCGGGATCTGGTGAACATGCTCTTGTCCGAGCTTGCGCCGATGGATGTCCGGCAGATGTTCATCACCCACAAGGAGCTGTTCTACGCGCAATACGCGACGTGGTCGGATCGGAAGAAGACTTACGTGGCGGACTTTCTGGCGCGGGAGTATCAGGTGGACCGGGAAGGCGCGCGGACGGCTCTGTTCGGGCCAGAGCCAAGCATGGACGAGTTACATAGGCCCCAGATGGCCGAGGGGCCAAAGCCCTCGCGCCCGGTCGTGGGTCCTTGGGGTGGGAGACGGTAGATGGGTTGGCTGCGCCTTGCGTTCTTCATGTATGTCGGGCTGACGATCATCTACTTCGTCACCGGCATCTACTCCCGCTCCGTCCGGCGCGAAAAGCTGGAAAGGGAATGGGACACAGACCCCGCGCGCGAGGGGCAGACGGCGGAAGAACGCCGGGTCTTCATCGAGGCGGGGATGGTTCATTACGAGAAGGGGCTGAAAAAGCGCTTGCTGTGGCTTATCTATATCATTCCGACGATCGGATTTCTGGCTACGATCTACTACATCAACTGGTACTGAAGGAGCTGACCCATGTGGACCAAGATCAAATGGGGCCTGGCGGTTCTGGCGGTGGTGATCGTCGGGTTGTTCCTGCATTACACCCTGCCACAGCGCGACGTGGTGCAGATCATCAACACCTACAACAAGAACACGCCCATCGGCGGGAACTGGATGTTCTATTCGATCGAGGACACCGGTACTGGCGTCGAGACTACCGCCACGGTCCGGGACATCCGCTTCATCGACGCGGTCTTCCCCGACGGGCAGCATGTGATGGTCTACCGGAACGAGGATACCGGCTGGTTCTGGCCGCCCTACTTCAAGTGGGACAGCAGCACCTTGCAAGCCGAGGCGCAGAACCTGAAGTCCGAAAAGGCCAATCCGCAATGGGTGGCGATCACGCATTACGGCTGGCGGCTGCCGATCTTCTCGATCTTCCCGAACGCCGTGAACATCACGCCGGTCGAAGGGCCGGACGTGACGCTGATTCCATGGGTCAACATCATCCTGCTGGTCGCGCTGCTGTTCGTGGCCGTCATGATCCGCAAGATGTGGCTGCAGTTCCGCGAACGGATGGTCGACCCGGCCCTGGCCGATGTGGGCGACACGTTCGATGCCGCCGGGGTGCGGGTCGAGAACGCCCGCAAGGAAGCGCGCGGCTTCTTCGGGCGGATCGGGGCGTGGTTCGGAACCTGGCGGGCGAAGAAATAAGGCACCCCTCGTCGTCGCACTTCGTGCGCTCCTCGCTGGGCACGGACCGGAGCGAAGAGCGTCGAAGACAAGCGATGTACAGTTTGACGTTGCCCCCTGCACCTAGTCCAGTTTGAGGTAGACTCTGGCCCAACCGAAAGGACCAGAGATGAAGCGCAGCAGGTTCACCGAAGACCAGATCATCGGAATTTTGAAAGAGCATGAGGCTGGGGTTTCCGTCGCCGATCTGTGCCGCAAGCACGGCGTCAGCGACGCGACCGTCTATAAATGGAAGGCCAAGTATGGGGGCATGGACGTCAGCGAGGCGAAGCGGCTGAAGGGCCTCGAGGACGAGAACGCCCGTCTGAAA
>JANOCQ010000286.1:0-6587 GCA_031412255.1 Paracoccaceae bacterium | reverse complement strand
TGAATTCGTCGGTGTGGCAGATGCCGGTGGCCTTGATCTCGATCAGGACCTCGCCTTCCTTCGGGTCGTCAAGGTTGACCTCCATGACCTGCAACGGCTGGCCTGCGGCGACGGCAACGGCGGCACGGGTGCGCATCGGGTTTTCCTTCCATAGGCAGTCCCGGCCATGCGGGCGGGATAGGGAGGGGCGTCACCGCCCCCCACCGAATTGCAGGTTCTGGCCGAAAGCGCCTAGTCCTTCAGAACGCCACTGGCCCTCGCGGTGAAACTGGCGATGTAATCCATCAGCCCCGGCGACAGCGCGTCATAGGGCGGCAGACCCAGTTCGTTCAGCCGTTCCCGGATTCCATCCATCGCCTCGGGACGCGTGCCGCTTTCGATCACCGATGACACGAAGGCTGCGAAGGTGGGGGCCGCCCAGCCCTCCTCGCCCGACAGCTCGGTGTGGATGAAGCTGAGGCCGGTGAAGGGGTGGTTTTCGCGCGTGACCGGGCCATGCATATGCACGCCGCAACTGGTGCAAGCATGACGCTGGATCAGGGCAGAGGGATCGACAACCCTCAGTTTGCCCTCATTCCGCGTCACCCTAACCTTGTCGGACGGCACAACGGAAACCATCGAGAAGATCGCCCCCTCAGGCTTCCAGCACTTGGTGCAGCCGCAAACGTGATTGTGCAGGCAGTCCGACGTAATTTCGACTTCCACCGGGTCCGAAGCGCATCTGCATCTTAAGGTCCCGCCCGAGAACCCCTCTGTGCCCCGTTGGACACCCTCGTCCACGGCCGGATGGATCTTGACCTCTGCCATTTGACGCCTCCCCTGTCTTTCTGACTGAGCACAGGGTGGCATCGATCCGAACGGTCGGCAATTCAGCCAAAAGGATGGCGCCATGGGCGCGAGGTTTTTCCAAACTGCCAGCGATTATCGCCTGGAAAGGGCGTCTCGCGCGGCAGTTGGTCGGGTCGGACCCAGGGATGACAAACCGGGGGGGCTGCGCCGGAAGCCTCGGCTACGTCCCGCCGAACAGGTCCGCCTGTCCCGGAACCTTCGGTGCTTCCAGTCCCAGATGCCGCCAGGCCTTCGCCCCCAGCATCCGCCCCCTAGGGGTCCGCAGGATCAGCCCCTGCTGCAACAGATACGGCTCGATGACTTCCTCGATCGCATCCCTTGGCTCGCTCAGCGCCGCCGCGATGGTCTCAACCCCCACCGGCCCACCGCCGTAATTCTCGGCCAAAAGGATCAGATAGCGCCGGTCCGCCCCGTCCAGCCCCAGATGGTCCACCCCGAGCCGCGTCAGCGCCCGGTCGGCCAGCGCGCGGGAAATCCGCCCGCCCTCTTCGACCAGCGCGAAGTCCACCACCCGCCGCAGCAAGCGCCCCGCAATCCGCGGCGTCCCCCGCGCCCTTCGCGCAATTTCGCGGCAGCCCTCGGCCTCGGCCTGCACTCCCATCAGCCGCGCCCCGCGCGTGACGATCTCGAACAACTCCGCTTCCGAATAGAACTCCAGCCGCGTCGGTATCCCGAACCGGTCCCGGAGCGGGGTCGTCAGCAACCCCAGCCGCGTCGTCGCCCCCACCAGCGTGAACGGCTGCAGATCGATCCGCACCGTCCGTGCCGCCGGACCCTCGCCGATCACCAGGTCCAGCGCGAAATCCTCCAGCGCCGGATACAGCACCTCCTCGACCACCGGGGAAAGCCGATGGATCTCGTCGATGAACAGCACATCCCGCGGCTCAAGGTTCGTCAGGATCGCCGCCAGATCACCGGGCTTGGCCAGAACGGGGCCGGAGGTCATCCGGAACCCCACCCCCAGCTCCCGCGCCATGATCTGCGCCAGCGTGGTCTTGCCCAGACCCGGAGGGCCATGAAACAGCGTGTGGTCCATCGCCTCGCCCCGCATCCGGGCGGACTCGATGAATACCGCCAAGTTCGCCCGGGCCTCGGCCTGCCCGATGAACTCGGCCAGCATTTGCGGCCGCAAGGCGCGGTCGGTGTCCTCGGGAAGGCGCTCCGGCCGCAGGTCGGGGTTCGGCGCGCTCATTTTGGCGCCAACAATCTCAGTGCAGCGCGGATGACGGCGGCCGTCTCCGCCCCGGGCTGCTCCCCGGCCACAGTCGCCACCGCCTGCGCCGCATCACCGTGGCCGTAGCCCAGGTTCACCAGGGCCGATAGCGCATCGGCCGAGGTCGTCGCCCGCCGTGCCGCTCCTTCGTCCACCTTCGCGGGCCTCCGCGCGACCGGCTCCGCCTCCTCGATCACCACGTCGTCCGACCCGGCCGTCACACTCAACCCGACACCGGCGGCCATCACGCCCGGTGCCTTCGATTTCAGCTCCAGGATCACCCGTTGCGCCAGCTTCGGCCCCACGCCCGGCGCAGCCTGCACGGCCCGCGCATCGCCCAAGGTAATAGCGCGGCCCACACCCTCGGCCCCCAAGGTCCCAAGGATCGCCATCGAGGCCTTCGCGCCCACACCCTGCACGGTCATCAAAAGCTTGTGCCACTCCTTCTCCAGCATCGTGGGGAATCCGAACAACTGCAGCAGGTCCTCCCGCACCAGAAGATCGGTATACAGCGACACCGCCTCACCTGCCGATGGCATCCCGGCCAAGGTCCGGTCGCTGACGTGGACGATATACCCGACGCCGCGAACGTCGATCAGCACATGGTCCGACCCGCGCCAATCCAGCCGCCCGGAAATCCTTCCGATCATTCCGCGGCCCTCAATGCAGCCGCCAGCCGGCCCGCAGATTGCACATGGTGGGCATGGCAGATTGCGATGGCCAGCGCGTCCGCCGCGTCCGGTCCCGTGATCTTCACTCCGGGAAACTGCAACTTCACCATGTGATCGACCTGCACTTTGGCCGCGTGGCCGACCCCCACCACCGTCTTCTTCACCGCGTTCGGCGCATATTCTCCGACCGCCAGTCCAAACTGGGCCGGCACCAGCAAAGCGATCCCGCGCGCCTGGCCCAGCTTCAGCGTCGCCACCGCGTCCTTGTTGACGAAGGTATGCTCCACCGCCGCCGTGTCTGGTGTCCAGGTGCGCAACACCTCGGTCAGCTGGACGTGCAAGGACAGCAATCGCACCGCCAGGTCGCCCTCGCTCCCGTCGGAGTGACAGATGCCGTTCGCCACATGCGTCAGGCGGGAACCTGCCACATCGATCACACCCCAGCCCAGGTTTCTAAGCCCCGGATCGATGCCAATGACCCGCATCTTGCCCCCGTTCTTCTTCTTGCCACTAGGGCTAGCACGAATGGGGAACATCCGCCAATGGCTTTCGGGCGTACATCCCGCGCTCCGCGTCTATTCTGCACTTGCATAATGCGACCGGTTGGGCCAGAAAAGCGACGCGGATTCAGAACTGCCCGCTGGAAACGCCTGAAAGGCATGACAAAATTTTGACACACGCCATGCAGCCGCTGCATGGCGGCCTTGCTTGTTGAGTGATTGCTTTGCACATGCAGCAAGACTATCTGGCAAGCATCGAAGGAATAAGCCTCCGATTTGTGCAGTGCAAAAACAAGGATGAACGCCATGGCCGCTGTCGAGACGACCCGCCCGGCGCCATATGGCGCCATCACCACCTACCGTGCGATCAATGCCCTGACGAATGCCTTTGGCGTTCTGTCGGCCTGGAACGACGCACGCATCACACGCAAGGCGCTCAACAAGCTTTCCGACCGCGAGCTTGACGACATCGGCCTCTGCCGGGGTGATCTGGATTTCATCGGCCGCTAAGGTCGGCGGCCTCTCCGGGGGGCTGAGTGTCAGAACGCGAAATGGGGCCGCATCGGCAGATGCGGCCCTTTCTTCAATGAATTTTTCCAGTCAATAGTCTTGTATCAGCGGGGAAGCAGGGACTGCATCTGACCCGACACCCACAGGGTGGCCGGATCGGCGTGCATCAGCCAGGCACCGACCGGGTCGAACCCGTCACCGGCAGCCAGCGCACTCACGCGGCTTTCGTAAGTCTGGGCACCGACATAGTAGTGGATCACGCCTTTGATGCCGATGCCCACCGCCAATGCTAGAACCAAAGGCTTGACCAGTTTGAGCAGGCGCGCACCGCTCCGCGACGCGCTCTTGCGTCCCAGCGTGCCGGCGGCTTCGAAACCGTAGCCCTTGGCATGAGATTTTTCGATCCGCGAAACGCGGCTGTAGAAGTCGTTAAGATTTGGATCAACCCACATAGTATCCACTCCAGGTTGGCAGTCCTGATACGAATTTTTTGCCGCAGAGATATGGCGAAATTGCGGCACGTTCATCTGCCGTTAATCATACAGCCCTTCAACCGCCCTATTGTCCATCAATTGACGGTCTTTGTAGAACCAGCGTGGACCATTCACCGTTATCGTCGCGATTGTTCAGAACCATGCCTGACGCGGCGTAGGCCGCGATCACCGAATCTGCTTGCACAGATAGTAAACCGGACAGGATGGCTCTTCCTCCGGTTGCAATGTGAGTCGCGATCATCGGAGCCAACTCGATAAGGGGTCCCTTCAGGATGTTCGCAAACACCAGATCATAGGGTCCGGCGGCCCGGATTCTGGCATGATCAAGGCCCGCGGCTTCCAGACATTCGATCCGCCCTTCCAGACCGTTGATCGCGACATTGGCCTCGGCCACGTCCACCGCCACCCTGTCAATGTCGCTGGCGATGATCAGCGCATCCGGCAGAGTAACCGCTGCTGCAATCGCCAGCACAGCCGTGCCGCAGCCGATGTCCGCCACCTTGGCCGGGCACCAGCCGGCGGTCAAAAGCCGGTCGAAGGCCTGAAGACAGCCAAGCGTCGTGCCGTGATGCCCGGTCCCGAAGGCCACAGTCGCCTCGATCTGCAACGGAACGCGGCCCGCAGGAACCTTGTCTGCATCGTGACTGCCAAAGACGAAGAACCGCCCCGCATCGACTGGCGAAAGCTCGCGTCGCACATGCGCGACCCAGTCGACCTCGGGCACTTCGGAGAGGACAAAGGGTTTGGCGCTGAAAGCGGTTGCCAGAACCTCAAGCATCACCTGGTCCGGGGCCTCCAGGAAATAGGCTCCCACTTCCCACAGCCCCGAACCGTCCTCGATCTCGAAAACGCCGACGCCGGTCGGTTCAGGTGTCATCCGCTCCATCGCGGCAGCCAAGGACTGCGCGGGTTCTTCGCCGGGCAGCGTGGTCAGGGCGGAATAGGTCGGCATGGGGCAGCACTCCTTTGCCGTCGGCCTTACGCGCCTCAAGCATGCCGATCAAGCCAGTCCGCCCACCGCGCACCCTGAATCTTGGCAGAAGCTCGTCGCCGCTCAGGCCCGCACACCGGTCCCGATCGGACAGGTCACACCCGTCCCGCCCACGCCGCAATAGCCGCCGGGATTCTTCGCCAGATACTGCTGGTGATAATCCTCGGCAAAGAAGAACTCCGGCTCGTCCACGATCTCGGTCGTGATCGGCCCCATCCCCGCCGCCTTCAGCGCCTGCTGATAGACCGCCTTCGACTCCTTCGCGGCCTCCGCCTGCTCAAGGCTGTAGGTGTAGATCCCCGACCGATAGGTTGAGCCCACGTCATTGCCCTGGCGCATCCCCTGGGTCGGGTCATGCCCTTCCCAGAACAGCTTCAAGAGACCCTCATAGCTGATCACAGAGGGATCATAGATCACCCGCACCACCTCGTTGTGCCCGGTTAACTGGGTGCAGGTTTCCTTGTAGGTCGGATTCGGCGTGATCCCACCGGCATAGCCGACCATCGTCAGCCAGACACCCGGGGTCTGCCAGAACTTCCGCTCCACGCCCCAGAAGCAGCCCATCCCGAACATCGCCTCTTCCATCCCCTCGGGGACCGGCGATTTCAGCGGAATGCCCGACAGGAAATGCGTATCTGCCGTCGGCAGCGGATCCGCCCGCCCCGGCAGGGCCTTGTCCGGCGTGACCATTTCCATCGACTTGCGGGTGAAGAACATGTGGGAACCTCCGTGTGAGCCCTGGATATAGCCTCTCGCACCAGGATTCCCAATGCCGGTTACAACCCACTCACCTGGGCTTTACTCGGCCGCCAAGGGCACCCCGCGTGAGAAGACCGTCTCCATCCCCGGTTCGGGATGCCGGGGGATCAGGCAGATCAGCCCGAAAGCCACCAGCGCCATCCCCGCGCCAAGAAGGAACACATAATCCGGAGAGGTCGCCCAGAGATACCCCAGAGCCGCCGGCAGAAACACCGCCGCGATATGGTTGATCGTGAACGCCACCGCCGCCGTCGGCGCGATGTCACGCGGGTCGGCAATCTTCTGGAAATAGGTCTTCAGGCTGAACGACAGCGCAAAGAACAACTGGTCCAGGATATAAAGCCCGCCCGCGATCACGATCCCCCAGCCGAACCAGTAAAGGCCCCCATAGGTCAAAAAGACCAGCGTCAGCCCGATATACTCGAACCCCATAACATTCCGCTCGCCATACTTGCCCAGCGCCCGCCCCATCACCGGCGCGACCGCCATGTTGATCAGGTAATTGCACAAGAGCAGCAGCGTCATCTCCGAGACCTTCATCCCGAACCGCTCCACCATCATGAAGCCGGCAAAGACCACGAAAATCTGCCGCCGCGCGCC
>JANOCQ010000285.1:0-4134 GCA_031412255.1 Paracoccaceae bacterium | reverse complement strand
GCCAGGGCTTCTCGGTCAGCGCGGGCATCGTCTCGGCCCGTGGGCGCGAGCTTTCGGGAACCTACGACGACTTCATCCAGACTGACGCTGCCATCAACCGCGGTAACTCGGGGGGTCCCCTGTTCAACATGGACGGCCAGGTGATCGGGGTGAACACCGCGATCCTGTCGCCGAACGGTGGATCTATCGGGATCGGTTTCTCGATGTCGGCGAACGTGGTAACCAAGGTCGTGGACCAGCTGAAGGAATTCGGTGAGACCCGCCGCGGCTGGCTGGGCGTACGCATCCAGGACATGACGCCGGAAATTGCTGAATCCATGGGCCTGGCCGAGGCCAAGGGTGCTTTGGTCACTGACGTGCCGGAGGGTCCGGCCCAAGCGGCGGGCATCCAGTCCGGTGACGTCATCACCCGTTTTGCCGGTGAAGAGGTTGGCGACGCCGGTGACCTGACCCGCCGGGTGGCCGATGCCCCGATCGGCGAGGCGGTGCCGGTGATAGTGCTCCGCGACGGCAAGACCGAGACGCTGGCCGTGACGCTTGGCCGCCGCGAAGAGGCCGAAGCCGAGACGATGCCGGCTTCTTCTGCCGCGCCGGAAGCGCCCAAGGAACTGGAGACACTGGGCCTGACGCTCGCCCCCGTGGACGACCAGATGCGGGAACGTCTGGGACTTGAGGTCAGTGCCGAGGGGCTGGTTGTGACTGCGGTCGATCAGGCCTCGGAGGCCTTTACCAAGGGCCTGACCGAAGGCGATCTGATCACCGAAGCCGGCCAGCAGAAGGTTGTCCGGCTGCAGGATCTGGAGGACCGGATCAAGGAGGCCAGGGACGGGGGCCGCAAGTCGATCCTCCTCCTCGTCCGCCGCGGTGGCGACCCGCGCTTTGTGGCGCTGTCGATCGAGTAAGCCGAGCGATCGAATAAGGCCAACGGGTTCGATTTCGATGGCGGCGGGGCTTTCCCGCCGCCATTTTCATTGCGGCGGTCGATTTCGGAGGAAATTGATGCCCTACGGCTGATCCCCCGCCCGAACCCCGTCGAAGCGGAACCCCGGGTCCAGCAGCCGGTCCAGCATCGGCGACAGGTCCTCGATCAGTTCCGCCACCACATGCACCACCCCCGCCTCGCGCTGTAGCTTGCCCGTCACCCGCAGCAGGCGCCCAGAGATCACCGCCCGGCGGAAGCGTTCGTAGACATTGGCCCAGACCACCACATTGGCCGTGCCCGTCTCGTCCTCAAGCGTGACGAAGATCACCCCCTTTGCCGTCCCGGGCCGCTGCCGCACCAGCACCAGCCCCGCCACCGTCACCCGCGCGCCTGCCGGAGGCTCACCCAGCCGGGCGGCCTGCAAGGCCCGCGGCGGGCGCGGCCAGGCACCAGAGCGCGGGGCAGGGGACAACACGAGAGTCATGAGAACAATAATAGAACATCTGCGCTGCTAGGCAAGTCCGCACCCCTCTGGCAAATCGTGCCGGACTGGCCTATGTCACGTCTGTCGATCCCGGGAGACCCAGACATGGCGAAGATCACTTACGTCGAACACAACGGCCGCGAACACGTCGTCGAGGTCGCAAATGGCCTTACCGTCATGGAAGGCGCGCGCGACAACGGCATTCCGGGAATCGAGGCTGATTGCGGTGGCGCCTGCGCCTGTTCGACCTGCCACGTCTACGTGGACCCGGCCTGGGTCGACAAGCTGCCGAAGAAGGACCACATGGAAGCCGACATGCTGGACTTCGCGTGGCATCCCGATCCGGTCCGCTCCCGCCTGACCTGCCAGCTCAAGGTGACCGACGCGCTGGACGGGCTGCGCGTGCAGATGCCGGAAAAGCAGATCTGAGCACCGACTTTTCGACTGCGTGTCCCATTGCCGACCTCTGACGAGGGGACGAAGTCGAACGGTAAGGTCACACGCGCTTTTTCAGAGGCGGTCGGCCTTGCGCTTGACCAGCATTGTCCGCAGGTCGTGCATTGCCAGCAGAAGCGTGTCTGTCACCGTCTCAAGCTGCGCGTCCGTCGCGCGGGACTGCGCCCATTGCGTGGTCAGGTTCAGATGATCCACCGTGCGCAGGATATCGTCCACCTCCCGCGCAGCCAGCTGGGCTTGGCGCGCCGCCAGCCAGTCCTCGATTGCCGCCCGGTCCGCCGTGGTCAGCTCGGCATCACCATGTGGCTTGATGTTGCCGTTCTTGACGTTGACCGCGGCGATCTCGACCATCTCGATCCGGCGCTGACGGTTCTCGGTCCCGATGCGGAACACGGCCGCCCCGTTTTCGCGGACCCGGAAGTAATAGTCGGGAAGGTCTGCGCCCATCGCCCTGCCTGATCCAATCCTGCCGGGCCTGAGCGGCCGGTCCCGCCATTCCTTCCCGAGTGCTGCGGCTTCGTCAACCCGGTAAGCCGCCCCGCCTTAGACGAGCGAGGCGCAGAAGCGCTGGATCCGGGTGCAGGCCTCGCGCAACACCTCGTCCGAAGTGGCGTAGCTGACACGGAAGTTCGGCGACACCCCGAAGGCCGCGCCAAAGACCACGGCGACCCCGGTTTCCTCCAGAAGTGCGGTCGCAAAGACCTCGTCATTGAAGATCATAGTGCCTGCGGGCGTGCTCTTGCCGATGCAGCCCGAGATGTCGGGATAGACGTAGAACGCGCCTTCGGGGGTGGGGCAGCGGATGCCCCTGGCCTGGTTGAGCATGCCCACGACCAGGTCGCGGCGGCCCTGGAACACGCGGCGCCAGTCGGCCAGAAAGTCCTGCGGGCCGCTCAGCGCCTCCAGTGCGGCATATTGGCTGACCGAACAGGGGTTCGAGGTCGACTGCGACTGGATCGTGCCCATCGCCCTGATCAGCGCCACTGGCCCTCCGGCATAGCCGATCCGCCAGCCGGTCATTGCATAGGCCTTGGAGACGCCGTTGCAGGTCAGCGTGCGGTCATAGAGACCGGGTTCGATCTCGGCCGGGGTGCAGAATTCGAAGTCGTCGAAGACGAGGTGCTCGTACATGTCGTCCGACATCACCCAGACCTGCGGGTGGCGCATCAGGACATCGCACAGCGCCTTCAGTTCCGATTTGGTATAGCCCGCGCCCGTCGGGTTGGACGGCGAGTTGAAGATGAACCATTTTGTCTTCGGCGTGATCGCGGCTTCCAGCTGCTCGGGCGTCAGCTTGAATGCGGTCTCGATACCAGCCACCACGGGGACGGGAGTGCCCCCAGCCAGCAGAACCATGTCCGGGTAGCTGACCCAGTAGGGGGCGGGGATGATCACCTCGTCGCCCGGGTTCAGCGTGGCCATCAACGCGTTGTACAGGATCTGCTTGCCGCCGGTGCCGACGCTGATCTGCGAGGGGGTGTAGGTCAGCCCGTTCTCGCGCAGGAACTTGCCGCAAATCGCCGCCTTCAGCTCGGGGATGCCGTCCACCGCCGTGTAGCGGGTCTTGCCGTTGTCGATCGCGCGCTTGGCAGCGTCGCGGATGTTTTCCGGCGTGTCGAAATCCGGCTCGCCCGCGCCAAGGCCGATCACGTCCTTGCCCTCGGATTTCAGCGCTTGTGCCTTCGTGGTCACCGCGATGGTGG
Source organism: Paracoccaceae bacterium (assembly GCA_031412255.1). GTDB lineage: Bacteria > Pseudomonadota > Alphaproteobacteria > Rhodobacterales > Rhodobacteraceae > Tabrizicola. Next base: position 569 of record JANOCQ010000285.1, on the reverse strand, counting down.
GCGATGGCTTCACGCGGGCCAGCGTGTCGGAGAGGAAGGCCATCTTTGCACCTTTCGGGGAGGGTGGAGTTTCGGGCTTGCCTGTCTTAGGGTCCGCCCCGATGAGGTTCAAGCGGGAACGGTGCTCAGATGGGCGAGACGGCTGAAGCGCGCCTGAAACGGATGGCGATGCGGTCCTGGCGGCGCGGCACCAAGGAGATGGACCTGGTGCTGGGTCCCTTCGCCGATGCGCATCTGGCGGGGCTTTCCGAGGCCGACTTGCAGACCTACGACGTGCTGCTAGAAGAGAACGATCAGGATCTGATGGCCTGGATCCTTGGCCAGTCCGATCCGCCACCGTTGCTTGGCGGTCTGCTCGCCCGGATTTCCGGCTTTGCGGAAAATCGACTGAAGCCAAGAAAATAGCGGAAGTTCGCAGCAAGTTTACGGAATGTTTGCGGTTTGTGCCGATTCTAACCCCGTTCGAACGGTGGAGAAACGGTATGACAATGTATGCCCCGGTACTGGACGGATCGCAAAAGGCGTTCCTGTCCTGCTACCTCGACAACCTTGCGCTGGTGGAGCGGCTG
>JANOCQ010000284.1:0-3648 GCA_031412255.1 Paracoccaceae bacterium | reverse complement strand
CAGCCTCAAGCTGCTGCACTGCCTTGTTCAGGTCCGCCTCGTCCGATGACAGGATCGAAAAGCTGAGGTCGCGTTCGCCGCGGTCGTTCAACTTGAACACGCGGACATCGGGGATGTCGGCGATAGCCTGAAAGATTTCGGTCTCGATCTCGTTCTGGGGACGGATGCGGCCCTTGAGCGGGGCGACCGGCAGGATCTGGTTCAACACCGGGATCTGCTGGCCGAGGTCCGAGAATTTGCGCACCAGGTCGTTGTCCAGACGTTCCAGCATCACCGAAACGCTACCGCGCCGGATATCGCGGTCGCCGGTGGGCGTGGCGCCGCCGACGATGAGCACCGACTTCACCCCGTCGATGCCTTCGATGCGCTGGCGCATCAGGTCGGTGGTGGCGTCCGTGCTTTCAAGGCTGGAGCCGGGCGGCAGTTCGACGGAAATGCTGACGCGGCTGACATCTTCTGGCGGGAACAGGCTGCCCGGAACCCTGAACATGAAGAAGATGGAGATGCCGACCAGGATGATGGCGACAACCAGCGTCACGTAATAGTTGCCGAAGTGCATCTTGATGCCCGGCACTTTCCAGACCTTGGTCGTGGCCTTCACGAACCAAAGATAGCCGCGCATGATGGGGCCGTCGCCGGTATGGGTCTCGTCGCCGTCTTTCTGGCGCATCAGATAGGCCGCCATCATCGGCGTGATCAGGCGCGCGACCAGCAGCGAGAACAGCACCGATATGGCGACCGTCATGCCGAATTGTCGGAAATACTGGCCCGGAATGCCGGGCATGAAGCTGACCGGGACGAAGACCGCGACGATGGTGAAGGTGGTGGCGATGACGGCAAGGCCGATCTCGTCCGCGGCCTCGATGGCGGCGCGGTAGGGGGTTTTGCCCATGCGGATGTGTCGGGCTATGTTCTCGATTTCCACGATGGCGTCGTCGACGAGGATGCCGGTCGCCAGCGTCAGGGCGAGGAAGCTGACCAGGTTCAGCGAGAACCCGAGCATGTCCATCAGCCAGAAGGTCGGGATGGCAGACAAGGGCAGCGCAATCGCCGAGATCAGCGTGGCGCGCCAGTTCCGCAGGAAGGCCAACACGACGAGGATGGCCAGAAGCGCACCTTCCAGCAGAGTGTGGATGGCGGCTTCGTAATTGCCGTAGGTGTAGAATACCGAGTCGTCGACCATGGTGATGGCGACATTCGGGTTCTGCCGGCGCAGATCTTCGACCACCTCGTTGGTGATTTCGGCGACCGAGACTTCGGACGCGCCCTTCGAACGGAAGACCAGGAATGTGACGCCCGGCTCGCCGTCGATGCGAGAGAAGCTTTTCAGCTCTTCATAGGTGTCGATCACCTGGCCAAGATCGGTCAGCTTGACGAACCGGCCCGAAGGCAGCGCGATGGTGGTGTTCGCCAGGCTTTCCACTGTGCCGCTGTCCCCGAGGGTGCGGATCACCTGCTCGCCCGTGCCAAGGCTGATCTTGCCCGACCCCAGGTTGGCATTGGTCTGAGCGATCTGGGCGCTGATGGCCTGAGCGGTGACGCCATAACTGTCCAGCCGAACGGGGTCGAGTTCGACCCGGATCTCGCGGTCGGCGCCGCCAATGCGGGTGACGCGACCGATGCCGGGTTTGCCCTGCAACGCGCGGGTTACGGTGTTGTCGACGAACCAGGAGATTTCCTCCATCGTCAGGTCGGGGGCGGTGACCGAGAAGGTCATGATCGCCTGGCCCTCGACATCGATGCGGGTCACGATGGGGGCCTCGATCCCGCCGGGCAGGTCGCCGCGGATCTGGTCGACGGCGTCCTTTACGTCCTGGACGGCCTTGTCCGTGGGCACTTCCATCCTGAATTCGATGACCGTGGTTGAAACCCCGTCCGTGACCGTCGAAGTCACGCGCTTGGCCCCGGTCAGGCCCGCGACGGCGTCCTCGATCTCCTTGGTGACCTGACTTTCCATCTCGGCCGGGGCGGCTCCGGATTGGCCGACCGATACGGCCACCAGAGGGACGTCGATGTTCGGAAAGCGTGTGATGGGCAGGGCGTTGAAGCTTTGCCAGCCGAGGACCAGCAACAGAAAGAAGCCAAGCAGTGGCGCTACGGGATTGCGGATCGACCAGGCGGAGAAGTTCATCGCACGCTCCTCAGTTCACAGCGGCGGGGGCGGGCACCGGATTGATCCGGTCGCCGGGGCGGACGAAGGCACCAGCCTTGGTGACCACCACATCGCCCTGGTCAAGGCCTTCGGTAATCTCGACGAGTCCGCCGTCGCGGATCCCGGTCTTGACGGCTATGCGTTCAACCACCCCGTCAACGACCCGCATCACGCTGGCACCATCGGAAGACGCGCCGATGGCAGTGACGGGTACGGCCAGGGCTTCGGTTTCCGCGGCCAGGATCTCGGCTTCGACGAACATGCCGGTGCGAAGCGACTCGTTGGAACTGTCGACGGTGATCCGCGCACGCCCAAGACGCGTCACCGGGTCAATCGAAGGTTCGACCAGGCGCACTGTGCCTTCCAGAACGCCCCCCATGCCGACTGCGCGAAGATGCGCCTTCTGGCCGGGCGCAAGCCGGAGGAGGTCGGTCTCGGCCACATCCGCCCGCAGTTCCAGCGCAGCGTCACGGGTGATGACGAACATCGGCTGGCCCGCCGCCGTGGCGATGGCCCCGATCTTGGCGTTCCGCTGGACGATCTTTCCCGCGACGGGGGCTTTCACCTCGGTCCGCGAAAGCATCAGCTCGACGTTTTCCAGCCGCGCCTCAGCAAGGGCCAGTTGCGCGCGGGCGGATTCCAACCCTTGGGTGGCAACCATGACACGTGCATTCGCCGAAAGCGCATTGGCGCGCGCCGTGTCGGCCTGAGCTTGTGGGGCGGTGCCCTGTTCACGCAGCTTCGTGGTCCGGTCGGCGACCCTCTGGGCCTCGTCGCGTGTCGTCTGCGCCTCGACCAGCTGCGCCTCGGCCTGTGCGATGGCGGATTTCGCAGCGGCGAGCGAGGCGGCGGTTTCTGTCTTTTGCAGCTCTAACGTGGTCTTGGACAACACGGCCAGGACTTGGCCTTCGGTCACCATGTCACCCACGTCGACCAGCAGTTGATCCAGCGGCTGACCCTCGACAAGCGGAGCGACCTGCACCTCTTCGACGGCAGCGATCAGGCCCGAAGCGATGATCCGGTCGGAAAGCTTGGCGATGCCGACCGTGCTGACGGTGATCGCTGGCAGGACTGACGCAGCTTCCGGTGCACTTTCGGCAGCCACTGCCTCTTGTGCCTGGACAGGCAGCACCGGGGCGGCGAGTGCAAGGACGGCGGCGAGGATCAGGGTCGTGCGCATGGAACTCAGCCTTCTGCTTTGTCGGTAGAAATTTCGGACAGGATGCGGTCGATCACCGAGACAACCTGGGCGGCAAGGGCGGGGCTGGCCGGGCCGCACTGGGCTGTGCGGGTGGCCATGGCTTTCACCAGCATGACCAGCATCTGGCACTGGCCCTCATAGCGGGAGCGGGCCTCTTCAAGCGGTCGCCGGGTGGCATGTGCAAAGATATCGGCCAGGAGAGAGACGATCGTCTCCTCCATCAGCCGCGCGGCCTCGCCAATTTCCGGCTTGCGGATCGCAGCGGCGAGCGAGGCGGCGGTTTCTGTCTTTTGCA
>JANOCQ010000283.1:0-2433 GCA_031412255.1 Paracoccaceae bacterium | reverse complement strand
GAACGGCACGGTTGCCGCGAAGATCACAGGTTCGAAAAAGAACACTTTGATTCCAGTAGGATAGTCCATTTCCAGCGCCCCCTCTCTTTGCTTGACTCGGGCACCCCTCCTCCGTAGGTTCTGGCCCGAACGTGAAGGGGCTTCGACATGTCGTCAGATCCCGATCCAGGCCGTCTGCGCGCGCTAGAAGAGCGTCTGAAGAAGGTGAAGGGTCAGGAACCGCCGCCGAAAACCAACACGGTCAAGGGTTTCTCGCAGGGCGAGGTGGCCTGGAGGATGGTGATCGAGCTTGTGACCGGCATGTTGCTGGGAACGGGCATCGGTTACGGGCTGGATGTGCTGTTTGGCACGTTGCCGATCTTCCTGATCATCTTCTCGCTCTTCGGCTTTGCTGCGGGCGTCAAGACGATGCTCGGCTCGGCAAGGCAACTGGCAAAGACGGCGGCCGACAAGGCCGAGAAAAAAGGGGACTGACGCATGGCGACGACGGGCGAGGAGCATACGGGCGGGCTGCAGATCCATCCGATGGACCAGTTCATCGTCAAGCCGCTATTTCGTGACATCGAACCCGGCACTTGCGTGCCGAAAGAGAGTATCTTCGACGGCTGCGTTCAATGGTATGAGCCCACCAACGTCACGCTCTGGATGGGCATCGCCATCCTTGCCATGGTCGCGCTTCTGGTCCTGTCGACCCGCCGCCGGGCCATCGTGCCGTCGCGCGGCCAGTCGGTGGCGGAGCTGTTCTACGGCTTCATCCACAACATGGTTGAAGAAGTCGCCGGTCACGACGCGCTGAAATTCTTCCCCTACATCATGACGCTCTTCATGTTCGTGTTCCTGTCGAACATGCTCGGTCTGATCCCCACCTCGTTCACCACCACCTCGCACATCGCCGTCACCGCGACGCTGGCGCTTTTGGTGTTCTTCACGGTCACCATCGTCGGTTTCATCCGCAAGGGCCCCGGCTTCCTTGCGATGTTCTGGGTGTCGTCGGCACCGCTGGCGCTGCGCCCGATCCTCGCGGTGATCGAGATCATCTCCTACTTCGTGCGCCCGCTGTCGCACTCCATTCGTCTTGGCGGCAACCTGATGGCTGGCCACGCCGTCATCAAGGTGTTCGCCGGTTTCGCGGGGGCGATGGGTGTCGCCTCGGTCGTTCCGATCGCCGCGATCATGGCCATCTACGGTCTGGAAGTGCTGGTTGCAGCGGTTCAGGCCTACGTTTTCACCATTCTGACCTGCGTGTATCTGCGCGACGCCGTCGGCGAAGCACACCACTAAGGTCTGAACTCAAACTCTAGCCAATTCCAAAAAGGAGCTACCAAATGGAAGGCGATATCGCAGAAATGGGCAAGTTCATCGGCGCCGGTCTGGCTACGATCGGTCTCGGCGGCGCTGGCATCGGCGTGGGCCACATTGCCGGCAACTTCCTGTCGGGTGCCCTGCGCAACCCGTCGGCAGCCCCCGGCCAGATGGCCAACCTCTTCGTCGGCATCGCCTTCGCAGAAGCTCTGGGCATCTTCTCGTTCCTGATCGCCCTCCTCTTGATGTTCGCCGTCTGATCCTTCGGACCTGACTTTCGGGCCAGTCGCAAGGGCTGGCCCCGGTTCCCTGGGCTTGAGGAGACGACGACATGGCTACCGAGGCACATGGCGAGGCGGGAAAGGCTGTGGGCATGCCCCAGTTGGATTTCTCTACCTGGCCGAACCAGATTTTCTGGCTTCTGGTCACGCTCGTCGTGATCTACTTCGTGCTGTCCCGCATCGCCCTGCCGCGCATCGGCGCGGTGCTGGCGGAACGTAAAGGCACGATCACCAACGATCTTGCCGCTGCCGAAGAGTTGAAGCTCAAGGCGGTTGCGGCCGAAAAGGCGTATAACGACGCGCTTGCTGCGGCCCGCACCGAAGCCGCCAAGATCGTCGCCGCGGCTAAGGCCGACATCCAGAAAGACCTGGATGCCGCCACCGCCAGGGCAGATGCCGAAATCGCGGCGAGAGCTGCGGAATCAGAAAAGACGATTGCCGAGATCCGCGAAGGCGCGGTGGCCGCGATCACCGAAGTGGCCCGCGATACGGCCTACGAACTTGTCGCGGCGCTTGGCGGCGCGGCAGACGCGAACACGGTGGCCGCTGCGGTTACTGCCCGGCTGAAAGGATAAGGCGATGAAACGGCTTTCCATTCTTCTGGCGCTGACCGCTTCGCCCGCCGCGGCTGCAACCGGCCCGTTCTTCTCCCTGCAGAACACCAACTTCGTGGTTCTTCTGGGTTTCATCGCCTTTGTCGCGTTGCTCGTCTACCTCAAGGTGCCGGGCAAGCTGACCGGCATGCTCGACGCCCGCGCCATCCAGATCAAGGCTGAGCTCGACGAAGCCCGCGCCCTACGCGAGGAGGCGAAGACGATCCTCGCCACCTACGAGCGGCGTCAGAAGGAAG
>JANOCQ010000282.1:0-1778 GCA_031412255.1 Paracoccaceae bacterium | reverse complement strand
CCTCGATGCGCGACTGGCGCTGGTAATGGGTCCGCTCCCATTCCTGGTCGGGGGCGCGGAAAGCGTGCCAGTTGCTGCTCTTGGCCTTGGTGCTGTCTTTCTCATAGGCGCCGCGGCCATTGGGGAAGGCGATGATCCAATCCTGGATCAGATAGCGCTCCGGGTCGGGCTGGACGTCCACGGTGACGTCCTCGTAATGGGTGGCCCGCTTGCCGCGGGGTTCGAAATAGCGGTAGCGGCGGCTTTCGCTGTCGACAAACCGCGCGGCACCTGCCGCCCCCGATCCGACCGAGCTTGATGTGGCAACCATGTCTTTCTCCCTGTTTGTGAGGCTTGGGCCTCTGTTGTCAGTGCGCCTTCACGGGCGCCGAGGCGGTGGAGGTGGTGAACTTGTCAAAGAAGGTCCGGTCCGGGTCGAAGTCCTGCAGGAACAGCACCGGCTGCAGTGCGTCGATCATCGGCGGCGGACCGCAGGCATAGGCGTCCGCGTCGCCCTCGATGCCCAGCCGCTTCAGTTCGGTTCCGACGACCTGGTGCACAAAGCCCTCGGCCCCGGTCCATTCGTCGTCGTCCTGGGCATGCGACAGCACCGGGATGAAGGTGATGGCAGGGTTTGCCGCGGTGATCGCGGCGATCCGGTCGAGATAGAACAGGTCGGCCCGGGTCCGGGCGCCGTAGAAGAAGTAGACCGGGCGATCTTCGCCGCTGGCGATGTGGTCATGCAGGATCGACCAGATCGGTGACATGCCCGAGCCTGCGGCAACCAGCACTATTGGTCCGGTTCGGTTTTCCCGTCGGAAGCAGGATCCGTAGGGTCCGGTGACGGTGACTTCGGCTCCGACTTCGATGCCGCCGCTGTCGAGTTCGCCGGAGAAGCGTCCTTCGGGGTATTTCTTGATGATGAACTTGAGGGTCTGGCCTTGGTCCGGCGTATTTGCCATGGAGAACGAGCGTGTAATCGTCTCCCCCGCTTTGGTCCTGACGGTGATGTCGACATATTGCCCGGCCCAGAATTTCAATGGCGATTCCAGGTCGATCTCGATCGACCGGATGTCGTGGGTCAGACTCTCCTTGGCGCTGATCCGCCCCTTGAATGCCTTGACGGCGATCGACTTCGACAAAAGTTCTTCGTCAAAATTCAGCAGTTCGATCACCAGGTCATCCTGCGCCAAAGAGCGGCAGAGCAGAATACCGCCGTTTTCGCGGTCGCCATCGCTGAGCGCAAAGGTGGAATACTTGAGCAGGTCGACCTCGCCCTCGACGAGGTTGCATTTGCAGGCCGAACACTGGCCTTCCTTGCACCCGTGCGGCAGTGAAATCCCCTGGCGGAACGCCGCATCCAGGATCGTTTCGCCGTCGTCGACTTCGAATTCAACCCCGACGGGCTCCAGACGGACGGTATAGGTCTCGGACATTTTCATGGACCTTTGCAGGACATGTTTCCTGAGCCCGGTGCCCGAACGGGCAACGGTTTGGATGGACATGGGCCGGAAAATCCGGCCCATGCCGCCATTCGTTAGTGGCAGGGGTTGATCGTGAACCCTTTGGCGTAGTCGGCGAGGTGCGCCTTGCGGGTTGCCTCGTCCATGCCGCGCAGCGTGATCAGTGGCGAGCCGAGCGTATGGCCGCGCACATGGTCCAGCGTCCACATGTCCTTGTCGTCAAAGCGCAGGTGCGGTTGCGGGATCAGGGTCTTGCCGTCGGAACGGACAAAGTTCAGATCCACGATCGCATCGGCCAGGTCGACGCCGTGATAGAGCGTCTCCCATTCGCGCTTG
>JANOCQ010000281.1:0-6747 GCA_031412255.1 Paracoccaceae bacterium | reverse complement strand
TAGAAACCGGCCCGCGCCCAGATCCGGCAGGCCAGGGTCTGATACATCAGCCAGCCGTTCAGCAGGATGTCCATCGCGCGGTCGGGCGAGCGGACCTGGACCGCGCCCAGTAACGAGGTCCAGTGGTCCGTGACCCTGGACAGCAGGTCCTTGGCGTCGGCGGCGCGCAACTCCTGGACCAGAGCACTTGCGGCGGCCTCACTGTCGGCCTGGCCGATCAGGAAGGTCAGCGTCACGGTCTCACCGGGACGAAGGGTCAGGTGGCGCTGCAGGGCTGCGCAGGGGTCAAGAGCCGGGCCTGTCGCACCGGACAGGGGTCTGCCTTGCAATCCCGCCGGCGCGGCAAGCGAGCCGCCGACCCCGATGAACTCGGCGCGGTCTGCGGTCAGGCTGGTGACCCCCACACCGAAATCGGCAAAGGCGACGCGCCCTGGAAAGCCGGTGCCAAAACTGTTCTGCGCCAGGATCGCCCCGGTCTGGGGATCGGTGCGCGTGATGATGTAGGGTGCACTCGCCCCGCGCGATGTGCCGAGAACCCATTCGGCATAGGCGGTGACCGACAGGCTGCGGGTCGTCGGCCCTGCATTGTGCAATTGCAGGCTGGTGACCTTGGCGGCGGCATCCAGCGGGACGAACTGGGTCATGTCGGCCGAAATGCCGTGGGCCTGATGCTGGAAGCGGGAATAGCCGAAGCCGTGGCGCGCGACATAGGTCCCGGGACCCCGAATGGGCAGCGCGGTCGGCGTCCAGAGCTGGCCGGTCTCGATGTCACGCAGATAGATCGCCTCGCCCGTCGGATCGCTTACCGGATCATTCGACCAGGGGGTGATCTGGTTCTCGCGGCTGTTTTCCGACCAGACGTGGCCGCTGCCTTCGGCCGAGACCTGGAAGCCGAAGCTCGGGTTGGCAACGACGTTGATCCAGGGGGCCGGAGTGGTGCGTCCGGCTTGCAGGATGGTGACATACTCCCGACCATCCATGTCGAATCCACCGGTCCTGTTGAAGAATTCCAGCTGCGGAAGAGCAGGGGCCAAAGCTGCCGGGGGGGCGGGGAGGAAGGTTCCGGGCTTGCTGAGGGGCAGGGGGACAAGCCGCGCGAGTTGGCTTGCCAGCTCACCGCGGCTGGCAACCAGAATGATGCGCGCCACCGAGATCAGCTGCTCGCGCGCGCCCGCATTCAGAAGGTCGGTCCGCAGGACATGGATCGTCCCGTTGACCGGGGCCCGCACGCCCGTAGCCCGGGGTCGGGACCGGGCGGCCCGCACGGCACTTTCGATGGCGATTTGCAGGTCCTGAACATAGGAGGATGTCCTGTCGTTCAGGACGACAAGGTCGACCGCCTGCTGGTGCATCTGCCAGTATTCATGGGCGCTAATTGCCTGATGCAGGACAGCGATGTCAGCTGCATCGTCGATCCGCAGCAGCACGATCGGCAGGTCTCCCGATATGCCCAGCGCCCAAAGCGCCGACTGCAATGCCGCGCCGGACACGATCTGCCCGGCCGAGGCGCGCAGACGCGGGTCATTGCGGATCAACATTCCGCCCAAGGTCTGGAAATCCGCAGCATCGGCATGGGTGATGCCCAAATGGCGCAACTGCACCTGCGCCTGGGTCCAGGCCAAAGTGGCGGCCCGCGCGAAGGCAGAAGGGTCTCGGTGCCGGTCCACCAGGTCAAGCAGTGCGTCCGGCGTATCGGCCACCATCGTCCAGAAGGTCACGCGCGTGATGCCACCGGCCGGAACTCTGACCCGGCGGCGGATCGAGAAGATCGGGTCCAGGACCGTGCCTGTGGTCCCGGACAGGGGCTGATCAAGCATCCCCGCCGAAGAAATATCGCGTCCGCGCCCGATGAACCTGGCGCGGTCCGTCTCGATCTGGATCGGCGCGGTATCCTCGCCCTCGACCACGGCGATATGTGCAGCCCAGACCTCGGGATCGGAGGGGGAACGGCGACGTCGGGTCGCGATGATCACGCCAAGTTCGGGCAGATAGTCCGTCACCACGAACATCTTGGAAAAAGCCGGGTGCGCCTGATCGGCCGCTACGGGGGCAAGCACCAGTTCGGCATAGGAGGTCACGTCGATTTCGCGGTCACGACGCCCGCTGTTGGTCAGGGTCACGCGCCGTGCCTCGGCATCGTCTTCAGCCGACACGACAACCTCGGTCAGTGTGGTCAGGCGCGGCATCTGATGGGTGAAGGCGGCATGGTGCTCACAGAAGACCGCCCGGTGACGATCTTGACCCACCCGGGTCGGCTGAAAGCCTGCCGACCACACCTCGCCCGAGCCAGTATCGCGCAAAAATAGGAACGACCCCAGAGCGGCCTGTGCCGCTTCGGCCCGCCACCGTGTGATCGCAAGGTCGCGCCAGCGGCTGAAGCCCTCGCCGGTCGCCGTCAGCATCACCCCGTAGTTGCCATTGGACAGCAGGTGTGCGGTCGGAGGCTCTGTTGCCGGGTCTTCGAAGGCCCGGACTGCGGGTGCGTCGTGCTGTTCGACGGCCGCGACAAGCACTTCCGTGGCGCGCGGCGGAGCGCTGGCAACATCGCGCGGGATGCGCTCTTGCAGCAGGAGTTCAACACCCTGGATCATGGGTTCGGCGTGGAACCGGTCCCGCAGCCGGCCGTTCAGCAGAGTATTGGCGATTGCCGTGATCGTCATGCCTTGATGGTGGGCCATGAAGCTGCGGACGATGACCTGTCTTTCGGTGGATGGGACGCGCGCAGGGGTGAAGTCCACGGCCTCGTAAAAGCCGTGCCGCCCTTCGGCGCCAAGCTTGGCCAAGGCTGCATAGTTTTCGACAGATGCCACGGGGTCGACCATCGTGGCCAGCCCGGTCGCATAAGGTGCGATAACCCGGTTTTCGCTCAGTCCCCGCTTCAGCCCAAGCCCCGGCACGCCAAAGTTGGAATACTGGTAGGTCATGTCCAGATCGCGGGCGTTGTACGAGGATTCCGAGATCCCCCAAGGAATGCCAAGAGCTGCGGCATAGCTGCGCTGGCTGGCCACGACCAGCCGGGTGGTCTGCTCCAGAACCGATCCCGCAGGTGCCCGCATCACCAGAGACGGCATCAGGTACTCGAACATGCTGCCGGACCACGAGATCAGTGCCGAACCCGATCCGATCGGGGTTGCGGCCCGCCCCAGACGGAACCAGTGCCGGGTCTCGACATCCCCCTTGGCAATTGCGAACAGACTTGCCAGGCGCGCCTCGGAAGCCAGCAGGTCGTAGCAGTTGGTATCCAGCCGGTTGTTGGCGACGGAAAAGCCGATCGAAAGCAGCTTCCTTTCCGGTTCCAGAAGGAAGGCGAAGTCCATCCCCAGTGCCAGGGTGCGACACAGAACCTCGACCTCGTGCAGCAAAGCCGCGTCCACCGGGGCGGCCCGGTCTGCCAGATGGTCGGCAAGCGCGGACTGCATGGCCAGGGTCCAGAACTTCGCATCCGACGCAGTATCTCCGGTCAGAGCCACGGCGCGATCCATCGGATCTGTGAGCGTGGCAAGCGGCGTCGATGGATCGGCGGCCGCCGCAGAAATGGTGACAAGCGCGCGGATCAGGTCCAGCGCCTCGGCATCGACGCCAAGCGACCGGCGGGCCAGAACGGCGCAGTCGCCCATCGCCTGACGCACCGCCGCTTCAGGCAAGCCTGCGTCTTCAGCCCAGTCCTGGCACGCCCGCGCCACGGCGATCAGGTGCCCCGCAAGGTTGCCGCTGTCGACCGACGACACATAGGCGGGGTCCAGGACTCGCAAGTCCCGAGTGTCGTGCCAGTTGTAGAGGTGACCGCGAAAGCGCGGCATCCGCTGAATGGTGTGCAGGGTGTCGCGCAGCCGCTGCAAGGCGGCCCCGCGCCCGATCCACCCCATGTCCTGCGCCGCAACGGTGGACAGCAGGTAAAGCCCGATATTGGTGGGCGAGGTCCGGGTCGCAATTGCGGGACGGGGGATTTCCTGGAAATTGTCCGGCGGCAGGAAGTTTTCCTCCGGCGTCACGAAGGTCTCGAAATAGCGCCAGGTGCGGCGGGCGATCAGCCGCAACTCCTGCGCCTGCGCAGCGGAAAGTGCCGCCACAGGCAATTGCGCGCGCGGAAGGCTGATGGCCCGCGCAACGGCGGGGGCAGCAGCCCACATCAGGCCAAAGACGGCGGGCAGTGGCCAGGCCCCGGGGTTCAGAACCCCGCCCAGGGCACTGGCTCCAACGCCAAGGACCAGCCCAGGAAGCATCGACGTATATTGCCCCAGGACCCCTGGCCGTGCGCTGCCACCGATCTGCGCGGCGGTCATCCACTCCAGAAGATGCCGATGAGAGATGCGAAGCCGCCAAGCGGTACGGACCACCGCGTCGATCATGACAGCTGCCGTGTCGGCAAGAAGCACCAGGCTCACCAGGAACTGGCCAAGCGCGACCAGGCTGTCTGCCCAAAGCGCGGCGAAGTGGCTGCTCAGCGTAACGCCGCTGCGGGTGGGAAAAAGGCCGAAGGGCAGCGACAAAAGCCGCGGAAGAGCCAGTATCGAAAGCGTCAGACCCGTCCACATCAGGGCGAGGGGCAGGGGCAGCATCCAGCCCGCGACAAGCGACAGCAGCGCCACCGGTGCTTGAAGCGACCGGCGGAGATTGTCGATCATCTTCCAGCGCCCGATTGCCGGGAGTCCGCCCCGATCCTGACGCCGATTGCCGAAAATCCAGGGCAGAAGCTGCCAGTCCCCGCGGACCCAGCGATGCTGACGACGGATGTCCACGTCGTAGCGAGCCGGATAATCCTCGACCACTTCGATGTCCGACGCGAGCGCGGCCCTGGCGTAGGTGCCCTCGAAAAGGTCGTGGCTGAGAAGGGTATTCTCGGGCACGCGCCCGTGCAGCGCGGCGTCGAAGGCGTCCACGTCGTAGATGCCCTTGCCCGTGAAGGTGCCCTCGCCGAAAAGGTCCTGATAGATGTCCGATGTCGCGGCTGCATAGGGCTCGATCCCGCCGGGGCTGGAAAAGAGCCGCTGGTAGATGGACCCGTCCTGACCAGTTGGCAAAGATGGACTGACCCGGGGTTGCAGGATGCCGTAGCCGCCCGTCACGCGCTGAAGTCCTACGTCCAGCCGCGCGCGGTTCAGGGGATGAGCGATCTTGCCCACCATCTGCGCGACCGTCCCGCGCAACAGACGGGTATCGGCGTCCAGAGTGATGACGTAACGAACATCGCCTGGCAAAGCACTGCTGACCACGGAAAAGCTGGTATCAGTCGCCCCGCGCAACAGGCGGTTCAGCTCGACCAGCTTTCCTCGCTTGCGTTCCCACCCCATCCAGACACCTTCGGACGGGTTCCACAAGCGGCGGCGGTGCAGGAAATAGAACCGGTCGCCGTCCTGGGCGGGGTAACGTGCATTCAGACTTGCAATCGCCTCGGTCGCGGCACTGGCAAGCGTTGCATCGTCCGCGTTCGTCTCGGTGGCCGAATCCGGCCCGTCAGAAAGCAAGGCATAATGTACCGCACCCCCCGCGCTGGACAAATGATGGATCTCCAGCCGCTCGATCTGCTCGGCGATGTCGTCCGAACCGGTCAACAGGACAGGAACCGCAACCAGAGTGCGCAGATCCTGCGGAATGCCCTTTGACAGGTCTAGTCCCGGCAAGGGTTTGGGCGCAACCGACCGGGTGATGAGAGTGTTGACGATCGCCGTCGCCAGATCCACCGCAAGCCACAGCGCTGGAATGCCAAGAAAGACGAGGCCCAGCTTCCCTGCGCCCGCGTTGGCCATCACCAGCATCGGGGGGATGAAGATGACCACGGCCACCAGCGCAATGGCCGCCAGATAACCGGGTAACCCCCATCGGCCGATCCTGCGAAACACCGTCAGCCGCGCCGGGGGACGAAAACCGATCGCCGCTTCCATCTCGCGCCGACCTTCACCGATCAGCCAATAACCTGCGTCCCGCCGATGCTCCTCGGCGCTGCCGGCCGCCAAAGCCACGGCCGCATCGGTCACCTCGCCTTCGCTCAGGGGCGCATCCTGGGCCAGGCTCTCGATTTCCGTCCGGTACCGGTTTCGCGTCGCGAAATCCATCGCGGCATAGGTGGCGCAGTCGCGCAGTCGCGCATCGACCAGGCTCACCTCCTCGAAGAAGTCCGCCCAGTCCATTTCGGATGCCAGACGCATCGAAGTGACGATGTTGCGCATCGTCACGTTCGAAGCGCCAAGGCGGGTCTGCGTGTTGGTGATCACATCCTCGACCGAGGTGCCCTGACGGGCCAGGCGGTCCTCCAGCCAGCCCAGGAGGGGGGTCTGCAAAGGGTCAAGGCCCCGCAACCGCTTGGCGATCTGGCTTGCGACGATTTCGGGAAGCGGGCCAGCCTCGTAGGGCTCGACCGCGCGCTGCATGACGGAAAATGCAGAATGCGACGAGGTTCCCGCGTCGCCCAGCACCGCGTCCACGATGGCGTCCGCCTTCAACCGAAGGGCGTGCCCCTCGACGATCTGCTGCGCCAACCGCCGCATGTTCTCGATCAGAACGATCCGCAGCGTGATTGCCACCGCCCAGAGTTCGCCGATCATCAGCGGCTGAACCTGCTGGTACGCCTGAACGAAGCGCTTCAGGACCAAAGGGGACATCAGGCTGTCGGTATGCGCCACATAGGCCCAGGTCAGCCCGAAGACCCGGGGATATCCCTTGAAGGGACCGTCGGCCAGTTTCGGAAGCTGCCGATAATATCCCGGTGGCAGATCGTCATGGATCTGTCGCAACTGCTGCTCGACAAGA
>JANOCQ010000280.1:0-11614 GCA_031412255.1 Paracoccaceae bacterium | reverse complement strand
CGGACAGCGGGGCAGACCGGCTCTTGCGACTGGGGATCGCGCCGCAGGCGGTCATCGGCGACATGGACTCGATTTCTGCCGCAGCGCGGACCAGAATTCCCTTGGAGCGTCAGTACCTTGTGCCAGAACAGGTGACGACCGACTTCGACAAGGCGCTGCGGTCGATCGAGGCCCCGCTTATCTTAGCCCTGGGCTTTGCGGGCGCACGACTGGACCACGGGCTGGCCGCATTCTCAACCCTTGTCGCACGGGCCGAGCGCCGTTGCATCCTGATCGGGCCGCAGGACCTGGCCTTTGCGGCGCCGCTTCGGCTGGAGCTGACTGTCGCGCCGGGAGAGCCGGTTTCACTGTTTCCCATGGCGCAGGTCACCGGCCGAAGCGAAGGCCTGGAATGGCCTATCGAGGGAATCACGTTTGCCCCGGACGGGATCATCGGAACCTCGAACCGGGCTCTGGCACGCCGGGTGGTGCTGGATTTCGACCGGCGCGGAATGCTCGTGATCTTGCCGCGCCGTCGGTTGGACGCGGCGATCAAAGCGCTTCTGGCAGCAACGTGACGGGTGTCTGGCGCTTGGCGCGGGCGGCCAGACGCTCGCGGTGGATGATGTAGAGGCCCGAAGCGACAATGACGGCGATCCCGGCCCAGGTCAGGGTGTTGGGGAAGTCGTCGAAGATCAGGTAGCCCAGGATAACGGCGGTGACGATTTCGAAGTAGTGAAGCGGCGCAAGCGTCGCAGAGGGTGCGAATTTCAGCGCATAGGTCATGCACATGTGGCTGACCGCGGCCCAGAATCCGACCATGAAAAGCCAAAGCCAGTTCCAGCCTTCGGGCCAGATCGGGTCAAGCGACACGATCCCGGACCCGTCGGCCAGCACCATCACTGGCAGGCACAGCAGAAGACCGGTCCACGAGGTGTGGAACTGCATTGTGACGGGGTGCATCCAGCCGGAAATCGATCGCGTTACCAGCATGTAAAGCGCGAAGAGGACTGCGGTCGCCAGAGGCCACAGAGCGACCAGACCGAAGGCGGCAAGCGAGGGCTGGATGACCAGCAGTGCGCCGCAGAAGCCGACGCAACAGGCCGCGATCCGCCGCGGGCCGACCTGGTCGCCGAAGATCAGGCTGCCAAGGATCAGCAGGATGAAGGGCTCGACGAAGACGATGGCCAGCGCGTCGGCGATCGGCATGACCTGGATGCCCGAGACAAAAGCATAGGTCGAAACCAGAAGCAGTGCCGCGCGCAAGGTCGTGTAGCCGAGTGCCTTGGCGTCCAGCGCCATCGGCAGGCGCATCCAGAGGACGACGGGCAGCATCAAAGCGGTCTGCACCACGAAGCGGGCCGTGGTGACCTGGCCCACGGGCACGCCGTTTTCGGCCGCGAGCTTGGCGCCGACGTCCAATAGCGGCGCGATCACGCAAAACGCGAGCATCAGGATGACGCCCTGGAGGGTGGTGTCGCGGGTCATGTCGTGTCGGTAGGGTGTCATGCCGAGGTCGTCGCCCTCAATTGCGACCTTTGGGGTCGCTGGGGCAGGTTGGCAGGGCCGATCGCGGGCCGATCCGCGACGGCCAATTCGCGGGGACTTGTGGCTGCGGGGGACCTGACGCTAGCTTGTGCCAGAGGAAAAAGGGGTTGGCGGTGCTGGTGTTGAAGGAGGCGGGGTTGGTCTATCTTGCCAATCCCAAGACCGGCGGTCGGGCTTTGCGCGTTGCACTTCAGCCTTACGCGGTCGGTGCGACCTTGGGCAATGTCGGTCGCCACATCCCGGCGCAGGTCTACCGCAACCAATGGCGCGAACTGATTCGCGAGGAACTGGGTGCCGAGCCGGAGACCTTTGCCGTCATGCGTGAGCCCCGGTCGCAGATGGAAAGCTGGTTTCGGTTCCGCCAGCGCGACCGGATGCTGGGCCACAGCCGGTCGACCCATACGGCAAGCTTTACCGATTTCGTGCAGGACCGGCTGTCCGAGAACCCACCCGAGCATGCCCGCATCGGACGGCAAGACCTGTTTTTGGGCTTCGGGCGGCGCGGGGTGCCCGTGACTCATGTGTTCGACTATGCACGGCTTGATTTGCTGGTGGACTTCCTTGAATCCCGGCTTGGCCAGAGGTTGACCCTGCCGGTGCTCAATGTCTCGCCTCCGCTTCCCCCAGACAGTCTGACGCTGCCCGACGAACTGGAGGCCCGGTACCGGCGGGTCCACCGGCCGGAGTTTGCGCTGTATGACCGGGTGGCGCAGTCAGGCGTGATGGTGACGAAGGACTGACGCCTCAGCAGTTCGGAACGTTGACCGCCAGACCACCGAGCGAAGTCTCCTTGTATTTCTCGTGCATGTCGCGTCCCGTCTGCCGCATCGTCTCGATGCAGACGTCAAGTGAGACGAGGTGCTGGCCGTCGCCGCGAAGTGACAGGGATGCCGCCGAGACCGCCTTGATCGCGCCAAGGCCGTTCCGTTCAATGCACGGCACCTGCACCAGCCCCTTGACCGGGTCGCAGGTCATTCCAAGGTGGTGCTCCAACGCGATTTCGGCGGCGTTTTCCACCTGTTCGGGCGTCCCGCCCAGCACAGCGGCAAGACCGGCGGCGGCCATTGCGGCGGCAGAGCCGACTTCGGCCTGGCAACCGCATTCGGCGCCCGAGATGCTGGCGTTGTGCTTGCAAAGTCCACCAATGGCGGCGGCGGTCAGGAGGAAGTCCGCGACCTTGGCCTGGGACGCTCCCGGCACGTGGTCGAGGTAGTAGCGCAGGACAGCGGGGACGACCCCGGCAGCGCCATTGGTGGGGGCGGTTACGACTTGGCCGCCGGCGGCATTTTCCTCGTTCACTGCCATCGCGTAAAGTGACATCCAGTCATTGATCGTGTGCGGAGGGGTCAGGTTCAGACCCCGCTCGGCCAAGAGTGCGTCGTGGATGCCCTTGGCGCGGCGGCGCACCTTGAGACCCCCGGGCAGGATGCCTTCGCCCTTCATCCCGCGCGAAATGCAATCGTTCATCACTTGCCAGATGCGGTTGATGCCCTGATCAAGCTCGACAGCAGAGCGGAACTTCAACTCATTCGCGCGTTTCATCTGGCCGATGGTCAGGCCGGACCGCTTGGCCATCTCCAGCATCTCGGCCGCCGTTTCGAAGGGATAGGGCACGTCGGCGCGCGCCCTTGACTTGGAGCCGCCGGCCTCGGCCATCTCTGCCTCGGTCAGCACGAACCCGCCGCCGATGGAATAGTAGGTCTCGGTCAGGATCACATCGCCTTGGGCGTCGGTGGCCTTGAGGACCATGCCGTTGGCGTGGCCGGGCAGGGCAGGGCCGTAGTCGAACAGAAGGTCCTTGCCTGGATCGAAGCCAAGCGAGCCGACGCCAGGGGCCTCGATGACATGGGTCTCCTTGATCCGCGCCAGCGTGGCCTCGGCCTTTTCGGCGTCGTACGTCGCAGGCTCGAACCCGGCCAGTCCCAGAATCGTCGCCCGGTCGGTGGCATGGCCGACCCCTGTGAAGGCCAGCGAGCCATGCAACGAGGCGCGGAGCCCGTGGAAATGGAATGGCGATGCACGCATTGTATCCAGGAAGCGGGCGGCGGCGACCATCGGTCCCATGGTGTGGGACGAGGACGGGCCGATGCCAACCTTGAACATGTCGAAGACGGAAAGGAACATCAGGTACCTGGATTGGTGAAAGGGGTGGGTCCGAGACCGTCGGTTTCTGCCACGCGCTGCGCGGCGGGCCGCGCCTCATGTGCGGCAAGAACGGCCTTCAGATGTGGGAAGTCGGCTAGGTCGATGCCATGGGGCGCCGGCGGCAACAAGGACAGCCAGCGCACCAGGACGCCGATGTAATAACCCAGCACGCCGGGATGGTCCACCGACAGCCAGCGCGGTGCCTGCGATGCCAGCATCGCCTCGATCAGTCCCAGTCGCGCCACGATCTGCACTTGTGCGGCGGCCTGCGTGGCGGCGGAGTTCGCCTCGCCCGCCGGGCGGTGCGGGTAGAACATCGCCAGCGCCGCCTGGTGGAGTGCGTTCGAGGTGAAGAAGAGCCAGGACAGAAATGGTCCCCGGTCCGGGTCGGTTGGTCCGGGGCCAAGCCGCCCGGTACGGTCCACCAGCCACAGAAGGATCGCCGCCGTCTCGAACATCGGGCCGTCGTCGGTTTCCAGTGCCGGGATCAGGCCGACCGGGTTTACCTTGCGGTATTCGGCCGATGCCAACGACCCGGCGTCGATATCGACGATGGCCAGCGTGTGGGGCAACTCCAGTTCTTCCAGCGCGAACCTCACGATGGTCGAGGCAAAATCGGGGACATGGTGCAGGGTCAGGGTCACAGGACCGATCCTTCCGGGGGATTTGGCTGTTCGGGGCGGGTGAAGGGGTTCGGACCCAACCCTTCGGCCCGCGCGATGACCCTGGTCTCGACCCGCGCCTCCTGCGCGCGGGCCAGCGCCGTAAGCGTCGGGAAGTCTCTCAGGTCCAGCCAGCGGGGGCCGTGCACCGGGTAAAGCGCGGACCACCGCGTCAGGACGATCGTGTAGACGCCAAGCGGTTTGCCAGCGGCGAAAAGTTTGGAGTGCTGGAGCGCCGCCGTCTCCAGAAGGGAAAAATGGCGCAACATTCGCGTCGACATGATTTCCAGATGCGCGCGATGGGCGTCGGCGGGGGCGTATTGGTGCGGATAGAAAATCTGGCGCAGGTCGGCGTGAGCGGTGTTCGACAGGAAGAACAACCACTTCAGGAAGACCGGGCGGTCCGCCTCGGACGGACCCGGGCCAAGGTTGTGTGTGTCGGCCAGCCACAGAAGGATCGCTCCGGTCTCTGAAATCGGCCCCTGTGGCGTCTCCAGCACCGGGATCAGCCCGGTCGGGTTCAATGCCCGGTAAGCCGCGCTGTCTTGCTGCCGCGCTTTGCGGTCGACCAGCGTCGTCCGATAGGGGATACCCGCCCCATCCAGCACCAGGCGAATGATCAGCGAGGCGTTGTCGGGGGCGTAGTGCAGCGTGTACATCGTCGATCCTCTGGCGCGAGCCTTGCCGAAGTGTAGCCGCTCGGCAGGGCAAAAAGCGACTCCTTGTCAGCCGGTTGTCGTCATGTTGGTCCCGTGGTGCCGGGAAAAGTCCGGTTGCGGTTAACGCTTCGTCAACTATTTCGCCGCCAATCTGCGCCGCGACGGCTACGGGAGATACGGATGGCACGGGCATTGGCAATCGTCGGGCTTGTGGTCTGGCCGCTGGCGGCTTCGGCCCAGGAGACGGCTCTGGACAAGGCGATGCGCAAGGACCCTGACCGCTTCGCCGGGCAGGTGATCGAATTGATCGCCGGCTTCGGCGGGCCGCAGGGTCTGACCATTGCGGGCATTGACGACCATATCGCACTGGAACGTGCCGGGGCGCGGGCGGCGGCACTGCGACGGTTCCTGGCTTTGGACCTTGATGCGGACGGCACGGTTGACCGGGCCGAGGTGGCCGTTGCCCAGCGCGCCGCAAATGCCGAGGCGCGTGGGCGGCTGGAACGGCAGGTTCGCGCGGCCGATACCGATGCCAATGACCGGATCGATGCGGCAGAGCAGGCCGAGCAGGGCCGCCTGGCCGGTCTTCGCGCCCTGGGCGAGGACGAGGCGGTCTATCTGCGCGCGCTTTTGTCGCTGGACGGCGATGGCGACGGCGCGCTGACGGCGGTCGAGGTCGACCGTGCCGTGGCAGCTTTGGAAAAGGCGGGTTAGCGCAACGGACTGTCGCCGCGGAACCCTCTCGCCCTTCGCGGGGGATTGCGGTATCTCGGAAGAAAGACAGGGGGAATGTCATGGTTGCTGCTCTTTCGCCGATCGACCAGGCAAAGTTTGTCGCTGCGCGCAGATCGGTGGATTTCGTCGAGTCGGGAATGAAGCTGGGGCTTGGCACCGGCTCTACCGCGGCCTGGATGGTGCGCTGTCTGGCAGAAAGGGTGCGGGACGAAGGCTTGCAGGTCACCTGCGTGGCCACGTCGGCGCGAACGGCGGACCTGGCGCGGCACCTGGGTCTCACCGTCCTTGGTCTTGACGACACGAAATGGCTGGACCTGACCATCGACGGGGCGGACGAGTTCGACCAGAACCTCAACCTCATCAAGGGCGGCGGTGCAGCCCTGTTGCAGGAAAAGATCGTGGCTACGGCCAGCGACCGGATGATCGTGATCGCGGATGCCGCGAAAGAGGTGGCCCAGCTTGGTGCCTATCCGCTGCCGGTCGAGGTGATCCCCTTCGGCTGGCAGACCACCAAGGCCCTGATCGAAGAGACGCTGTTCAGCCTGGACGTGATGGCACGTGATGTCTCGCTTCGGAAGACGAAAGAAGCACCGCTGATCACGGACGAGGGGCACTACATCCTTGACCTCAGCCTGAAGCGCATCGGCAACCCGCGGCAGTTGGCGCTGGTGCTGAACCAGATTCCGGGCGTCGTCGAGAACGGACTTTTCATCGACATCTGCGACGTGGTGGTGATCGGACACGGCGACGGGCGGGTCACGGTGCGCGACATCAACTCGGGCAAGGTCGAGACCGGGGCGGTCGACATCACCGAAAGCCGCAACATCTTTGCAGACCTTGACTAGGGTCCGCCGAGACCGGGGCCCGCTCACCGACGAAGACCAAAAAGCACCGCTGGGGTCTTTCGCCGGAACGTGGGACGGAATAGCTCTGGCGCACGGCAATGGCGAAGGGGCTGGGCATGGCTTTCGACTACGATCTCTTTGTCATCGGCGGCGGATCGGGCGGGGTGCGCGCGGCGCGGATTGCCTCGGGCGAGTATGGCGCGAAGGTCGGTCTGGCTGAGGAAAGCCGGATGGGCGGTACCTGCGTCATCCGGGGCTGTGTGCCGAAGAAGCTGATGGTCTTCGCCAGCGCCTATCCTGAAGCCTTCGCCGAGGCGCGCGAATATGGCTGGGAGGTTACGGCGGGGGGCTTCGACTGGACCCACTTCCGCACAAGGCTGGAGACCGAACTGGACCGGCTGGAAGGCGCCTACCGCAGCACGCTGACGAACGCGGGCGTGGTCATCCACGACGACCGCGCGGTGATCGTGGATGCGCACCGCGTCCGACTGGCATCGGGGGCCGAGTTCACGACGAAACATATCCTGGTCGCGACGGGTGGCTGGCCCTTCGTGCCGGATTTCCCGGGGCGGGAACTGGCGATCACCTCGAACGAGATGTTCCATCTTCCGGCGCTGCCGCAGCGGGCGCTGGTTGTCGGGGGCGGCTATATCGCGTCCGAGTTTGCTTGCATATTGAAGGGGCTCGGCGTCAAGGTCAGCCAATACTACCGTGGCGCGCAAATCCTGCGCGGCTTTGATGACGAGGCGCGCGGCCATGTCGCCAACGCCATGCGGGCGCAGGGCATCGACATCCACTGCGGCACCGATGTCATGCGGCTGGAGAAGACTCAGACTGGCATCCGCGCCGTCGCGACCGACGGGAGCGAGAGCGAATATGACCTGGTGCTCTACGCCACCGGTCGCCGTCCGAACACCTCTGGCCTGGGGCTTCAAGCGCTGGGACTCACCCTTGGTCGCAATGGCGAAATCCCGGTGGACGCCTATAGCCAGACTGCCGTCCCGTCCGTCTTCGCCGTGGGCGACGTCACCGGCCGGATCAATCTGACCCCCGTCGCAATCCGCGAGGGCCACGCCTTTGCCGACACCGTCTTCGGTGCGAAGCCGACCACCTTCGATCATGCGCTTGTCGCGTCGGCGGTGTTCACACAGCCTGAAATGGGCAGCGTGGGTCTGACAGAAGAAGCCGCGCGCGAGCAGGAACCAATCGAGGTCTATTCGACCGCATTCCGTCCGATGCGCACGATCTTTGCAGGCAAGCAGGACCGGGTGCTGATGAAACTCATCGTGAGCCAGGCCACCCGAAAGATCCTGGGCTGCCACATCGTCGCACCCGAAGCGGGCGAGATGATCCAGCTTGCGGCCATCGCGATCGGCATGGGGGCCACCAAAGAGGATTTCGACCGCACCTGTGCCGTCCATCCGACCATGGCGGAAGAGCTGGTCACAATGCGAAAACCGGTCAGAACAGCCTGAGATCTGGTCCGGACGGGTTGATTTCCGGCAGGATATGACCAGCTTAGGGCAAAGGTAAGAACAAGGGGTTTTCTTAAATGGCAGGAAGTGGCGGTCCCTGGGGCGGCGGTGGCGGCTCGGGTGGAGACGGCGGCAGGGGCGATAACGACGACGAGGACCGCCGTGGCGGTCGCCGTGGCGAACCTGGTCCCCAGATCCCCGAGATCGATCAGCTGATGAAACGCGGCCAGGAACAGCTGCGCGTCCTGATGGGCGGGCGCGGCAACCGGGGCAAGGGTGGTCCTGGCGGCGATCCCGGTGGGCCGGTCTTCACCAAGCAAAGCGTCGGGCTTGGCGTGCTGGCGTTGATCGCGGTCTGGTCCTTCATGTCCTTTTATACCGTGCGGCCGGAAGAACGCTCGGTCGAGCTGTTTCTTGGCGAAAGCTCGGGCATTGGTGATCCCGGCTTGAACTTTGCGCCCTGGCCGGTCGTGAGCTACGAAAAGGTGCAGGTCACCGGCGAACGCACCACGGACATCGGCACCGTCGCGGGCAGCAACGACAGCGGACTGATGCTGACGCGCGACCAGAACATCGTCGACATTGGCTTTCAGGTGGTCTGGAACATCTCGGACCCCGAGAAATACCTGTTCAACCTGGTCGACCCCGAGGACACGATCCGCGCAGTCAGCTCCAGCGCAATGCGCGACATCATTGCCCGGTCGGAACTTTCGCCGATCCTGAACCGCGACCGGGGTGTCATCGCTTCGGACCTGCGGACGGCAGTGCAGGCGACGCTGGACAGCTACAACGCCGGGATCACCGTGATCCGGGTCAACCTGCAGACCGCACAGCCCCCGCGTGAGGTGATCGACGCCTTCCGCGCCGTGCAGGCCGCCCAGCAGGAACGCGACCGGCTGGAAAAAGAGGCCGACGCCTATGCCAACCAGGTCACCGCCGGTGCCCGAGGCGAGGCGGCACGGCTGATGGAAGCCGCCGAGGGCTACCGGGCCCAGGCGGTGAACAGCGCCCAGGGTGAATCGGCGCGCTTCCTGTCGATCTACAACGAATACGTGAAGGCGCCCGAGGTGACCCGGCGGCGGCTTTACATCGAAACGATGGAACGGGTGATGGGGGGCATGAACAAGGTGATCCTCGACGGCGTCTCGGGCGGTGAAGCGGGGCAGGGCGTGGTGCCCTTCCTGCCGCTGAACGAGCTTGGGCGGATGACGCCCACGCAAGGGGCCGGTACGGGCTCGGGTACGACTGGGGGGACCAACTGATGCGCGCGATGTACATCATTCCCGCCTTCGTGGTCTTGCTGGTGCTGGTCCTGTCGTCGGTCTTCATCGTGGACGAACGGAAGCGCGCGCTGGTTCTGCAGTTCGGCCAGGTCGTCCAGGTCAAGGAAGACCCGGGTCTTGGGTTCAAGATCCCGCTGGTGCAGGATGTCGTGCTGTACGAAGACCGGATCCTCGGCCTGCAGACCCAGCCGATCGAAGTCACGCTTCTGTCCGACCGCCGCCTGGTGGTGGATGCGTTCGCCCGCTGGCGCATCGTCAACCTGGTGGAATTCCGCCAGTCCGTCGGCACGGCAGGCGAAGAACGTGCCCAGCAGCTTCTGGGCAACATCCTGAGCCAGGCGATCCCGGAAGTCCTGGGCAATGCCACGCAGGAGCAGGTGCTGAGCCAGGACCGTGCCGGCCTGATGAACCAGATCCTGACCATCGCCAAGCGCGAGGGTGCGGCGCTGGGGATCGACGTGATCGACGTGCGGCTGACCCGGACCGACCTGCCCGAGCAGAACCTGGAGGCGAGCTTTGCCCGGATGCGCGCCGAACGCGAACGAGAAGCGGCGGACGAACGGGCTCGGGGTGGCGAAGCTGCGCAGCGCGTGCGGGCTTCGGCGGATCGGACGGTGGTGGAACTGACCTCGGATGCCCGGCGTCAGGCCGACGTGATCCGCGGCGAGGCCGATGCCGAACGGAACCGCATCCTGGCCGAAGCCTATGGCCAGGACCCGGAGTTCTTTGCCTTCACCCGGTCGCTGACGGCCTACGAGGTCAGCCTTCAGGGCGGCAACTCGTCGATCGTAATGCAGCCGGACAGCGAGTTCTTCGATTACCTGCGGTCCGATGCCGGTCGTCCCAGCGGGGCTTCGGTCGGTCCGACCACGGCCGCACCAGCACCCGCAGCGGCACCCGAAGCGGCACCCGAAGCCGCGGTTCCTGCAGAACCCGCGGCCGAAGGGACGGGTCCGGCGGAACCGGCCCCCGCTTCGCCGTGATCGAAATTATTCTGGCACTGGGTTTGGTGCTGGCGGTAGAGGGGCTGGTGCTTGCACTGGCCCCTCGCCGGATCGAAGATGCGCTGCGGCTTCTGGCCGGCCTTGGGCTTGATCAGCGCCGTGCGATCGGGATGGGTGCCTTGGCATTCGGGGTTGCTCTTGTTTGGTTGGCACGGGTTTGATGACATATTCCTTCACATCACCTTGATGCGGCGCGACTGGGTTTGCATTGCGAACGGCGGTCGCTAACTGTTTCTTCAACACCGACGCGGCCGGGTCGATCCCTCAGCCGTCGCCGATCAAATCCGGTAGAACAGGAGTTCGCATCGTGCCCGACCTCACCCCTTCCATCCGCAACGCCTTGCGGTCCAGCACGCTTCTCGCTCTGGTCCTTGGCTTTGGCCTTTCCGTAGCGCCGGTCCATGAGGCCCAGGCCTTTGGTGCGCCGGAAAGCTTTGCCGAACTGGCTGACAAGATCAGCCCGGCCGTGGTCAACATCACCACTTCGGCGATGGTTGCCGCCCCCGCCGACGGGATGCCGATGGTTCCCGAAGGCAGCCCCTTTGAGGATTTCTTCGATGACTTTGGCGGCCCCGGCCCTGGTGGTCCGCAGCGTTCGGAAGCCTTGGGTTCCGGCTTTGTAATCAGCGAAGATGGCTACATCGTCACCAACAATCACGTCATCGAAGGCGCTGACGAGATCGAGATCGAATTCTTCTCGGGCGAGAGGATGAAGGCCAAGCTGGTCGGGACCGACCCCAAGACCGACATCGCGCTGCTGAAAGTGGAAAGCGACAAGCCCCTCCCGTTCGTCAGCTTCGGCAACTCGGACCTGATGCGGGTTGGCGACTGGGTCATGGCGATGGGCAACCCGCTGGGGCAGGGCTTTTCGGTTTCTGCAGGGATCGTCTCGGCGCGCAACCGGGCGCTGTCGGGCACCTATGACGATTTCATCCAGACCGATGCCGCGATCAACCGGGGCAACTCGGGCGGCCCGCTGTTCAACATGGACGGACAGGTCATCGGCGTGAACACCGCGATCCTGTCGCCCAACGGCGGCTCGATCGGGATCGGCTTCTCGATGGCGTCGAACGTCGTCTCCAACGTCGTCGACCAGTTGCGCGAGTTCGGCGAAACCCGCCGGGGCTGGCTCGGCGTGCGTATCCAGGACGTGACGCCCGATGTTGCCGAGGCGATCGGACTTTCGGACGCAAAGGGCGCGCTCGTGACCGACGTGCCGGAAGGTCCGGCCAAGGTGGCGGGCATGCAGGCGGGCGACGTCATCGTCAGCTTCGACGGG
>JANOCQ010000279.1:0-6490 GCA_031412255.1 Paracoccaceae bacterium | reverse complement strand
AACCTTCACCCCGCAACGGGGCCTGACGCTGCGCAATCCGCAAAGCTCCGCGCCAGCCCCCGTTGCCCAACCCGCCCAAATGGACAAAACTCAAACCCGGAGTCTCGCTCACGCTGGATAAAAGTTGGGGGCAACGTCACTAGCATTTCATTTTCGGTTGGCGGAGGGGCAGGTAAAGGTTAAGGCCGCGCCAATCCGCACGCCCAACCTAATGAAGTGATCGCATCCAAAAGCCGATCCACGTCAGGCCAGCTACCGCAACGCCTCCAGCACCTCCAGCGAAGGATAGCCATCCGGCACCATTCCACGTGCCGTCTGAAACGCCTTGACCGCCGCCACCGTCTTCGGCCCCATCCGCCCGTCAACCCCACCCGGTTCAAAGCCCGCGCCGGTCAGACGGTCCTGCAACTCCCGCCGCTCCTCCAATGTCAGCGCCCGCAACTCTCGAGGCCAGCCCGACTGAATCGCGGGGCCGCCTCGCAACCGGTCCGACAGGGACCCGATCGCGACCACATAGGCATCCGCGGTGTTGTACTTCTCGAACACCTTGAAGTTCGGCCAGATCAGGAACGCCGCCCCGCGGTGTCCTCCCGGCAAGAGGATCGACCCCGGCCCGTGATCTGGCAGGTCCGCCCCAGACTCCGTCCGAACCCCCAGAGCCTGCCAGTCACCGACCGGTTTGATGACCCGCTCGGTGGTCTGGTCATAGTCGAACCCCTCGGGCAGCTTCACCTCCACCCCCCAGGGCTGGCCCTTGGTCCATCCCCAATGCCGCAGGTAGTTCGCCGTCGAGGCCAGCGCGTCGCCCGGATCATCGCCCCACAGGTTCCGCTTTCCGTCCCCGTCGAAATCGACCGCGAACTTCTCCCACGACGACGGCATGAACTGGGTGTGACCGCTAGCGCCCGCCCAGGACCCTGCGAACCGCTCCACATGTCCACCCTCGACGATCTTCAGCGCCGAGAGCAACTCCGCCTCGAAGAACGCCCCTCGCCGCCCCTCATATGCCAGTGTTGCGAGCGACCCCAGCACCGGCAGGTCGCCCCGGTAAGTTCCGTACGCGCTCTCAAGTCCCCAGACGGCGGCAACGACTTCCTTCTCGATGCCGTAGGCTGCCTCGATCCGGTCCAGAAGGTCCCGATTTCGGTCGATGGCTTGCAGGCCAAGCGCCACCCGGTCCTCCGAAACGGCAGTGTCGAGGTAATCCCAGATCGTCTTGGAAAACTCGTTCTGGTTCCGGTCGCGCTCTACAACCTTCGGGTTGAACTCTACCCCCCGCATCGCCGCGTCAAAGGCCGAAGCCGAAACACCCGCCGTCAGAGCCCTGGGCCGGAACTCCTCCACCCAAGCGTCCAGCCCGGCCTGAGATCCCATCTTAACCTCCACGCCCGCCACCGGATCGGGCAGGATCGTCTGCGCCTGGACCAGCGAACCGCCCAGAACGACGCCTAATCCAGACGCGACCAAAATCCTTCGAAGACTCTTGCAAGACCTTTCGAACAGTTCTGGTGCGCCCCTCATCTCCGCTTGCGCACCAACCGCCGTTTTGCAGCCGCCTGCGCCGGCTTCCGCGGGTGATACTTGCCCCCCGACCGCCGCGAGGGGCGTACGACCGCGCCTTCCACCGCCACCAGGTCCAGAATAAGCCCGCCCGTTACCGGTACCGCCTCTGCCAGACGCACCGTGACCTTTTGCCCAATCCCTAGGACCAGTCCGGTTTCCGACCCCATCAGGGTCTGGCTCGACTCGTCGTAGTTGAAATACTCCCGACCCAGGGCGCGCACCGGAATCAAACCGTCTGCACCGGTTTCGTCCAAGCGGATGAAAACCCCGAAGCGCTGCACCCCAGATATCCGCCCTGCGAATTCCGCCCCGACCCGGTCAACCAGATAGGCCGCCAGATAGCGGTCGTTGGTATCCCGCTCTGCGGCCATGCTGCGTCGCTCCGCCTCGGAGATCAGTTTGCCGGTCTCTTCCAGGTTTTCCATGTCCCAGATCGACAGGCCATCCTTCCCCCAGTTATGACCAGCAATCAGCGCGCGGTGCACGATCAGGTCAGAGTACCGCCGGATCGGGCTGGTGAAATGCGCGTAGTTCTTCAGCGCCAGCCCGAAATGCCCGAAATTCTCCGGGTGGTAATAGGCCTGAGTCATTGACCGAAGGGTGGAGAGGTTGATCAGTTCGTCAAACTCGGTCCCCTGTGCCTGGGCCAGCAACCGGTTCAGGTGCCTCGTCTGCAGCACCTGCCCCTTGGCCAGTGTCATCCCCGCACCCTCGGCCACCTCGCGAAGGCCCTCCAGCTTCAGCGGCGACGGCTCCTCGTGCACCCGGAACAGCAAGGGCCGTTTCAGCCGGATCAGTTCCTCGGCCGCAGCGACGTTGGCGAGGATCATCATCTCCTCGATCAACTTGTGCGCGTCCAACCGTTCCTTGAAGGCGACCGAGGCCACATTGCCCTCGGCATCCAGCTCGATCTTCCGCTCTGGCAGTTCCAGGTCCAGGGGCTGCCGCACTTCGCGTGCTTGCTTGAGTGCGGCATAAGCGGCGTATAGCGGTTTCAGGACCGGTTCCAGCAGCGGAGCGGTCTTCTCGTCAGGCGACCCGTCGATCGCCGCCTGCACCTGCGCATAATGAAGAGAGGCGACCGACCGCATCATCCCCCGCACGAAGCGATGACTGCGCTTGTGACCGCCCGCGTCGATCACCATCCGAACGGCGAGGCAGGCCCGATCCACGCCTTCATGCAGCGAACAAAGATCGCCCGACAGGATGTCGGGCAGCATCGGGACCACGCGGTCGGGGAAGTATGTCGAGTTCCCCCGCCGCCGCGCTTCTCGGTCCAAAGCCGAGCCGGGTGTCACCAAATGCGCCACATCGGCGATAGCGACCCAGATCACGAAGCCACCCGCGTTGCCCGGATCGCTGTCCATTTCGGCCAACACTGCATCGTCACGGTCGCGGGCATCCACCGGGTCGATCGTCACCAGCGGCAGGCCCCTCAGGTCCTCACGGCCTTTCATCCCCACCGGCTGGGCCTGATCTGCCTCCTGGATAACCGCATCGGGAAAGACGTCCGGGATGCCGTGCTGGTGGATGGCAATCAGGCTTGCCGCGCGGGGTCCCGCTGGATCCCCCAACCGCGCGACGATCTGCGCTGCGGGCAGGCCCAGCTTTCTGCCGCCGACCGCCTCGGCCTCGACCAGCTCGCCGTCCCTGGCGTCCATCGTCATGTCTGCGGAGACGCGCCATTCCTTGTCGTCGCCTTTTTCGATGGGAACGATCCGCCCGCCTTGCGAACCGAGGCGGAAAACTCCAAGCACCTTCTTCGGGTTCGACCCCAGCCGCCGGATCAGCCGCGCTTCGTAGGTATGGTCATCGGCCTCGACCCTTGCCAGCCGGGCCAAAATCCGGTCACCAGCGCCCAAGGCCGGGTCGCCTTTCTTGGGGATGATCAGGATGCGCGGGGAGTCGTCCACGCCCTCCTCCAGTGGCTTTGCGTAAAGATCACCCGCCGAGTCAGGGACCAGGACCTGAAGCACTGCAACTGGCGGCAACACGCCGGTTTCAAGGAAGCGTCGTGAAGATTTCTCCACAACGCCTTCGCTCTCCAGTTCGCGCAGAAGGCTCTTCAACTCGATACGAGCATCGCCCTTGATCCCGAAGGCTTTGGCAATGTCGCGCTTGGCCGAAAGGCCGGGGTTATCGACGATCCACTGGCGGATCGCGTCTTTGGTTGGCAAAGGTTTCATGTCCCAGATCTAGCACGCCGTCCCACGCAAGACTACCCGGCAAGCCCGTTCTGTCGCGCCGAAGATCCCCGCAGGGGGCAGGCCGCTGCACATGTTTCGCGCGGAAAGGGCGAAACAAAAGCCCTGCGTCCCAGCTCCGCTTGAAATGCGACGGTCAAAGGACACGACGCATGTGGCGGTGGGGTATTCCCGCATCAATGAACTCATCCCCCTCGACAGTGAAGCCCAGCTTTTCGTAGAACCCCGCCGCATGGGACTGCGACCCGAGATAGGCTTCCGTCACGCTGGGCTGTTGCTTCAGCACGTCCAGCGCCGCACGGATCAGCTCTGCGCCAAGTCCTGTTCCACGGGCTTCGCGCAGAACGCAGACGCGGCCGATCTTGCCCACAGTCCCCTTTAGCAAAATCCGCGCTGTCCCGACCGGTGTGTCTTTGTCGTAAGCCAGCAGATGCAGCGCAGTTTCGTCCAAGCCATCCACTTCGTCGGCCTCGCTGACACCCTGCTCGTCGATGAACACCACCCGTCGGAGGTGCTGGCAGGTGGCGATGTCGCGGCTAACCTCGATCCTCACGCGAAATAGTCCTTCAGGATGCGTCCGTACACCGTCTTGAGCTGATCGATCTGGTCGACCGCCACCCGTTCATCCACCTGATGCATCGTCTTGCCGACCAGTCCGAA
Organism: Paracoccaceae bacterium; assembly: GCA_031412255.1. Classification (GTDB taxonomy): domain Bacteria; phylum Pseudomonadota; class Alphaproteobacteria; order Rhodobacterales; family Rhodobacteraceae; genus Tabrizicola. Next base: position 2,063 of record JANOCQ010000279.1, on the reverse strand, counting down.
CTCCACCACCGGGCAATGCTCGCGCACAAACCGGGCATCGGACGTCCCGCCAGAGGTGGATGCAACCGGCTTTCGCCCCGTCTCGGCTTCCACCGCTTTTGCAACCAGGGCCGAAAGCTCGCCCGGGGGCGTCAGGAACGCCTCCCCCGAGACCTTTATCTTCAGTCCGATCTCGACCTTGGCCGCCTCGGCCACCGCTTCCGCCTCGTGGCGCAGCCAGGAGGACAGGGTGTCGCCCGAGTGGGTGTCATTGAAACGGATGTTCACGCGGGCCGTCGCCTTGGCCGGGATCACGTTCCCGGCCGGGTTTCCGCAGTCGATGGTAGTGATCGCCAGGGTGGACGGGTCAAAGTGAGGTGTGCCACGGTCCAGCGGTTCCGCATCCAGTCTGGCCAACAGCTTTACCAGCGCCGATAGCGGGTTCTTCGCCCGATGCGGATAGGCGGAATGACCCTGAACCCCCTCGACTGCGATGTCGCATGTCAACGAACCGCGGCGACCGATCTTCATCATTTCGCCCATCTCGTGGGGGCAGGTCGGCTCGCCAACCAGGCAATGCGTCATCCGCTCGCCGTTGAAGGCCATCCAGTCCAGGATTGCCACGGTGCCATCCTTGCCCTCGCCTTCCTCATCACCAGTGATGGTGACGATCACGGCCCCATCGGGAGGCGTATCGCGAACAAAATCCGCAGCGGCCGCGACGAAGGCTGCAACGCCGGACTTCATGTCACAGGCGCCCCGGCCATACATGAAACCGTCGTGGATCTCGGCTCCGAATGGATCAAACCGCCAGGCCGCCGCGTCGCCTACCGGCACCACATCGGTATGACCGTTGAAGCCGAACGCCCGGTTGGCACCCTGCTTGCCCCAGCGCGCATAAAGGTTGGCAATCCCGCCCCGGTCCACCCGCGTGCACGAGAAGCCTGCGCCCGACAGCACGCCCTCAAGCAGCGCTATTGCCCCGCCCTCTGCTGGCGTGACGGAGGGGCAGCGGATCAGCTTGGCGGTCAGTTCCACCGGGTCAACGGGCTGGAAGGGCATCGGGATGTCCTGATTGGAGGAGCGATTTCGATCCCTAACCGCTTGGTCAGAGTCCTGCAACCGCAAGGCGTCCTTACCAGCGTGTCGGGCGCGTCAGTCGAAGAAAGGCGTGATCTCGGCCACGATGACCGAGTTCTCCTTCAAGGCGCGCTGCATCAGCCCTTGCTCGGCTTCGTCGATCTCTTCGCCACCTTTGAGCCGCTCCTCCAGTGTGCCAAGTCCCTGCACCTCCAGCGGAGCCATCTCGGCCTCCTTCAGGATTGCAACGGTTTCTCTCACCGCCTCTGCCTCGTCGACGCCCGATGCATAACACAAGAGAGCAGCGCCCGTTGCTTTGGGAGGCAAGCCGTCTCCTTCCTTGCGACCGACCTCGACGATCAGGGAATAGATCTGCTGCGGCCGCTTCCGCTTGGCGCTGTCATCCATTGCTTCGGTCATGGGCAGTCCCTCAAGATATTCACGAAACCGTCCTCGATAACAGCAAGACCCTCCGGCACATTCATCAGCATCATGCGCTTCGAATAGGTCTCGCCTTCGCGGGTGCATTGGGCTTCATAAAGCACCCCGGACATGCCGTTGACCTGCACCGGGTCGGTCAGTTGGCACGCACTCTCGACGCCGTATAAGACCCCATCCCGCACTGCCAACGCGCCGCCGTCCGAGCCTATGGACTGACAATCCCACTCCTCCATGCCGTCGGGACGGTAAAGCCCGTCGAAGGGACCGGCCTGCGCGGTAAGGGGCATCAGAGCCAGGGCACAGACAATCCACCGCATGATCAATCCCGCAAGAGTTCGTTGATGCTGGTCTTTGACCGGGTCTGTGCATCGACCTTCTTCACGATGACGGCACAGTAAAGGTTGATCCCGCCCTTGGACGGCATCGACCCCGCCACCACGACCGACCCGGCGGGGACTTCGCCGTACATCACGTCACCGGTTTCCCGATCGACGATCTTGGTGGACTTGCCGATGAAGACGCCCATCCCCAGGACCGAGCCTTCGCGAACGATGCAACCCTCG
>JANOCQ010000278.1:0-1997 GCA_031412255.1 Paracoccaceae bacterium | reverse complement strand
GAGGGACGACAGCAGCACCCGGCGCAGCGAGTTGCCCAGGGTCAGCCCGAAGCCGCGCTCCAGCGGCTCGGCGGAAATCCTAAATTCGCGTTGGCGACTTATCGGGCTTTGCTCAATGGCCCTGATACGCCACATAGAGCTTCGATCGAGGGGAGAGAGCGCGACACGTGAACATCGCTGAATTGGGAGTGAGGCTGTGGAGTCTTTGTCGCGTCCTGCGCGACGATGGCATCGTCTACCACAAGTATCTGGCGGAATTGAGTTATCTGCTATTTCTAAAGATCGCGGAGGAAACCAAGGCGGAGACAAAGCTCCCGCCAGGCTGCCGATGGGGGGATCTGCGGACCCACCGCGGATCGGGGATGGTTGGCTATTACAGGATCATGTTGACGAGACTCGGTGAAGACGTGGCTGACACTCAGATCCGCCGGATCTTTGCCTTCCCCACGACAGTCTTCTCCCATGACGAAAACCTTGCCAAGGTCTTCCGGTCGATGGACGAGCTCGACTGGCATGCGGTCGGCGTCGACCGGTTTGGCGAGCTGTACGAATACCTGCTCGAGAAAGCGAGCACCGAGGCGCGCGCTGGCGCAGGGCAGTATTTCACCCCCAGGGCATTGGTCGACTGTCTCGTCGAACTGACGCGGCCTTCACCGGGCGAGGTCATTCAAGATCCCGCTGCGGGCACAGGTGGGTTCCTCGTGTCGGCCCAGCGATATCTGCTTCGAAACTCTGGATCACGGGCGATTTCGGCAGACTTCGAAGGTGTGGAGATTGAACGTGACACATGCCGCCTGTGCCTGATGAATTTTTTCCTGCACGGGATGGAGGGCCGGGTAATCAATGGCGATGCACTCACCCAAGACGCCGCCAGTTTGCGACCGGCAGATTTGATACTCGCCAACCCGCCCTTCGGTAGCTCCGGTGGCGGCGCGCGCGCGCGACGAAGTGACCTGCGGATCAGGACTTCAAACAAGCAGTTGCTGTTCCTCCAGCACGTTTATCGTTCGCTGAAACCCGGAGGACGCGCTGCCGTCGTTGTGCCCGACAATGTGCTGTTCGAGGGGGGCGCTGGTCGTCGAGTTCGTAAGGAACTGTTTGACCTCTGTGACGTGCACACCATCCTTCGGCTTCCAACCGGTATCTTTTACGCGACAGGCGTAAACACGGTCGTATTGATGTTTACGAAGCAACAGTCGACGTATTCCGAAGTCGATAATAGACTGTGGATGTACGACCTGCGCAGCAGCGCACCCAAATATCGCCGCGGGAACCCGTTGGACTCGGCTACTCTTGACAGCTTTAAAGAGTTTTTCGGAGACGATCCGCTTGGAAGATCGGCTCGTCCGGAGCATGGCTCGAATTTCAGTTCCTGGTCGAAGCATGAAATCATAGAGCGAGACTATGATTTAGATCTTATCCACGATTCTTCCAGCGGCACCGATCACGATGTTGATCCGGAGGATTTGGCAATGGCGATTGCGGAGCGGCTGCGCGAAGCTTTGGCAGAGATCGAATGCCTAGCTGCCGACGTATCGGACTTGCGAACGCGACCGACCCTAGCCTCGGTATGACCCAACCTCGGTGGCCGATACCTGACGAATGGGCCTGGCGCGATATAGGCGACATCGGCGACGTCCGTGGAGGCGGAACACCATCGGCGCGCCGATCATCGAACTTTTCCGACGTAGACGGTGTGCCTTGGATCACGCCCGCAGACATGTCTGGACACTTGGACACCTATATAGCCCGCGGTCGCCGCAACCTCAGTGAGGAGGGACTGGCGTCGTCAGGCGCACAACTCCTGCCTTCTGGGACTGTGGTATTCTCGTCTAGGGCCCCGATTGGCTACTGCGCCGTTGCCGCGAACGCCCTAGCAACCAGCCAAGGCTGCAAGAACGTCATCCTGAACGGCTCCAACGTTCCGGAATATCTTATGTTCTACCTTCGTCACTCAAAGGCGTACGCCGAGAGCCTGGCAAGTGGCACCACCTTCC
>JANOCQ010000277.1:0-2946 GCA_031412255.1 Paracoccaceae bacterium | reverse complement strand
CCCTGCACCGGACCGCAGCCAAGGGTCCGAAGCGCGGCATAGAGCGAGTCGTCGACGAGGTCGCCTGACGGCAGGATCGCTTGCGGAACAGTTGCGCGCTCGATGGCCAAAGGTCGTCCATCCGCCGTGCGGATCCTGACCAGCCGAACCACCAGATCGGTGGTTGAAAGCCCCAGCGACATCGCCTCGCTTGGCGTGGGAAGAACGGTCTGCCGCGATATCCACCGATGCCCTGGCACCTTGCCCCGCGCTTTAAGCTCTTCGGAAAAGCCGGTCACGGTCGACAGTGTTTTCTGCACCCGCTCCACCACCCGGGTCTGTGCGCCCTGCTGGCGCTGCAAGCGGCCCTCCCGCGACAGAAGCTCCAGCGCTCGCCGCACGGTGACGCGACTGATCCCCAATTCCACGGCCAAGCGACGCTCACTGGGCAAAGTTTGCCCCCCGGCAATGTTGCCGAACGCCATCGCATCCAAAAGAGCCGTCGAAAGCCTTTGGTACAGTGGGGTGTCTGCCGGTGACTTTCCCAACACCATACTCACATGGTCGATCAGAGTTTTTGTTTCTGACACAGTAGTCCTCGTAACCCGTAAACTGGTAGGTACCAGTTAAGGCGCCGTGCCAAGACAGGCAATTCATATCTGGTCCGGCTACGTTCGTGTGCGAGACTGCACCGCTGAACTTATGATAATTGCCAAGGTGGTGAGTCTTAGACAGCCACATCGTTAGCTTGTTTTGCCGCACTGCGGTCAGGCGGCTTTCCGCCGAGGCTGTGTAAAAACCCCGATTTATGCTATGCTTATGCATGCTTGGGAGGCTTTGCATGGCGGGTTTCATCGAGGGTGTCAGCCGCGATCAGACGACGCTTTTTCCTGAGCGGTTGGACGACTGGATCGGTGAAGACAGTCTGGTCCGCGTGGTTGATCTGTTTGTCGACCAACTCGATCTAGCTGGGCTCGGGTTTCCGCGTCATGCGGCTGCGCGCACGGGGAGGCCGGGGTATCATCCGGCTGTGCTGCTCAAGCTGTTCATCTACGGCTATCTGAACCGGATCCCCTCCAGCCGCCGATTGGAATGCGAGGCTGGCCGCAATGTCGAGTTGATGTGGTTGACCGGGCGGCTTGTGCCGGATCACAAGACCATCGCGGATTTCCGGCGGCAGAATGGCCCTGCGATCCGCAAGACCTGTGCGAAGTTCGTGGATCTCTGCCGCCGGGTGGGTGTGCTGAGGGGCGAGGTCGTGGCCGTCGACGGGAGCAAGTTCAAGGCGGTCAACAACCGGGACCGCAACTACACCAAGGGCAAGATCGCAAACCGTCTTGCCCATCTGGAGGCCGAGGTGGGGCGCTACATTGAGGAGGCGGACCGGATTGACCGCCAGGAAACCGGCGCAGCGCGGGCCGAGCGGGCGGCACATCTGACCGACCGCTATCACCGCATCCAACAGGAGATTGAACGCCTGTTGGCCTTGGATGAGGCGCTGGCCGAAGCGCCGGACGGACAGATATCGCTGACCGACCCTGATGCCCGGGCGATGGCGACACGTGCGCAGCACAGCGGGCATGTTGGTTATAATGTTCAGAGCGTTGTCGATGCCGAGACGCATCTGATCGTCACGCATGAGGTGACGAACCAGGGGCATGACCGGGATCTGCTGGCCAAGATGGCGACACAGGCAAAGGCCGTGCTGCAGCGGGAGGATCTGCACATCCTCGCCGACAAGGGCTATTTCAGCGCCCTCGAGATCCTTTCTTGCCACAGGGCAGGCATCACCGCGACAGTGCCGCGCTCGGACACCTCCGGAGCCCGGTCAAAGGGGCACTTCGTCAAGGCCGACTTTGCTTATGACCATCAGGCAGATATATATCGCTGCCCGGCGGGACAGGCGCTCATCTACCGCACCACGAGCGAACAGCAGGGCCTCCAAATGCGGCGTTATTGGACAAACGCTTGCAAGGCTTGCGCCCTCAAAAGCCGTTGCACCACGGGGCACGAGCGACGGGTCTCCAGGTGGGAACATGAACACCTTGTCGAAGCTTCGAATGCCCGCCGCCGCAGTCCGTCCGCCCCGATGAGCGTCCGTCGTTCGACGGTCGAGCACCCGTTCGGCACGATCAAGTCCTGGGCTGGGCCCTGCCATTTCTTGACCCGGCGGCTTCGGGGTGTGCGAACGGAAATGGCGCTGAACGTGCTGGCCTACAACATCAAACGAATGATTGCCTTGGTTGGGATCAAAGGGCTGATGGCCGCGATTCCGGGGTGAATCAAGCCGCCATTGGCTTCCTTCGACGGTTCGGTGGGCTTCAAGGCTTCTCTAGCGCCCTCAGACGTGCCCAAAACAGGGTTTGCGACCAATTCGAGCCGAAATCCACTCGCTAACCAAAATCGCGCACCCAAGGAGCTGAAGCCGCCGAGTTTCTACACAACCTCCGCCCTTAACGACGACGGCGTCGCTTGCGGCCCTTTGCTGACGGTCAGGCCGACGACCTACTGCGACGCAGCATTCAACACTGCTGCCGTTAAACCGCAGCTCAGGGCCCGCGTCGCCCGCAACTTTGACCCAAAGCTATCTGAGCATCTGGCGAAGCAGCCAAAATGACTTTCCCATCCGTGCCTCCATAACTGGTCTACTCCCGACGAGTGACGCCGTCGGTCGCAACGGGAAAGAAGGCTGAGAGCTGAACGCCTTCCGAACATTTATCAAAGTTAAGGATGCCGCCAACTTGCGTAGTGACCGCTTCGATGATTTTCATACCGAGTCCGCTCGTGACTTTTTCAGCAGTGCCGTGCATCCCGACACCGTCATCTTTGCAGATCAGATGAATCATGTCGCCATTCCTGACCGTAAAGCTGATGAGCCCTGCTCGATTCTCCGGGAAGGCGTGCTTGAAAGAGTTGGTGGCGAATTCGTTAAGGACGATGCCAATCGAGGCGGCCTGCTGCGACGAC
>JANOCQ010000276.1:0-3935 GCA_031412255.1 Paracoccaceae bacterium | reverse complement strand
CCGAAGTCCTGGCGGGCGCTTATCAAGCCCTATGCGATGCGGGTGGTGCAGCACGCAAGATCCAGGGGAATGCCAGACAACCTGCATTCGGACGGTTACATCCTGCAGGTCGTCGATGACATCATCGAGATGGGCTATACCTCCTGGCATCCGGTGCAGGAAAGCGCCGGGATCAATCCCCGCGAGGTCAAGGAGAAGTGGGGCGACAAGATCGTCATCTATGGCTCGCTGGATGTGATCGACGGGCTCTTGAAGTACGACGGCGATGAGCTGGACGATTACATCACCGAGCGGTTCGGCATCTATGCGCCGGGCGGCGGGTTCATCTTCAACGGTGGGCACTTCATCCAGCCGGACATCCCGCCGCTGCGACTGGTGCGGGCTTACAGACTGGTGAACAAGCTGGCCGAACAGTACGGGACGCTTCAGTGAAGTCTCCCGACGGGGTACTCTGGATCGGCCCCGCTCACGCCTTTGACTTGCGTGACGCTTATGTGAACTATCGTGCGGATGTCGTCCTGAAGGACCAACCAAAGCAGGCGGTATTGCGCCTTTCTGCGGACAGCCGGTATCGGCTGTGGGTGAATGGCGTCTTCGTGGGGCGCGGACCAGAACGCTGCTGGCCGTCGTCGATGGCCGTTGATGAACGTTTGCTCGCCAACCTGCGGCCGGGAATCAACCGCATTGCCATCCAAGTCTACTCGCCGGGTCATTCGCACTTCGCCTACGTCCATCGCGGGGCCTGCGGGATGATTGGCTGGCTGGAGGTCGACGGAGAGGTGGTTTCGCAGACCGGCCCCGGCTGGAAGGCCCGACGGGATTGGTCGTGGTCCGATCGGGTGGAACGGGTGTCGATCTACGGAACCGGGGTAGAGGATCGCGACCTGCGGCACGCGGCGGATTGGCTTGAGGCAGATGCATCGGACTGGGACGCGGCCAGGGTGGTCCAGCCGGCCGAGGGACCGATCTGGCAGAGCCTGAGGCTCAGGGCCACGGCGCTGCCGGTCGAGGAGGTGCGCAACTTGAGCACACCTTGGCAGGTGAGAGTCGGGCCTGCGGTTGATGCTTCCCAAGACCCCCATGATGACCTGCGAAAGGGGTTTTCATTTTCCTTCCCGGCATCACCCCCGGCGCTTCTTCCGCGAGGCACGGCGGCAATCTGGGTCTTCGACCTGGGCGAAAGTCGGGCTTGTCTGGGAGGAGTTGAGGTGATTGCCGCAGGGGGCGAACGCCTGCTGATTTCTTATGCCGAGAAGCTGAGGCAGGGTGATTTGCTGCTGCCGGATCCCGGCACGTATTGCCGGATGCGTCCGACGGACCGATTCACGTTGCGCCCTGGCCGGCAGGTAGTTGAAGGCTTCACGCCCCGCGGCGCACGCTATCTGGTTTTTGCACTGGAGGGGGGCGGCGTCGCGGCGGAGCCAAAGTTCCATGTCCGCTTGCCGGTGACGCCGGTGGTGGAGCGGCCTCTGCCCCGGTTGGACCCGGTGCTGGACGGTGTGGCCGAGATGTGCCGCCGCACTGTATTGAGCTGCCTGCAGGACGGTTTCGTCGACGGGGTCTGGCGGGAAAGCAGTCTTTGGCTGGGCGACGCCGTGGCGCAGGACTGGGCGCTGCGGGCGATCTCGGATGACCCCCGGCCGCTGCTGTTCGCCATCGACATGGCGGCGGAGGGTGCGGACGCTGAAGGGCTGCTGCCGTCGGTCCTGCCGGGGGAAATCCCCGCCTATGCGGTCACGGATTACAACTTCAGTTGGGTGGAACTGCTGGCGGGCTGTGCGACGCATCCCGGTGTGGCAGAGCCGGAGGCGGTCTGGCAGCGGCATTGGGGGACCCTCATCCGGATGCTGGAGCGGATGGCGACCTTCCGGGGGACGGATGGGCTGCTGCGCAATCCACCTGGGCGGAGGCTGTTCGTGGACTGGTCGCCGATGAGCCGTGCAGAGCCGAACCTGACGCTGAACCTGCGGTATCTGCACGCATTGCAACTGGCGGCGGGGATGGCTGACCAGGTAGGGCGGAGGGCGGCTTGGGCGGCGGAGGCGGGTGACTTGACGCGGGCGCTTCAGGGGCATCGCGGACCTGACGGTTGGCGCGAAAGTCCGGATGAAGCGGCAGCAAGTCAGTTGGGTCTGGCGCTGCTGATCCTGACCGAAGTGGTCGAGAACACGGAAGCGGGGGCGCTGACCGACCGGATTGTCGCCCGCTCGCTGGACCTGCGGGATGAACCGCTTGCGGGCCAGCCGGCGCTCGCCAGCCCTTTCATGCACCACTATCTTTTCCTTGCGCTACAAAGGCTTGGCCGGCGCGACTCGGTCCGCCAGATCATAGCCGCCCGCTGGGGTCGCTGGGTGCGGGATGGCCGACCGACCACCCCAGAGAACTGGTCGATCGACTTTCCCGACGGGTCAGCCTGCCACGGCTTTTCAGCGCATCCACTGGGTTGGCTTTAGAAATCCAGGTGTTCCACCGAGAGGGCGTTTTGCTGGATGAATTCGCGCCGGGGTTCGACGACGTCGCCCATCAGCTTGGAGAAGATGTCGTCGGCTTCGGCAAGGTCGTCGACCTTGACCTGCAACAGCGTCCGCGCCTCGGGATCCAGCGTGGTTTCCCAAAGCTGGCTTGGGTTCATCTCTCCCAGACCTTTGTAGCGTTGCAGCGTCAGGCCCTTCTCGCCCTCGGCAAGGATGGATTTCAAGAGGTCGATGGGTCCGTGGATGAGCTGCTCGCGGTCCTTGCGGACAAGGCGGGCGGGGTCGCGGTAGATGTCGCGGCTTTGCCCGGCGACCTGGGAGAGGCGCCTTGCTTCACCCGAACGAAGGACAGCCCCGTCAAGCGTCCGCAGCTCTTCCACGCCGCGCAGGATGCGGGAGAGGCGGATGCCCTGATCCTGGGTGATGCGGCCAGACCAGCCACGCTCGAACTCTTGCGCGATCATGTTGAGGCGGCGGGCGACGGTATCTGCGACAGCCTGAAGGTCGGCGTCGGCCTTGCCGGGATCAAAGGCTCCAGCGAGGGCGGCCTGTTCAAGAATCGCACGCGGGTAATGCGTCGGGAAGGCGTCAAGGACCCGGCGGAACTGGCGCGCGGCTTCCACCACGCGGGCAAGGTCATTGCCGGCAATTTCCTGTCCGTCCGTCAGACGAAGGACAGCGCCCTCGGTGCCCATGTCGATCAGGTAATCTTCCAAGGCCGCCTGGTCCTTGAGGTAGACCTCGGACTTTCCGCGGGCGACTTTGTAAAGCGGGGGCTGAGCGATGTAGAGATAGCCGCCCTCGATCAACTGGGGCATCTGGCGGAAGAAGAAGGTTAGCAGCAGCGTCCGGATATGCGCGCCGTCCACGTCGGCGTCGGTCATGATGATGACCTTGTGGTAGCGCAACTTCTTGATGTCGAACTCATCACGACCGATGCCGGTACCGAGGGCGGTGATCAGGGTGCCGATCTCCTGGCTTCCCAGCATCCGGTCAAAGCGGGCGCGCTCGACATTGAGGATCTTGCCACGGAGGGGCAGCACTGCCTGGTTGGAGCGGCTGCGGCCCTGCTTGGCAGAACCGCCCGCGCTGTCACCCTCGACGAGGAACAGCTCGGATTTGGCGGGGTCGCGTTCCTGGCAGTCGGCCAGCTTGCCAGGCAGCGAAGCCACGTCCAGCGCGGTCTTGCGGCGAGTCAGTTCGCGAGCCTTGCGGGCAGCTTCGCGGGCCAAGGCGGCTTCGATGATCTTGCCGACGATGATCTTGGCTGGGCCAGGGTTTTCTTCGAACCACTCGGACAGCTTTTCGTTCACAAGGTTCTCGACTGCGGGCCGCACCTCGGAAGACACGAGCTTATCCTTGGTCTGACTGGAAAACTTCGGGTCGGGCACCTTGACCGACAGAACGCAGGTCAGGCCTTCACGCGCGTCGTCGCCGGTGAAGTCGATCTTCTCGCGCTTG
>JANOCQ010000275.1:0-4843 GCA_031412255.1 Paracoccaceae bacterium | reverse complement strand
CCGCCGCCACCACGCCCAAAGGCTCGCGGTTGGTGAAGACCAGCATGTCCGGCTTGTCGATCGGCAGCACCTCGCCCGCGATCTTGTCCGCCGCTCCGGCGTAGAAGTGGAAGAACTCCGCGATGTACTTCGCCTGCCAGCGCGTCTCCTTCAGCATCTTGCCAGTATCCAGCGTCTCCGCCCGCCCCAACTCCTCCGACGCCTCGGCCAGCAGATCCCCCAGCTTGCGCAGGCACTTGCCCCGGGCCGAAGGCGTCATCGCCCCCCAAGGCCCGCTCAACGCCCGGTCCGCGGCCCGCACCGCGCGGTCCACATCGGCCGCCGTCGCCTCGGGCACCTCGGCCCAGACCCGGCCCGTCACCGGAGAGACCGACAAGAACACGCCGCCATCCGATGCAGAAATCCACTCCCCGTCGATCAGCATCTGGCAGCGCTTGATCTCGTCCATGCTCGTTCCCCCGCGTTCTTCCCCAGTCATGCGGCCATCGAACGCATGACGTTTGTGATTTTCCGCCATCCCGTGTCGAAAAATAGAAACTGTGCGAGCGTGGGCAATGGCACACCAGACCCCTGCGGAGGAAGCAATGCCCAAGGAAATCATCGGCGGCCCCCTTGTCATCAACGGTCGGCAGCTTTCGCTGTCGAAAGCCGTCTGGGCGGGCGACTTTCTGTTTCTGACCGGCCAGGTCCCGATGGTGGGCGGCGCAGTCCTGACCACCGGCACGATCGAGGACCAGACCCGCGCCTGCCTCGACCGGATCACCGAAACGCTGGCCGAAGCCAGATGCACCCGCGACGCCGTGGTCAAGACCATGGTCTGGCTGAAGGACCGCGCCGACTTCCCCGGCTTCAACGCCGTCTACGGCGCGTACTTCCCGACCAATCCCCCCGCCCGCTCCGCCCTCGTCTCCGACTTCCTCGTCGACATCCGCGTGGAAATCGAAGTGATCGCCTGGAGCCCGCAATGATCCACAACGGGACCACCTACGACCTCACCGGCCCCGAGGACGCCCCTGTCGTCGCCCTGATCCACGGCCTCGGCCTCACCCGCGCCGTCTGGCAGTGGCTGCTGCCGGACCTGCACAAGTTCCGCGTTTTGACCTACGACCTGATCGGCCACGGCGAAACCGCACCGCCCGAAGGCGAGCCGACACTGAAGGACCTCGCCGACCAACTCGCGCACCTCCTTGACTACCTGAACATCGGCAAAGCCGCCATCGTCGGCTTCTCCCTCGGCGGCATGATCGCCCGCCGCTTCGCGCAGGACTACCCGGCCCGCACAACGGCGCTAGTCGTCCTCCACTCCGCCCACAAGCGGACCGAGAGACAGCAAGCCGCGATCCTCTTCCGCGTCGCCCAGGCCGAAGAGCACGGGCCAGAGGCCACCGTCGAACTCGCGCTCCAGCGCTGGTATACCGAAGCTGCCCAGGCCAGCCGCCCCGACCTGATGGACCTGACCCGCGCCTGGATCCTGTCGAACAAGCGGGGGGTCTACGTCAAGCTCTACCGCATCCTCGCGCATGGCGTGGACGAGATCGTCGCCCCCACCCCGCCGATCACCGTCCCCACCCTCGTTCTGACCGGCGACGAGGACCACGGCAACAATCCCGACATGAGCATCGCCATCGCCACCGAAATCCCCCGCGCCCGCCTTGTCATCCTGAAGGGTCTGCGTCACATGGCCTTGGCCGAGGACCCCCAGGCCGTCAACCGTCCCGTCCGCGATTTCCTGACCAAGGTGCTGCAATGACCGACCTCGACCCCCGCGCCCTGCGCAACGCCTTCGGCACCTTCGCGACTGGCGTCACCGTCGCCACCACCCGTCAGCCCGACGGCACGCCCCGCGGCTTCACCGCCAACAGCTTCACCTCGGTCTCGCTTGACCCACCCCTTCTTCTCGTCTGCCTGGCGAAGACGGCCAGCTCGGCCCAGATCTTCGCCGAGGCCCCCCACTTCGCCGTCAACGTGCTGGCCGAGGACCAGAAAGCCGTCTCCGGCCTCTTCGCCTCGCGCACGCCCGACAAGTTTGGCCATTGCGCCTGGACGCCCGGCCCCGCCGATATGCCCCTGATCGACGGCGCACTCGCCAGCTTCACCTGTTCCCGCCACCACCTTGTCGACGCCGGCGACCACCTGATCCTGATCGGCCGCGTCCAGGCCTTCACCACCAGCGAGGGCCAACCCCTCGGCTACTTCCGCGGCAACTACTTCTCCATCGGCATCGAGAAAGACCTCGCCGAAGCCGCCGCCGCAACGAAGGGCAGCCGGCTTGGCGCGGTCCTTGCCTGCAACGACGGGATCCTGCTCAAGGACGACGGCGGCCAACTCCGCCTTCCCCTCGCGCCGCAGCCGACGCTGGACAGCCTCACCGCCAAGCTGACCGCACTGGGCCTCAGCCCCGCCATCGACTTCGTCTACGCCGCCTTCGATGACCGCACGACCGGCGGCCACGCGGTCTATTACCATGGCACTGTCGTGGGTCCCCTGCCGTCAGGCTTTCGGATCGTCCCGCTCGCCGACCTCGCGCAGGCGCGGATTGCCAACCCCGCCGAGGCGCAGATGCTCGCCCGCTATGCCGAGGATTTCCGGAATGGCAGCTTTACCCTTTACCACGGCACCGAATCCCTGGGCCAAACCCGCCAGATCGGCGCTCCCTGACCTGACAAGACGCCCGAAAGGAACCCAGATGTCGCTCCCCGAACTCCGCAAGCTTGTCACCTATGACGAGGACATCGTGACCGACGGCGGCCGCGCCTGCACGCCGCCCTTGCGCATGATCGCCGTCGCCGCCGTGGTCACCAACCCCTGGTACGGTCGCGGCTTCGTCCAGGACCTTGGACCCGAGATCCGCCGCATGGGCCCCGCCCTCGGCCAGCTTCTCACCGACCGCCTGATCCGGCTTGCGGGCGGGGGCGACGCCATCGAGGCTTACGGCAAGGCCGCCCTCTGTGGCACCGCCTGCGAGCTGGAACACTGCTCCGCCCTGATCCACACCCTCCGCTTCGGCAACGTCTTCCGCGAGGCGGTGGGCGCCAAGACCTACCTCGGCTTCACCAACACCCGCGGCCCGGCGAACACGCAGATCCAGGTCCCCCTGATGGACAAACACGACGCCGGCCGCCGCTCGCACTACCTGACGGTCCAGTTCTCCGTCCCCGACGCGCCCGGCCACAACGAGCTGGTCATCGCTTTGGGCGCAAGCCGTGGGGGCCGCCCCCACCACCGCATCGGCGACCGCTACCAGGACCTGAAAGAGGTGGGCGGCGAAGTGGACAACCCGGCGGGCGTTTGAACCACGGACCTCCTCGTTCGACATCGTCTTCTCGCCGGTTGGTCCCTGGCGAGGAGTGACGAAGTCATCGACGAGCGAGCTCACCTCGACCGGCCCCCATCCCGCCCGCGCACATCTCGGTTGCGCTCAAAACTCCAGCGCCCCCTGCGCGGCCCCGTCCACTTCCCGCGCCGCGCGTTTATGGCTGGCCTGCACCAAGGGCACCCGCACCGCCCGGTCGCGCAACGCCATCGCCTGTTCGATGGTCACGATCTGGATCCGCGGCACCGACAGGTCCGTCCCCGGCAAGGTATACTGCCCCGCCCCCGCCGCCTCGGTGACCATCGGGCGCGAGGGTTCGGTGAGGGTCAGAAACACCCCAATCGCCGCCCCCTCGCGTTCGATCACCCCGCGCAGATCGCGGATCATCGCCACACCGACATTGTCTCCCGCCTTGACGCTGACAATCGCCCGTCCCTCGTGCTTTGCGCCGAAATAAAGGTTCCCGTCGATGCCCTTGTCGGCCCCCTTCTTCGACAGGTTGCCGGGTTGGGCGTTGATCAGTGACAGCGCCCATTTTTCGAACTCGAAGTAGTAATTCTTGTCCTCGCGCCCCCGCGCCGCAAGGTTCTTTGCCCCCTCAAGGTCTTGCGGAACGCCGTGGGTCTTGAACTCGATCCCCGGAAACGCCTCGCGAAGCCGCTTTTCGATCAGACCAACGGCAAGGTGAGTGACGCCGATCCCAATCCACTGCCGCCCCAGCTTTTGCGCCGCATGAACCGTGGTGCCACAGCCGCAGAACGGGTCGAGCACGACATCGCCGGGATTGGACGAGGCGTTGAGAATCCGCTCCAGCAGCGCCACGGGTTTCTGGGTGGGATAGCCGAGGCGTTCTGGACTGGTTCCGCCAAGCATACCAATGTCGGTCCAGACATCCTGCACAGGTGGACCAAGCCGTTCATCGAGATAGTTCTTTTGGCGCAAACGGCCTTCTAGTTTGGCCGGATAGTGCAGTTCATCGGCATCATCCAATTCGCGCATACGATCAACGGTGAACTTCCAGCCGTTTGCTGGCGGCTGATAAGTGATCCCGTTCTTCGCGGTGAACGGATACGTTAGATTTGGTCGTGGGCTTGGGCTCGACAGATTTTGTTCTGCCCACCGTCGTCCGTCAGAGTCTTTGAACCTAAACCGCTCGGCAACATATGCCTCATCGTATTCACCATGTTGCTTGTTGAACAAAAACCTATCGGTCTTTGCGTAGAAGAATATGATGTCGTGAACGCGGCCAAACGTCTTCGAGTCATTGTGCGACCCGTATCTTTTCCAACTGATTTCATTGATAAAGTTCCTTGCCCCAAACACCGCATCCAGCAAGATCTTCAGATAGTGGCTCGCCGTCGGGTCGCAGTGCAGATAGAGGCTCCCGGTGGGCTTCAGCACCCGGTGCAATTCCAGCAGCCGCACTGCCATCATGGCAAGGTAGGCCATCATGTCATTGTCGCCCAGAAAGCTGCGGATCGCCCGCAGCATCGTGGACGCTGCCGCATTGCCCCCGCGCATCACGTCGCC
>JANOCQ010000274.1:0-9465 GCA_031412255.1 Paracoccaceae bacterium | reverse complement strand
CTACATCCGCGAGAACATCGGGCCCAAGGCCGTGTTGCGTGATCTGATGAAAACCGCGCGCATCCTGGCCCGCTTCGGCCCGAAGCTGCCCGCGCTGGTCGAAGGGCAGCTGATCCGTGCCGGTAACCCGACGACCATCGTCGTGCGGCAGCGGCGGACGCTTGGCCCCGTTCTCTGGATCATTCTGGTGGTCGCGGCCTTTGCGGCGGGAATGATGCTGGACCGGATGGTCTGACGCCGGGCCTGTGTCCTTTCTTCGCAAGATTGTCGGGAAGGGTCCTGTCCTTTATCCCCGCGGTTCCCGCAACGCGGTGACGGCGGTTGCCAGAACCTCGACTCCGCCCTCCAGCACCAGCGACGTGCCCTGTGGCCCTCCCTTGGCCTCGATCACCCGCGCGTAGTATTCGACAGGTTGCGTTGTAAGCACCTGCTCTCCGTTCAGACTTTCAAGGGAGATGGAATAGGTGCCCGGCGGCAGCGGTTCCCCGTCGATCCCGGCCCCGAGCCACTGGTAAGGCGCGGCGCTGACCGGGATCTCCTCGCGTGAGACCAGCGTGCCTTGCGCGTCCTTGACCACAAGCACCGTTCGGTTCGATCCCACGGCTGGATTCGGCGACAAGGTGAACGGAGCGCCATTGTAGTGGACCAAGGCTGCGGCACGAGCTTCTTTCCCGATCCAGCTGGCCATCTCGGACATGCCCAGTTGCTGGAACTTGCCCTGCATCTCGGCCAAAAGCTGGTTCGTGCGCACCTGCTGTTCGACGCCGGAAAACGTTGCCAGCTGTACCGCATAATCGGCCGAATCGATGGGCTTAAGCGGGTCCTGGTTCTGCATCTGAACCGTCAACATGCGCAGGAACGTGTCAAAGTCCGAAGATATCTTCGAGGGCGCAGCCGACGGTGCCGGGGCGGTCTTGGTAAAAGTGGTGGGGGAGATGTCCATTCTGGCCTCACAATCTAACGTCAAGGGACGCCCCGGCGGCAAGGCGCGGGGAATCAGGGGTTGGCGGGGTCGGGTCAGTAAGGTCGGGCGCGCTGCCAGGCCGATGGCCCTGGTCGAAGCCACCCGCTCCTCCGCCCTCTTGTCCAAAGCCAATGTCGGCTCCGGCGTAACCGGCTGCGCGCAGTGCCTCGGCCAGATCGCCGACGTTGCGCCGGAAAAGATCAAGGGTCTCGGGCCGCTCGAACGTGATCATCACCACCATGCGGTCCGGGTCCGAGGCATCGGGCTGAAGTCGCAGCCGCACCTTTCCCAGCTCTTCGGGCGCAAGCGCGATGTCTGTCGCGCCATCGGTGCTGCGGGAAAGGGCCGCCGTGATCTGGGCGACCGCCTGATGGAGCGGAATAGCAAGCGGGGAAGCCACCGCAGCGATCGGTCCAGAAGCACCAGCCGCAGGCCCCAGGGAGATCGGCGTTGCGGCAAAGCTTGCGGCCTCCTCGACCATGTCCAGATTCTCCACCATCTCTGCTTCAAGCCAGGTCTGCGGGTTGATTGCGACGACCGGACGGTTTGTCACCGCACCGAGAGCACGACCCACGGGTATCTGCGCCGTGGTCGCGAATGTAGGAGCCAAGTCCGGCGACACCCCATGTTTCACAGGTGACTGGTCTTGACCCAAGGCGGGAGGAAAAAGCTCCGGCAGGGTTGCAACCGACGTGCCAGACATCGGCGCTCGTGCGGGCAGAGTGTGCAGCTGGAAAGCATGTTCCCAGACTCCAGGCGACGACGGGACATCCCTGCGGTCTGCGGCTGGAGGGTGGGGCAACGCAGTCTCCGCCAGAGCGTCGCGGTCCGCCACAGGCTTGAACGGACCGCCCTGCAGCGACTTGTCCTCGCTGGTCATGCCAGATTCAACCGGCCTTGGAGATTCCGCAGCAGACGCCTTTGCAATGGTCGGGGGCCGCGTGGCGTGCCCGTCTTTCAGCGGTGAAAAGTCTGGTAGTCCCGTTCCGAATTCGAAGGCTGGTGCTTCAGTCCGTGTCGTTCCCATCGGCGCTGGCCAACTGGTCACATCGTCCGATCCAGGCGCCACTTGCGATTCAGGCGACTGCACCGCATTGTCACGCGACAACTCGGGCTCCGTCTTTGCATCCACTGGCGCCTTCAACCGCTTGGCAATTGGCTCTGCCTGTTGCCGAGGCGACGGATCTGCCTCGCCTCCCGCCTGCCGAGGGAGTTCGGGTACTTCATCCGCCGCCTGAACACTGCCAGGTGCAGAGCCTTGCGAAAGAGCCATCGCAATCGGAACAGCCGTGCCGTCCCGCATGACAGCGGTTCCGCTTTCCTCCGACTTCGTGACCCACAAAGCGACGTCGTTGGATTCCGCATCTGGCCTTGGCGTGGCCGTGGCGGGAAGCGGGTCCGCCGACAATTCGCCCTCGACAGAAACCCCGGTCTCGATACGTGCCGATGTGTAAGCACCCTTGGCGGCGAAAGCGGCCTCTTCCGCCACCGGCATCCTGATGGCAATGGCAGCTATGGTCGGGACTGACAGGCCCCAGGGTGCTTCGGCCGGTGGCGCCGCTGCTTCAGTTGTATCGGGACCCTCTGACTCGAACGAAGCCAGAAACCCCCCCTCTGGTGCACACGAAACGTCGCCACCGACCGCTGGTGCCGAGGAAATGCCGGGCTTCAGGACAAGTATGGTCTCCATTGCTCCATGACTTCTGCCGCTATCCACTCCTTATCCCGTCAAGAGGTTACCCATTCTTTACTCCCGTCGGGCATCGTTGCCGAAAATCCGACCGATACAGAGGTTCCGATGGACATTCCTCCACTTACCGCCCCCGCCCCCGCCCCCAGCCGACACGACCAGCTTATGTCCAAGGCCGAGGAGTTGGAGGCAACATTCCTGTCCGAGATGCTGGCCCATTCCGGTCTTGGCGAAATGCAGGGTGCCTTCGGAGGTGGCCCGGGTGAGGCGCAATTTGCCTCTTTCCTGCGGCAAGAGCAGGCAAAGCTGATCGTCCAGCAGGGCGGCATGGGCTTGGCCGAACTGATCTTCAACTCGATGGTGGAGGCCGAAAATGGTTCCAATTGAGGACTTGCTCGACCAGGCCGCCCAGGCACTTGTCGCCGGGAACCTGGACGAACTGGCCACACTCACACCGCAGATCGAATCGGCGGGCCTGCCGCAGGATAGGGCAAGTGTCGAACGGCTGCAGGCCAAGGCACTGCGCAACACCCGGCTTCTCGAGGCCGCAACCCGTGGCGTCAAAGCCGCGCGCCTGCGCGTGGCCGAGATTACCCGCGGCCCGACCCTCACCACTTACGACGCACGTGGGCACAAGGCGCAGATCACGCCGCAAGGAGTGACCCAGGCCAGACGCGTCTAGCTTTTCTCAAATGCCGCGTATTCGCCCTTCGGCGTTTAGGAATTGGTTAGCTGATTTGGCGCTTCATTGACACCGCGCCCCATGACGGGGCGGCGCTTCCGGGACCCCCGGCAAGCACGGACAGAACGCCAAACTGCCACACCTTGTGGCTTTCCCGGCCGTGAAACCTGCGGCCTCGTGTGAAGGACTGAATAATGTCGTCGATCCTGACCAATACCAGCGCGATGGTTGCCCTGCAGACCATGAAGGGTATCAACGCCAACTTGAACAAGACCCAGGCCGATATCGCCACCGGCAAGTCGGTGGCCAGCGCCAAGGACAATGCCGCCGTCTGGGCCATCTCCAAAGTGATGGAATCCGATGTCGAAGGCTTCAAGGGCATTTCCGACAGCCTTTCGGTGGGTTCGGCAACGCTGACCGTCGCCCGCAATGCGTCCGAGACGGTCACGAAGCTTCTGACCGAAATGAAAGGCAAGATCGTCGCCTCCCAGGCCGAGAATGTCGATCGCGGCAAGATCCAGACCGACATCGACGCACTGACCAAGCAGATCGAATCGACCGTGGGAGCGGCGCAGTTCAACGGCTTGAACCTGGTCGACGGCTCGCAAACCAGCGTCAACGTCCTGTCCTCGCTGGACCGCAGTCAGAGCGGCGTCACCTCGTCCAACATCGCCGTTGACGCAAAGAACCTCTCAACCGATGCCGGGGCCGCGCTGACGGCGGGTGGCGGCACGGTTTCAGCCGCAAACGTCGTCACCGGAACGCCGGTTACGCTGAACGGATTTACCCTGCAGGGAACCGGGGGCGCACTGGCCTCCAACGCCCCGACCGCGGCACCCGGCACGCTGACCGGCATCATCGCTGGCGACAAGATCACGCTGAACATCGGTTCGGTCGCAAGCAGCTATGTAGTGCAGGAAGGCGATACCGCCGATTCGCTGGTCTCCGGCCTGAAGAACTCGCTGACCGAGAACGGGTTGTCCGACAGCGATTTCACCCTGTCCCTTGGCACTGGCGCGCTGACTGTCGCAAACAACACCAACCAGGCGGCGGCAATCTCGGTCGGGACCACGCGCGGCACCGGCGGCCTGGCGGGGCTGAACAACATCGACGTGGTCAACCAGCCTGCCACCGCGCTGAATGCGATCGAAGGGATGCTTCAGACCTCGATCGACGCAGCGGCCTCCTTCGGTTCGTCGCAGAAGCGGATCGAAATCCAGTCCGAGTTTGTCGGCAAGCTGACCGACTCGCTCAAGACTGGGATCGGCGCGATGGTCGATACCGACATGGAGGAAGCCTCGGCCCGGTTGCAAGCGCTGCAAGTCCAGCAGCAGCTGGCCACCCAGGCGCTGTCGATCGCGAACCAGCAGCCGCAGGGCCTCCTGTCTCTGTTCCGTTAAGCACTTCGGGCCGCAGGGGTAACCCTCGCGGCCCACTTCACCCCAACGCTTTCGAACAGATGGACACCCCATGACCTTCCATTCCGCCATCAGCTACGCCCGACCCGAGGCGCCTACGCGCTCGCTTCGCTCTGTCGAATACGATCTTCTCGCGCAGACCACCCAACGCCTGCGCACCGCCTGGGCCAATCGCGCCACCGATTATCCCGCCCTTGTACGCGCCGTGACCGACAACGTGACCCTCTGGTCGACCCTGGCATCCGATGTGGCGCTGCCTGGTAATGGTCTGCCCGCCGCCCTGCGCGCCCGGCTTTTCTACCTTTACGAATTCACGGCCCGGCACAGCCGTTCTGTCCTTGACGACAAGGCCAGCGTCGAGGTTCTGGCCGACATCAACATGGCCGTGATGCGTGGCCTGCGTGGCGACGGAGGCAGCAAATGGGCGGCCTTGTCCTGAAGCTTGGTCCACATGAGCGGGTGCTGATCAACGGCGCGGTAATCGAAAACGGGGACAAGCGGTCGCGTCTCGCAATCATGACCCCGAACGCCAATATCTTGCGCCTTCGCGATGCCATCCACCCCGAAGAGGTCAACACGCCCGTCCGCAGGGTCTGCTACATCGCCCAACTTGTGCTGACCGGGGACGCCGATCCCGCGGACGCGAAGATGCAGCTTCTGCGCGGGATCGAGCAGCTCAGCCAGGTCCTGACCGACTACGACAGTCGCACGCAGTTGTCCCTGGCCAGCCGCGCGGTGATGGAGGCGCAACCCTACCAGGCCCTCAAGGCGCTGCGATCGCTGCTTCCGCGTGAGGAGCGGCTTTTCGCCGCCGGCCGCGCATGAGCTTCCAGCCGGTGCTGCCGCTTTCGGGCTTTACCGGCTGGGGATTTCTCAAGCGCACGATGGTGCGGCAACAGGCCGTGCAGCAGGCGCTTCCGGTACAACAGCGCGACGAGGCCTATTTCCGCGACAAGATCGGCAAGGCGGACACCGCAGAGAAGCTGGTGAACGACCAGCGGCTGTTGCGTATCGCCCTGACGGCCTTCGGACTGGAGGGCGACGTGAATAGCAAGGCCTTCGTCCAGAAGATCCTGGAAGGTGGCACGCTGAGGGAGGGCAGTCTCGCGAACAAGCTGGCCGACAAGCAGTACCAGAAATTCTCCGCTGCCTTCGGCTATGGAGATTTCTCGGTGCCCAGGACGAAGCTTTCCACTTTCGCGGACGAGATCCTGACCCAGTTTCGTGCCCGCTCATTCGAAGCCGCCGTGGGCGGGCAGAACAACACCTATCGCCTGGCGTTGAATGCCGAACGCGAGATTCCGGCGCTGGCTGCACGTCCGATCGGCGACAATGCGAAATGGTTCACCGTGCTTGGAAACGCGCCGCTGCGCGAGGTGGTTCAGACCGCGCTTGGCTTGCCGAAAAGCTTTTCCTCTATCGACATCGATCAGCAGGTTGCGGTTCTGAAAAAGCGGGCGGAGGCTGCGTTCGGGTCGTCTGACATCGGTCAGTTCCGCGACCGGGCAAAGCTGGAGGCCTTGACCCGCCGCTTCATTCTGCAATCCGAGATGCAGGGTCAGATGGCCGCAGTTTCCCCAGCTGCAACGGCGCTGACGCTACTGCGG
Source organism: Paracoccaceae bacterium (assembly GCA_031412255.1). Lineage (GTDB taxonomy): Bacteria > Pseudomonadota > Alphaproteobacteria > Rhodobacterales > Rhodobacteraceae > Tabrizicola. The sequence goes on along the minus strand of JANOCQ010000274.1, from coordinate 3,104 downwards.
CGCTAGGCCAAGGGGTGCAGGCTACAACTTAAGACTTTCTGATCGAAACTGCCAAGCTGTTGATTCTGTTACCGACCGGGGCTTGACCACCGTGGCCACTCCGGTAAAGTTCTGCTCTTGCGGCCCATTTACCCCTTCAGACTCGCCCGCAGCCGCTCGAAGCTTCCCACGATCCCGTCGGTGGGGGCTGCTTCGGCCAGGAATCCGTCCAACTGCGGCCAGACCTTGATGGCCCTGTCGATCACCGAGTCCGAGCCGCTGGAGTACAGTCCGGCCTGGATCATCATCTCGGCCCGATCATAGGCTCCCAGCAACCGCCGCGCCTCGCCGATCATCTGGTTTTCCTCGTCGGACGCCGCCTCGGGCAAGGACCGGCTGACCGACCGCAGCAGATCGATTGCCGGAAACCGGCCCCGTTCGGCAATCCGTCGGTCCATCACCACGTGCCCATCAAGGACGCCCCGAAGAATATCGGCCACCGGCTCCTCCATGTCCGACCCCGCAACGAGAACCGAGAAAACGGCCGTGATGTCCCCCGACCCCTCCGGCCCCGGACCTGCCCGTTCTGCCAGACCCATGATCGCTTGGCTCAGCGAAGGCGGGAACCCGCGAAGCGAAGCCTCTTCGCCCCCGGCCAGCGCAACCTCGCGGTGGGCCTCGGCGAAGCGTGTCACGCTGTCCACCAGAAGCAGCACATGCTTGCCCTGGTCCCGGAAGTGTTCCGCCACCGCCATCGCTGTCATCGCACACATCCGCCGCATGAGCGGCGACTGGTCCGAGGTCGCGGTAACCACCACGCTGCGTGCCATCCCAGCCGGCCCAAGTACCCGCTCGGTAAACTCGCGCAGTTCGCGGCCCCGCTCCCCCACCAGGGCGATAACCACGACATCCGCTTCCACCCCTTGGGCGAACTTTGCGAGAAGTGACGATTTACCCACCCCGGACCCTGCAAAAAGACCGATCCTCTGGCCGCGGACCAACGGCAGCAGGGTGTCGAAGACCGCCACCCCCGTCTCAAGCCGGCCGCCCAATCGACGCCGCGAAGCCGCCGGAGGCGCGAAAGCTCGCAAGGCGCGGGACTGCACTCCACGCAGCAGTGGGCGGCCGTCCAGCGGCTGACCCGTCGCATCGACGATCCGGCCGATCCAGCTGTCATCCGGTGCGATCTCGGCCTTGCCCAGAAGCTCGACCCGGTCGCCGATCGCCATTCCATCACCAGAAGCGTCGGGCAGCACCGAACAACTGCCAGGCGTCAGTCGCAGCACCTCGCCCCCCGCCACCCCGTCGCGACTGTAAATCAGCACGCGGTCGCCGATCGTGGCGGTGGCCAGTCCCGTCACCTCGGCCAGCCCGCGACGCGTTTCCGCCACCCGTCCGATACGGCGCACGGGAGCACTGCCAGCGATTTCCGCCAAGAGACCATCGAATAGTCCAGCCACGGGATTCTCCCTTTGTTCGCTCTCAACCGTTTCTAAAGGAATCACCCTTAAGCCTTGGTGAAGCAGCGCGAGGGAGAAGCCCCGATGTTCGAAAAACTGGAACTCACCCGAATGGCCCAGGCCCTGGCCGCGCAATCAGGGACCCGAATGGCGGTCATCGCGGAGAACGTCGCGAATGCCGATACTCCCGGTTACAAGGCCAAAGATATCCCTCCCTTTGCCGAGGTATACAAAGCTGCAGGCCAGGATATGCGCACCACGCGTCCAGAACATCTGCATGCCGCCGCGATGAAGTCCGCGCCAGTCCCCGACGCCGTCCGCGGCCACGAAGCGCCAAACGGCAATAGCGTGTCGCTGGAAGGCGAGATGGTGAAGTCGGTTGAAGCGCGCCAGAGCCACGAGATGGCGCTGGCAATCTACCGGGCGACCTCGGACGTGATCCGGGCCAGCCTTGGTCGGCCCCGGTAAGGAGTAAAGCATGGGCAATGACCTAATCTCTTCTCTTTCCTTCGCCGCGTCCGGCATGGAGACGCAGGCGATGCGGCTGCGGCATGTTTCCGAAAACATCGCCAACGCCGACACCCCCGGATACCACCGAAAGGTGATGACTTTCGAACAGGCCCTGGAGACGGGCCTGGTTGAGGCAGGTCCGGTAAAACTGGACCAGAGCGATCTGTTGAATATCTACGACCCCGGTCATCCTTTGGCCGACGAAACTGGTCACTACGACGGCTCGAATGTCAATCTGGTGATCGAAATCGCTGACGCGCGCGAAGCGCAACGCAGCTACGAGGCGAACCTCAGAATGTTCGAGCAAACGCGGCAGATGACGCAAAGTCTGTTCGACCTTCTTCGCCGATAGGGGAGATCCAGAATGGATATGAAAACCTCTTTCGTTTCTCAGGCCTATGCGAACGCCCGCACTGCTGCCGCCCCCCAGCCAAAGGCCGGGGCGGCAGAAGAGGGCTTTGCCAAGCTGGCCGGAAACTTCATGGGTGCGCTTCAGGAACATGAAGCCACGGCCCGCGCCGCGATGACCGGGGGGGCAGACCCGCATGCGCTGGTCCAGGCGCTGGCCTCATCGCAACTCGCGGTCGAAACGGTCGCAACAGTGCGCGACCGTGTCGTCGAGGCCTATCAGGAAATCCTGAGGATGCCGGTATGACCGAGCCCATGATCTATGACCTTACCCGTCAGGCCTTGTGGGTCTGCGTGGTGATCTCGGCCCCCTTGTTGACGGTCGCATTGGTCGTCGGGGTGGTCATCGGCCTTTTTCAGGCGCTGACCTCGGTACAGGAGATGACGCTCACCTTCGTCCCGAAGGCCGCCGTCATGCTCGGCGTCTTCTGGCTGTCGATGAGTTTCATGACTTCGACACTGGTGACGTTCTTTACCGAGACGATCATTCCGCAGATCGCAGGGAGCTGACGATGGACGCCGCAGGTTATGCAACGCTCAACCGCCAGTCGGGTCTGATGCGCGAGATGGCGGTGGTCGCGAACAACATTGCAAACGCCTCGACCACAGGTTTCCGGCGCGAGGGGGTGGTCTTTTCCGAATACGTCGCGGCGCTGGATCAGGACCCGTCCTTGTCGATGGCCCATGCCAGTGGCCGCCATGTCGACCTGTCGCAGTCGACGCTTAGCCAGACCGGGGGGCAGTTCG
>JANOCQ010000273.1:0-16350 GCA_031412255.1 Paracoccaceae bacterium | reverse complement strand
CGACATGGCAACCGAAGCAACGGGCGAGGCGGGAAAGGCTGTGGGCATGCCCCAGCTTGATTTCTCGACCTGGCCGAACCAGATCTTCTGGCTTCTGGTCACGCTGGTCGTGATCTACTTCGTGCTGTCGAAGATCGCCCTGCCGCGCATCGGCGCGGTTCTGGCGGATCGGAAAAGCACGATCACCAACGACCTTGCCGCAGCCGAAGAGCTGAAGCAAAAGGCCGTCTCGGCCGAGAGAGCCTATAACGACGCTCTTGCCAGCGCCCGGACGGAAGCGGCCAAGATCGTCGCCCAGGCCAAGGCCGAGATCCAGAAGGACCTCGACGCCGCAACCGCGCGGGCTGACGTCGAAATCGCCGCGAAAACGGCCGAGTCCGAGAAATCGATTGCCGAAATCCGCAACGGGGCCGCGCAAGCGGTGTCCGAAGTGGCCCGCGACGTTGCCGCAGAACTGGTTGCGGCGCTTGGCGGTGCGGCGGACGCGAACACGGTGACCGCTGCCGTTTCGGCACGGCTGAAAGGGTAAGGCGATGAAGAAGCTCTCCATCCTCCTCACCCTTCTCGCCTCGCCGGCGCTGGCGGCCACGGGTCCGTTCTTCTCGCTCCAGAACACCAACTTCGTGGTTCTGATCGCCTTTCTCGCCTTCATCGGCATCCTGGTCTACATGAAGGTGCCGGCCAAGCTGACCGGCATGCTTGATGCGCGGGCTGCAACGATCAAGGCCGAACTCGACGAGGCTCGCGCCCTGCGCGAGGAAGCCAAATCCATCCTGGCGACTTATGAGCGTCGGCAGAAGGAAGTCCAGGAACAGGCCGACCGCATCGTCGCCCAGGCCAAGGACGAAGCCATGGCCGCTGCCACCCAGGCGAAAGAGGACCTCAAGGCCTCCATCGCCCGTCGGCTGGCCTCGGCAACCGAACAGATCGCCTCGGCCGAAGCCGGAGCGATCCGGCAAGTCCGCGAACAGGCGATCTCGGTGGCCATCGCGGCAGCAGGTGAAGTTCTGTCAAAGCAGATGACCGCCGATTCCACCTCGGCTTCGATTGACGATGCAATCGCCCAGGTCGAAGCCCGGATGCACTAGGCCGCTCTGATCGGAAATCGAAACCGGCGGCACCGCAAGGGCCGCCGGTTTTGCTTTGTGCCGGCCGGTCGCGCGCAACGGGGCGCAGGACGAACGGGCAGTCTTCGCCTAAAGCCCGCCCCAGCGCAGCGCCGCCACCACCGCCACGCCCAGAAGCGCCGCCGCCACGTCACTGCGCAGCAAAAGCGTCAGCCCGACCACCGACGCCAGCGCCAGCCCCTCGGCCCACCCGCCCGCCTGAACCGCCAGAGCCGTGATCCCGGCCATCACCGCAAGCGGCGTCGCGCGCAGTGCAGCCTCCACGCGCGGTGTGACGGGCACGAACCGCATCAGCGTGAACCCGGCCACCCGGCACAGGAAGGCGGCCGCCGCCATCACGCCAAGCAGAACGGGAAAGCTTTCCGTCATGGCGCGCCCCGATGCAGCAGGGCCGCCGCCGCAGCGCCTGCCAGGCCCGCCCCGATGATTGCCGGGGCCGGGCCCAACCAATGGAAGATCCCCAAGGCCGCGCCAGCCCCCACCAGCACCGGCAGCAGGTCCGCCCGCGTCTTCGCCATCGCAGTCATCATCCCTGCCGCAAAGCAGGCCAGCATAAGGTCGAACCCCAGCGCCTCGGGCCGCGGCAGCACACTCACAGCCGCCGTCCCCAGCGCGGTTCCGGCAAGCCATCCCAGGGTGACCGGAGCCCCGGTTCCAGCCAGATAGGCCCGGTCCGCTTCGCCCGCCCGAATCCGTCGCATCGTCAGCATCCAGTTGGCATCGCCCAGAAGCAGCAGGCTCCCATAGGCCCGCAGCGGCCCGGCCTGCCACAGCCATGGCTGCAAGGCCGCACCAAACAGCAGGTACCGCGCGTTGATCACCAGTATCGTGGCGAACAGCGCCCAAAGCGTCGCCTCCCCGGACTGCAACAGGTTCACCGCCGCCAGCTGCGCCGACCCGGAATAGATCGCCGCACTTGTGGCGACTGCCTTGCCGACGCCAAACCCGGCCTGCGCCGCCACCAGCCCAAACCCCACCCCATAGGCAAAGATCGACACCGCCAGCGGCACCCCATCGCGAGCGCCCCGACGGAACCCGTCGAGTGAAAACAGCGCCCGCGTCACCGCCCCGTAGGGTGCGCATTCATGGCGCACCTCCCCCGCCAACCAGAATTCACCACCGCAACCCCTTCGTAGGGTGCGCTACAGCGCACCGTCCGCACCCTCAACCCGCGCCACCGCATCCGGCTCCGGGTTAACCCCGCGCCGCCTGACGCACGACCCGGTCCAGCACATCGAGAAACCGGCTCCGGTCCGCCTTGGAAAACATCTTGCCCCCGCCCTGACGGAACGGATCGGCCGAGTGCAAATCCTGCATCAAGTCACGCGTCGCCAAGGCCATGCCGACATTTGCCGCCGTCAGCTCCTCGCCGTTGTGCTTGACCACTCGCGCCCCCGCCGCCACGCATTTCGCGGCCAAGGGGATGTCCCCGGTGACGACCACATCCCCCGGCCCGCAGGCCTCGGCGATGAACTTGTCCGCCTCATCCGGCCCGCTGGAGACAAAGACGCTCTCCACCAGCGGGTTCTGCGACGGTCGGATTCCCCCGTTCGACACCACCACCATCCGCACCTTGTGCCGGGTGGCGACCGTCTCGGCCTCCGCCTTCACCGGGCAGGCATCGGCGTCGATATAGAGCGTCATGCGTCCCCCAAGGACGCACGACCATAAGTTAAGAAACCCCTAACAGAAAATCGCAAGCCCTTGATCCCTAAGGAAACGCCGCGTTTGTCCACCGTGGACACTTCAGATCGCCGCCTTCCGCATCTCATCCAGATAGATCTCCCGCAGCCGGGTCGCGACCGGCCCCGGCTTGCCCGAGCCCACGGGCTTCCCATCCACCTCCACGACCGGCATCACGAAGATCGAAGCGGCGGTACTGAAAGCCTCATCGGCCCCCTGAGCCTCCGCCGCCGTGAAAGGCCGTTCCTCCACCTCAAACTGAGCCTCCTCGGCGAACCGGAGGACGGCAGCCCGGGTGATCCCATGCAGGATATCGTTCCCCAGGGCCCGGGTGATGATCCGGTTCCCCTTCACGATGTAGGCGTTGTTCGAGGTCCCCTCGGTCACCGCCCCCGCCTCATCGGTGAACCAGCTGTCATCCACCCCTGCCTTCTTCGCCGCCATCTTCCCCATCGAAGGATACAGCAGCTGCACCGTCTTGATATCGACGCGGCTCCACCGCAGGTCCGGGATCGTGATGACCTTGAAGCCGGTCTTCGCCGCTGGAGCGTCCGCAAGGTTCGGGATATCCTGCGTGAAGGCCACCACCGTCCCCGGCACGTCCGCTGCCGGGAACAGGAACGACCGATCCCCCGGATTGCCCCGCGTGACATGCAGGTAGTACATCCCCTGCTCGATCCCGTTCAGACGGACCAGCTCGCGATGCATCGCCAGCAGCTCTTCCGAGCTGATCGGGCACGTCATCTCCAACTCCCGCAGCGACCGCTCCAGCCGCTTCACATGCCCCTCGAAGTCGATCAGCTTGCCGTCCAGGACCGAGGTCACCTCATAGACCCCGTCGGCCATCAGGAACCCCCGGTCGAAGATCGAGACCTTCGCTTGCGCCTCGGGCAGGTAGTCGCCGTTCACATAGACGGTGCGGGCCATGCTGTTATCCCCATAGAAGCGGCGAAGCCGGATGGATGTGGCGGTCGTCGTAGACAACCGGATGGGCGCGGTCCTGCGCCATGTCGGCGGGGCCGTCAAGGTCCGACCAGTCTGCCCCTTGGGCCACCAGGATCGCGGGGGCCATCGACAGCGAGGTCGAGATCATGCAGCCGACCATCACCCGAAGGCCCAGCCGCCGTGCTTCGTCCCGCGCCCGCAAGGCCTCGGTCAGCCCGCCGGTCTTGTCCAGCTTGAGGTTGACCACGTCATACTTGCCCAGAAGACCGGGCAACGAGGTTGCATCATGGGCGGACTCGTCCGCGCAGACTGGCAGCGGTCGCGCAATCTCGGCCAGCATGTCATCGGCCCCCTGCGGCAGGGGCTGCTCCACCATCTCCACGCCAAGCCGCAGAAGGTGCGGCGCGAGGTCGGTGTAGACCTCGGGCGTCCAGCCCTCGTTGGCATCAACGATCAATCGGACACCAGGGGCTCCCTGACGGACTGCCTCGATCCGGGGCATGTCGGCGGGGGTGCCGAGCTTGACCTTGAGCACCGCCCGATGCGCCTGCCGGGCTGCCGCCGCCCGCATCGCCTCTGGCGTGTCGAGCGACAGGGTGAACGCGATCTCCACCGGCTTTGGCTGGGCCAGTCCCGCGAGCTGCCACACGGGCTTTCCCGACTGCTTCGCCTCCAGGTCCCACAGCGCGCAGTCCACAGCATTTCGCGCCGCTCCGGGCTTCATCGCGCCTTGCAGAGCCGTCCGCGTGATCGCCTCGGGCAGGGCGAGGATGGCCGAAATCGCCTCCTCCACGGCCTCGCCATAGCGTGGATACGGAAGCCCTTCGCCCCAACCACGAACTTCACCGCGGGTGATGGTTGCGGTGACCACACGCGCTTCGGTCTTCGACCCGCGCGAGATGGTGAAAGGGTTGCGAAGCGGGAAGGTTTCGGCGCGTGCGGTGATCATGGGCTGACTTTAGGCGGCGGCTCCGGGATTGAAAAGATGCAGGCCATTCTGCACCTGCAAAACGAATATTGCACTGCAGCGCGCAACATTATAATCCTTCAGTTGCACTATGCGTAATATCCTTGCCCACAGGAATCCCCATGAGCTTCCGCCTGCAACCCGCCGCTCCTGCTCGCCCGAACCGCTGCCAACTGTTCGGCCCCGGCTCGCGACCCGAGCTTTTCTCCAAGATGGCGGCCAGCGCGGCGGATGTGATCAACCTTGACCTTGAGGATTCCGTTGCCCCCGCCGACAAGCCACAAGCGCGGGCGAACATCATCAAGGCGATTTCGGAGGCCGACTGGGGAAAGAAGACGCTCAGCGTGCGGATCAACGGGTTGGACACGCCCTACTGGTATCGCGACGTGGTGGACCTGCTGGAGCAGGCGGGTCCACGGTTGGACCAGATCATGATTCCCAAGGTCGGGTGTGCGGCGGATGTCTATGCCGTGGATGCCTTGGTGACGGCCTGCGAGACCGCGGCGGGGCGCACAAAACGGATCAGCCTGGAGGTGATAATCGAGACCGCGGCCGGGATCTCACATGTCGAGGAAATCGCCGCGTCCTCGCCCCGCCTGCAGGCCATGAGCCTCGGGGCGGCGGATTTCGCGGCGTCGATGGGGATGCAGACCACCGGCATCGGTGGGACGCAGGAAAACTACTACATGCACCGCGAGGGGACGAAGTATTGGTCGGACCCTTGGCACTGGGCGCAGGCGGCCATTGTCGCGGCCTGCCGGACGCATGGGGTCCTGCCGGTGGACGGGCCGTTCGGGGACTTTTCCGACGAGGAAGGCTTCAAGGCCCAGGCGCGCCGATCTGCGACATTGGGGATGGTTGGCAAATGGGCGATCCACCCGAAGCAGGTGGCGCTGGCTAACGAGGTCTTTACCCCGTCGGAGGCGGCGGTGACGGAAGCACGCGAAATTCTGGCGTCAATGGAGGCCGCGAAGGCCGCAGGCCAGGGAGCGGCAGTCTACAAGGGCCGTCTGGTCGACATCGCGTCCATGCGGCAGGCAGAGGTGATCGTGCGTCAGGCAGAACTGATCGGGCTCGCTCCGCATAAGGTGGAGTGATCGCCCGGCTTACCTGCGGGTCAGGGCGTAGATGCCAGAGCCGACCACCAGCGCGGCCCCGATCCACGTGGCAGCGTCCGGGCGTTCGTGGAACAGGACCATCGCAAGTACCATGGCAAATATCAGCCGGGTGTAGCGGAAGGGCGTGACGGCCGAGACCTCGCCGGTTCGCATCGCATAGGTCAGGGCATGGTAGCCGAGCATCCCGAAGACGGTGCCGCCGGCAAGATGGACCAGACCGAGTCCATTGGGCACCTTGGCGCCGCCTGTTGTGACCAGAAGGATCATACCCGCCGTGGCCAGCATCGCGAACCCAAGTGCGCCGAGTTGCCGGTTTGAAAGCCCCTTTGGTGCGGCTCGGGTGGCCAGGTCACGACCCGCAAAGCCAAGCAGCCCGACCACCGCCAACAAGGACAGAGTGGAAAAATCCGATCCCGGCCGCAGAATGACCAGTACGCCCAGAAAGCCGACCAGCACGGCGATCCAGCGTTGCAGGCTGACCTTTTCGCCAAAGACCAGCGCCGCTCCGGCGACAACCACAAGGGGCGTGGCCTGCAGGATGGCCGAGGTGGTGGAAAGCGCCGTCAGCGTGATCGACAGACCGTAGAACAGGCGGCCCGTGATCTCGAACCCGCAGCGGATCAGCATTGCGCGCGACAGGAAGGCGGGCGGCAGCAGCGGTTCGCCCCGGCGCGCGGCCATGCCCATGAAGACCAGCATGCCGACAAGACCTATCGTCAGGAGGACCTGGCCCAGTGGCAGCCCCTGCGCGGCGGCCTTGACGAAGACATCCTCGACCGCAAAGCCCGCCATCGAGGCGGACATGTAAAGCGCCCCGCGCTGGTTGTCGGTCAGTGGCATGTGAACTGCTGTCGGCACTTTGGACTGCAAAGGTCCAACCGCATCGTGCCCGCAGGTGGGGCGAAGCTGACGCGGAGGGGCAGGCAGGAGTGCATGGCTGGACCCTGATCGGGCGGGGGAGGAATGGCAAGCGCCCCGCCTTAAGGCTGAGGGCTTGCCAATATTCCGGCTGAAGGCTTTCCGCCTAGATCAAGCCCGCGTGCTTCATCGCGGCCTTGATCTTCGCCTTGGTCCCGTCAGTCAGCCCCACCAGTGGCAGGCGGACTTCCTCGGAGCACATGCCCAGGACCGACAGTGCGTATTTGGCGCCGACCAGACCCGGCTCGATGAAGATCGCCTCGTGCAGCGGCATCAGCTTGTCCTGGTATTCCAGTGCCTTTGCGTAGTCACCGCGCAGGGTGGCTTCCTGGAACTCGGCACACAGACGAGGGGCCACGTTGGCCGTCACCGAGATGCAGCCCACCCCACCATGTGCGTTGAAGCCCAGGGCCGTCGCGTCCTCGCCCGACAACTGGATGAAATCCGAACCGCAGGAGGCGCGCTGCATCGAAACGCGCTCGATCTTGCCGGTGGCATCCTTGACCCCGATGATCCGGGGCAGCTTTGCCAAGGTCCCCATCGTTTCGGGCGACATGTCGACGACCGACCGGCCGGGGATATTGTAGATCACGATCGGCAGCTGGCAGCAGTCGTGCAGCGCGGTGTAATGAGCTACAAGGCCCGCCTGTGTCGGCTTGTTGTAATAGGGCGTCACGACCAGAGCGGCGGTTGCCCCGACCTTCTCGGCGTGGCGCATCAGGCTGATGCCTTCGACGGTGTTGTTTGACCCCGCGCCCGCGATAACGGGGATGCGGCCCGCTACCGCGGCCACGACTTCCTCGATCACCTTCTGATGCTCGGCATGGCTTAGCGTCGGGCTTTCCCCTGTGGTCCCGACCGGAACGATCCCGTGCGAGCCTTCGGCGATGTGCCAGTCCACCAGTTTTTTCAGCGTCACCAGATCCAGCTCGCCGTTCTTGAACGGCGTCACCAGGGCAGGAAGGGACCCTCTGATCATGACGCTTCTCCTTTGATGGGCGATATTGCCCGCAAGCGCGCTTCTCATAGCGGCTGGCAGGGCTGATGCCAAGTCTTGCGCACTAACGCAGTCGTGGGTTGTCCACAGGCGGGCCGTCAGGCAGATTCAGACGCATGAGCAGCAAGAACATGATCCGGGCGCTGGTCCTGGCCTTGGGCCTCCAGACGCTTCCGGCAGGGGCAGACACCACACAGGCGATGCGGACAGCGCTGGAGCTGGCCGCCAAGGAAGATTGGGACGGCGCGCTGGCGGTGGCTCCTTCGGGTGTCGGGCGCGACGTCATCGAATGGCATCGCCTTAGGGCGGGCGACGGGCGGCTGGGAGAATACGAAGAATTCCTGTCGCGCCGCCCCGATTGGCCGGGCCTGCCACTTTTGCGCGAAAAGGGTGAGGAGGCTGTGGCACGGTCCGACGACCCTGCCCGCGTCATCGCCTGGTTCGAGGCCGGACCGCCGGACACCGGGGCGGGCGCGCTTGCCTATGTCCGCGCCCTCACCGCCGCAGGCCGGGTCGCCGATGCCGAGACCGAGGCGATGCGGGCCTGGTCCACGCTGCCCTTTGCACCGGATCAGGAAGAGGCGTTGATCGCGCTGATGCCGGAAGCCGTCGGCTTTGTGCACGAGCTGCGGCTGACCACCCTGCTGTGGGAAGGTCGCACGCGTGAGGCCGAGCGGCTGATGAAACGGGTGCCCGAGGATCTGCAGGCTCTGGCCCGTGCACGGCTGGCGCTGCAGACCGAGGGCAAAGGTGTCACCGGACTTATCGAGGCCGTTCCCAAAGCGCGGGCTTCCGATCCCGGCCTTGCCTACGACCGCTTCATATGGCGGATGAAGAAGGACCTTTACGACGAGGCGGCCGAACTGATCCTTGAACGATCCGCAACTGCCGATACGCTGGGACGTCCCGAGGCCTGGTCCGAACGCCGCGCCATCCTGGCCCGTTACCTGATGCGAAACGGCCGGGCGCAAGAGGCATACCGGATTGCCGCAAATCACCATATCGCCGTCGACAACGGCGCCTCGGCCTATGCGGACCTGGAGTTTCTGGCGGGTTTCATCGCGCTTCGGCGACTGAAGGACCCCAGCACGGCGCTGACGCACTTCCAGCATCTGCTGGCCGGGGTCTCCACCCCGATCAGCCTGGCGCGGGCGCATTACTGGATCGGGCGCGCGCAAGAAGCGGCGGGCCAGGATGGCACTGCGAGCTACAGGGCGGCGGCGGCGCACCAGACCGCCTTCTACGGTCTTCTCGCGTCAGAACGGCTGGGTTTGACGCTGGACGCGGGGCTTCTCGCCAAACCGGCGACCCCTGACTGGCAGAGCGCCCGTTTCACCCAGTCTTCGGTCCTGGCAGCCGCACAGTTGCTGTTCAATGCCGGGGACCGGACGCTTGGCAAGCGGTTCCTGCTGCATCTGGGCGAGGGTCTAGACGATACCGGCATCGCTCAACTTGCCGACATGACCCTTGCCTGGGGCGAGCCGCACCTGGCCGTTCTTGTCGCCAAGCAGGCGGCCGAGCGTGGGCTGATCCTGCCGAATGCGTACTACCCGGTGCCCGACTTCGTACCGGATGGGCTGAAGGTCAGCCGGGCGCTTGCCCTGTCCATTGCGCGACGAGAAAGCGAATTCGACCCGACCGCACGGTCATCTGCCGATGCGCGAGGGCTGATGCAAGTCCTGCCCGGAACGGCGAAACTGATGGCAGGCAAGCTGGGCAAGCCCTTCGATGCCGCCAAGCTTATCTCGGACCCGGCCTATAACGTGACGATGGGCGCGGCCTACCTGGCCGAGATGGCCGAGGAATTCGGACCCTCCATCGCGCTGATCGCTTCAGGCTACAACGCCGGCCCCGGTCGGCCCCGGCGCTGGATCGGGGAGTTCGGCGACCCGAGACGAGCGGATGTGGACGTGGTCGACTGGATCGAGACCATCCCCTTCGCCGAAACGCGCACCTATGTGATGCGGGTGGCCGAGGGCGTGGTCATCTACCGCGCCAAACTGAAAGGCGCGGTGGGACCGGTCCGGATCACGGACGAGCTTAAGGGCTAGGCCTTGTCTTGCGTCTCAAGCTGCGCCATTCGGACCTGGCGCAGCGCCTCGACCAGAAGTGCCGTCAGCAGGCCGAAGCTCAGAAGGCCATTCACTGCAGCCATCGCCGCGAAGATGCGCCAATCATCCTTCGGCACGACGTCGCCCAGACCCAGGGTCGAGAAGGCCACGATCGCAAAGTAAAGCGCTTCCTCCATGGATTTGAGAACCCCGGTCTCGAACAGCACGTAGGCCCAGATCCAGATGTTCACAGTCAGCACCAGCAGCACCCAGATCCCGACGGCCACCAGCAAGAGAACCAGCTTCAACCGCTGCGGTGGACGGACGAGCCATGGATGACCCACCCGGAAGGCGCTTTCCAAGAGCAGCGCCGCCACGGCCATGACCAGCACATTCAGGACCAGCAGCCCCGACCCCATCGCGATTTGAAGTAACATGGTGTGCCTTCTGGACTAACCTTTCCCCAGACCTTATCTGACGATCATCATGGTGGCCAAGTCCGATCCCAACTCCAAGCTGATCGCCGAGAATCGGCGCGCGCGCTTTGACTACAGCATCGAGAGCGATCTCGAGGCCGGCATCATGCTGTTCGGCTCTGAAGTCAAAAGCCTGCGTCAGGGTGGGTCGAACATCGCGGAAAGCTACGCCAGTGTCGAAGGCGGCGAGTTGTGGCTGATCAACGGCTACATCGCACCCTACCTGCAGGCCAAGACCTTCGGGCATGACGAACGGCGGCGGCGCAAGCTTCTGGTGTCGAAGAAGGAACTGTCACGCCTGTGGTCCGCCGTCGGGCGCGAAGGCATGACTATCGTGCCGATGAAGATGTATTTCAACGACCGCGGGATCGTGAAGCTGAAGCTGGGCATCGCCAAAGGCAAGAAGCTTGCCGACAAGCGCGAGACCAGCGCCAAGCGCGACTGGGACCGCGACAAGGCGCGCCTGATGAAGCAGAACAGTCGCGGCTGATCTTTGCACAGATCAAACATTTCTTGCCCGACCTGCTGCAATCTGCCACTTTTTCCCACACCGGACCGCATGTCCGGGGCATAAGCCGCGGAAACACGGTGCGGGAACCGGCAGACAGTGGGAGTTACGGGTAATGGAACTTATCATCCAGATCATAGCGGGTCTTGTGGGCGGCAATGCTGCTGGTGCGGGGCTCAAGAACCTCAGCCTCGGGACGGCGGGGAACTCGGTTGTCGGCGCTGTCGGGGGCGGGCTTGGTGGCCTTCTGATGGGCATGCTGGGCGGTGATCCGGCGGCCGCGGCAGATGCGGCGGCGGGCCTCGACATCGGTGCGCTGGTCCAGTCGGTTGCCGGCGGCGGCGTCGGTGGAGCGATCCTGACAGCCATTGCCGGGATGCTGAAGAAGGCCCTGGTGCAGTAAACAACGGCGGTGCGGGGCGGACCTGTCCCCGCACCGCTTGCGTGGCTCATGCTCCCGTGGATATATCCGGAAAACCCCCCGGGAGGCCCGCATGACCCCATCGCCGCAGGACGACCCCAAAACGCTGGTCTCGACCGACTGGCTGGCAAAGCACCTGCGCGACCCTGACTTGCGGGTCCTGGACGCCAGCTGGTATCTTCCCGCGCAGACCCGCGATGCCAGGGCCGAATACGCCGCTGCCCACGTTCCCGGCGCGCGCTTCTTTGATATCGACGAGATTTCCGACCAGCGCTCCAGCCTGCCGCACATGGCCCCCCCGCCGGAAAAGTTCATCTCCCGGATGCGGGCGATGGGGGTGGGTGACGGGCATCAGGTGGTGATCTACGACGGCGCGGGCATCTTCAGCGCCGCCCGGGTCTGGTGGACCTTCCGGCTGATGGGCAAGACCGACGTGGCCGTGCTGGATGGCGGCTTTCCGAAAAGGCAGGCCGAAGGCCGTGAGGTCGAGGACATGCCTCCCGTCGTGCGTGACCGGCACATGACCATCAGTCGCCAGAACCATCTGGTGAAGGACGTCACGCAGGTTGCCCATGCCGCGAAGTTGGGCGAGGCCGAGATCATCGACGCCCGCGCGGCCCCCCGTTTCCGGGGCGAGGCACCGGAACCCCGCGCCGGTCTGCGCTCGGGCCATATTCCGGGATCGAAAAACCTGCCCTTTGCCGATGTCCTGAATCCCGACGGCACGATGAAGTCACCGCCCGAGTTGAAGCAGGTGTTCGAATCTGCCGGGATCGACCTGAAGAAACCTGCCATCACCAGCTGCGGCTCTGGCGTGACGGCAGCGGTTCTAAGCCTCGCGCTGGAGCGGATGGGCCACCGGAACCATGCGCTTTACGATGGCTCCTGGGCTGAGTGGGGCATGTATGACGATCTGCGGGTCGCGACGGGCGCCTGACCGCGCTTGCCGTCCCGCGCGCCTTGTGGCACTGGGCGTTTGCCCATCAAACTGCGGGAAATTTGATGCTCGAAACCCTGAATCCCCAGCCGCAGGACAAGATCCTGCAACTTATCGCCATGTACCGGGACGACCCCCGGACCACCAAGATCGACCTTGGCGTCGGCGTCTACAAGGACGCGAACGGCCTGACCCCGGTGATGCGCGCGGTCAAGGCGGCGGAAAAGCAGCTGTGGGAGACGGAGAAGACCAAGACCTACACCGGCCTCGCCGGTGAACCCGCCTACAACGCCGCCCTCGTCTCGATGATCCTGGGCGAAGGCTACGCCGACCGCGCCGCTTCGGTGGCCACCCCCGGCGGCACCGGCGCGATCCGGCAGGCGCTGGAACTGATCAAGATGGCCAACCCCAAGGCCCGCGTCTGGATGTCGGCGCCGACCTGGCCCAACCATCCGTCCATCGTGAAGTATCTCGGCATGACCGGGGTGGAGTATCGCTACTTCGACGTGGCCACCTCGGGCATCGACTTCGCCGGGCTGCTGGCCGACCTTGAAGGCGTCACCGCCGGGGATGCCGTCCTTCTGCACGGCTGCTGCCACAACCCGACGGGCGCAAACCTTGATGGGGACCAGTGGGATCAGGTGATTACCCTTCTGCAACGCAAGGGCGCCGTGCCCTTCGTCGACCTCGCCTACCAGGGCTTCGGTGACGGGCTGGAGGAAGACGCCGCCGCCACCCGCAAGATCGCCGACGCCTTCCCCGAGGTGCTGATCGCCGCAAGCTGCTCGAAGAACTTCGGCATCTACCGCGAGCGGACGGGCATCCTTGTCGCCCTGACCTCCCCCGACCGCAAGGCTGTGGTGCAGGGCAACCTGAACTTCCTGAACCGCCAGAACTACAGCTTCCCGCCCGACCACGGCGCGCGGCTGGTGACGATGATCCTGGAGGATCAGGCGCTGACCGCCGACTGGAAGGCCGAGTTGGAAGAGGTCCGCCAGAACATGCTTTCGTTGCGCAAGTCGCTGGCGGATGAACTCCGCCGCGCGACCAACTCCGACCGCTTCGACTTCGTCTCCCACCACCGCGGCATGTTCAGCCGTCTGGGTCTGACCGAAGCCCAGGTGAACCGGTTGCGCGAGGAACACGGCATCTACATGGTCGGCGACAGCCGGATCAACATCGCCGGCCTGAACGCGAAGACCGTGCCGATCTTGGCCGCTGCCATCGCGAAGGTGATCTGACAACCGTGCTGGCCGTCGCCCTGTCCCTTGCAGCGGCGGCGGCCTTTGCGGCTTCGGCCATGTTCATCGACAGCGTTTCGGGCCGGGTCGGCCCGCTGCAACTGTCGCGCTGGCAGATGAGCCTCGCGTTCCTGATGACCGCTGCCATCGTCGCGCTGACGGGGGGTTGGCAAAGCTTGGACCTGACGATGGTCCTCTGGCTGACGGCCTCCTCGGCATCGGGGATCATGGTCGGCTCGCTGAGCAATATCGCGACGATCCAGTACACCGGCCCGCGCATCTAGCCCTTCTGTTCACAACCGCCTCGCCCTTTGCGCTGGCCTTGGGCTTTGGCTTCCGGGACGAGACCGTCAGCCTGATCCAGGCTGCGGGCGTCGGGCTGATTGTCGCCGGGATCGCACTTGCGGTCATGGGGCCAGGTCGGGACGAAGGCGCGCGGAACCCCAAGCCCCTGTGGATCGGGATCGGGCTGGGCCTCGTCACCGCTTTCGCGCAGGCATTGGGCAGCCTTCTCGCCCGCCCCGCGATGCTGGCCGGTGCAGACCCGGTGGCCGCAATGGCGGTGCGGTCGGGGACCGGAGCCCTGTTCTTCATCCTCCTTCTGATGCTGCCGGCGTTCCGGCCGACCGCCCTGCCCTCGTCCGTGGCGATCCGCCAGATCGGATTTTCCGCCGTGGCGGGGATGGTCGTCGGGATGTCCTTCCTGATGGCCGCCCTGGCGCGGGGGGACGTGGGCATCGTGACGACCCTTTCGTCCACAACCCCGATCCTGATCCTGCCGATGGTCTGGATCGTCTACCGGCGCATTCCGGGGCCGCTGGCCTGGGTCGGCGCGGTGCTGGCCGTGGGAGGGACAGCGCTAATCAGCGCGACCACCTGAGGCTTGGCAGACCCCCGGCCCGCGTGCTTGACTGCCTTGGACATCCGGGGGGACACGATGGCGAAGGCGGCGAAACGGATCACGGCCGAAGCAGCGGCGGGGCTTGTCCAGTCAGGCATGTGGCTCGACTACGGCGCGGCACTTGGCCAGCCCGACGCCTTTGACGAGGCTTTGGCAAGGCGGCTGGGGGATGTCACGAACCTCCGCTTCCGCTCGGTGCTGACCGCCCGCCCCCGCGCCGTCCTGGAGGCCGACCCCGAGACGAAACATGTTCACTGGTTCTCCACCCATTTTTCCGGCTACGACCGCCGCAAGCACGACGCCGGCATGGCGCACTATCTGCCGGTGAACCTGGGCGAGGTGCCGGACTACTACCGCCGCTTCATCGACCCGCCCGACATCGTGGTCTTCAAGACCGCGCCGATGGATGCGCAGGGCTTCTTCAACTTCGGCCCGAATATTCTGTGGATGCGGGCGCTGGTGGAGCGGGGGCGCGTGGTGATCGTCGAGGAGACGCCGACCCTGCCTTACGTGATGGGCGAGGGGACCGGGGTGCATGTGTCCGAGGTCGACTACATCATCCCCGGCTTTGACCACCCGATGGCAGAACTGCCGAAGTCCCCCGCCACCGAGGTCGACAAGGCCGTCGCCCGCCTGATCGCGGCAGAAGTCGAAGATGGGTCCTGCCTGCAGATCGGGATCGGGGGGATGCCGAATGCGGTCTGTTCGCTGCTGGCGGAAAGCCCGGTTTCGGACCTGGGCATCCATACCGAGATGATGACGGACGGGATCGTGGACCTTTATCGCGCGGGGCGGGTGACGGGGGCGCGAAAGCAGCTGAACGCGGGGAAGATGGTCTGCACCTTCGCACTGGGGGCGCAGTATCTGTACGACTTCGTCAACCGGAACCCGGAGGTGGAGTTCCACCCGGTGGACTACACCAACCTGCCGCACAACATCATGCGGAACGACCGGGTGGTGTCGATCAACAACACCACCCAGATCGACCTGCAAGGCCAGGCGGCGTCCCAGACGGACGGGTTCCGGCATACCCCGGGGACCGGGGGGCAGCTCCAGTTCGCGCGGGGGGCTTACGGGTCGAAGGGCGGGAAAAGCTTCATGTGCCTTGCCTCCACCTACGACAAGAAGGGGGAGCGGCGGAGCCGGATCGTGACGGCGCTGACCCGGGGCAATGTGGTGACGACGCCGCGGACGGACATGATGTATGTGGTGACGGAATACGGGATGGTGAACCTGAAGGGGCGGTCGATTGCCGAGCGGGCGCGGGCGTTGATCTCGATCGCCCACCCGGATTTCCGGGAGGAGCTGGAAAGGGATGCCTGGGAGCATCGGCTGATCCCGCGGGGGTTCTTCTGAGGTGCCCACGGTGGACAGACTTTGATTATATCAACATGTCAACGGCTTAGCTTTTTCCGTTCAGGATTTCTTAATGTCTTGGTGGAGGGAGCGGTTTTCTAATCGAGCGCGTTCCGCGCACGCATTTTGTCTCGCCGTTTTGCGTTAAGGACGCAAAACGGCTCGGGATTTGCCTCCGGCGGGGATATTTGAACAAATGTGAAAGGCTGAAGAAAGGTCGCCCTCAGCACGCGGCGTGGGCTGTGAGGAGGAGGGGGAGAAGCCGGAAGTCCTCGGCGCAGTCCTGTCCCGCCTCTCGCGCCCAGCGGGTCGAGAGGGCGCAGTGAGCCGCGGCCCAGCCGAGGAGGCGACGCCGGGAGTGGCCGAGGCGTTCTGAGAAGACAGCGGCCATAGTCTGCACACGGTCTGGATCGACCAGACGCGGACCCAGACCTTCGGGATTGCGGAAGGCGTTTGCGGGCTCATAGGCCGGGTCGCCGGCGATGCCTTTCGGGTCGATGGCCAGCCAGCCGCGCGGGCTGGTGAGGACATTGTCGTGGTGAAGGTCGCCGTGCAGCGCGACCGTTAAAACGGGATCGGCCAGGAGATCCTGCGCGAACCGGGCGGCTTGCGCAAGGGAGCCCTCCAGATGGGCGGTGGTGAGTGGCGCGAAACGCTGGACCAGAGGCTGAAGGTTCCGGGGATCCGGGCGGGTGGCGTGCAGG
>JANOCQ010000272.1:0-19273 GCA_031412255.1 Paracoccaceae bacterium | reverse complement strand
CCAGATGCCAGGGAGGAGGGTTGGCACCCGATCTCGTTCAGGCCGTTGCGGCCCGGAATGGGGGCGACGGAGCCAGGGCGGTGGCGCGGCACCGGCGCTGGTCCGTTCAGCCCCGGGGGGTGGGTGGGGCCTGGGGATGGTTTGCGCGGCGACGCCAGGGAGGAGGTTGGCGCCGCCGCAGTACCAGATGCCAGGGAGGAGGGTTGGCACCCGATCAGGTTGGACCCGAGGGTCCGAAGAAGGCGCGGCTTTGCCCAGGGAGGAGGAGGGGCATCGCCGCAATCGTCATGGGTCCGGGGAGGAGGCGGACCCGGACGAATTCTTACTTGCCGTAGGCTGCCTCGCGGGCAATCTCGGTGATGCCGAGGCGCGAGATGCCGAGATCGGTCAACTCACGGTCGGACAGAGAATTCAGTTCAGCCACGGTACGGGCGTAGACGCGGCGCTGGTTGATCGCGGTCAGGACGGAGTCCTTCAGATACGCCAGGCGGTCAGCGAAACCCTTGCGGGCGATGGAGTTGGTGTTCACATAAGCCATGTCACTCAAGCCTCTTCGGTTAGGTCAGCAACGTTCTGTCGCGCTGTTAGGGGTAACATGGACCTCATGCTGCAGATGCACAATAGCGGGTCTCGGCAATGCTGCCATGCAGCAAACGCATGGCTGAGGTCACGAAAATGTCATGATTTACCAAGGTCTTCGCCGAATTTTTGAGCGTTTGGTCAACGGACCTTGCCCTTGCGATGAAACGCTACGACCTTAGTGCAAATCTTCAGCGGAGTTGAAACGATGGCGGTGGATCGGGACCTTGTGATGGGCGTGTTGCAGAGGGTCCCGCATCCCGGCGGAGGCGATCTGGTCAGCCGCGATCTGATTCGTGCGCTCTCGGTCGATGGTGGGGTGGTGCGCTTCGTCCTCGAGGCGGCGACGCCCGACGAGGCGCGGGCGCTGGGTCCCGCGCAGGCCGAGGCGGAGGCGATGCTGAAGGCTTTGCCGGGGGTGACTTCGGTGCAGGTGGTGATGACGGCGCATGGACCGGCGGCCAAGGCAGCGCCGCCGTCGCTGAAGATCGGGCAGCATCCGACGCCACAGACGGGCGGTCCGCAGAAGATCTCGGGGATCGACCGGATCATCGCGGTGGCCTCGGGGAAGGGCGGTGTGGGAAAATCGACGGTGGCGTCAAATTTGGCGGTGGCTCTGGCGCGAAGGGGGCGGCGCGTCGGCTTGCTGGACGCCGACATCTACGGGCCGAGCCAGCCGAAGATGATGGGGGTGTCGAAGCGGCCCTCGAGCCCGGACGGGAAAATCATCGAACCCCTGGTGGCGCACGGCGTCACGATGATGTCGATCGGCCTGATGCTTAAGGAGGACGAGGCGGTGGTCTGGCGCGGGCCGATGCTGATGGGGGCCTTGCAGCAGCTTCTGGGGCAGGTGGCCTGGGGCAAGCTGGACGTCCTTATAATAGACCTGCCGCCGGGGACGGGCGATGTGCAGCTGACGCTGTGCCAGAGGACCCAGTTGACCGGCGCGATTGTCGTCAGCACCCCGCAGGATGTGGCGCTGCTGGATGCGCGCAAGGCGCTGGACATGTTTTCCAAGCTGAAGACTCCGGTTCTCGGGCTGATCGAGAACATGTCGACCTATGTCTGCCCGAACTGCGGCCATGAGAGCCACATCTTCGGCCACGGCGGTGTGGCGGCCGAGGCGCGGAAGCTGGATCTGCCGTTCCTGGGGGAACTTCCGCTGGCGCTGGATGTGCGGGTGGCGGGCGACAGCGGGACGCCAATTGCGGCGACCGACAGTGTGCTGGCCTCGCCCTACCTGGCGCTGGCCGACCGGCTGATCGCGGGCGGGATGAGCTGAGCTTTCCACATCGCGACGCTGCCAGAAACCCGCCCTGTGGCGGGTTTTTGCTTTGGCGGGTGTTTGGGATTGATTACATACCAACTGGTTGGTATCTTGCTTCCTGCGCCCATGAGTCGCAGGAGACGGCTTGCTTCAACGGAGGAAAGAAGATGACGCACAACATTCGCACAGTGCTTTGGTTCAACGGTCGCGGCCATGAAGCGGCTGACTTCTATTGCAGCCTGATCCCGAACAGCAGGGTCGAAAGCAGCTACTCTAGCACCAACGGCGGACCGGACGGGAAATCGTTCTTCGAGGTGGTGGATTTCACGCTGAACGGGGTGCCCTACCAGATCCTGGATGCCGGACCGATGTTTCCCCTTTCGGAGTGCGTCTCGATCTCGGTCAAGACACCGGATCAGGCCGAGACCGACCGGCTGTGGGAGGCTTTGGCGGCGGATGGCGGCAGCCATGGACCCTGCGGCTGGCTGAAGGACCGCTATGGTCTGTCGTGGCAGGTGGTGCCGGCGCTGGTCTATGACCTGATGACGGACCCCGACAAGGCGCGGGCGGGCCGGGCGCTGGCGGCGGTCATGCAGATGGGCAAGATCGACATCGCCGCGGTCGAGGCCGCCGCGCTTGAGATGGCCTGAGCGATGCGGACGGTCCGGATCATCGAACACATCTCGCTTGACGGGGTGATCCAGGGGCCCGGCGGGCCGCAGGAGGACACCGAGAACGGGTTCGCGAATGGCGGCTGGGCCTTTCCACACCAGTCGGAAGAAGGCGGGGCGGCCATCGACGCGGCGCAAGGCAGGGACTTCGATCTGCTTCTGGGGCGCAAGACCTATGACATCTTCGCCAGTTACTGGCCGAAACAGACAGGCCCGATGGCCGACAGCCTGAACGGCGCGCGAAAGTTCGTCGCGACCCACAGGCCCGAAAGCCTGGACTGGGGGCCAGTTGAAAGCCTTGGGTCAGACATCGCCGCAGGGGTTCGCAAGGTGAAGCAGGCCGATGGACCGGACCTGATCGTCTGGGGCAGTTCGACCCTGACGCCGATGCTGATCGCCAAGGGACTGGCGGATGAGGTGCTGCTTCTGGTTTTCCCGGTTCTGATCGGTCGGGGGAAGCGCCTGTATTCCGATACCGTCGCAGCCAGCGAGTTGAAGCTGATCTCAACCACGGCCACGCCGTCGGGCGTGATCCTGTCCACCTACAGACCCGCCGGGGCGATGCGCACCGGCAGCTACTGATCATCATGGGAGGAAAAGATGAACGACATATCCCAAGACCAACGCTATCGCCCCGAGGACCGGATCATGCAGGGTGTCATCCCCTACTTGAGCCTTGCCGGAAAGGCGGGTGAAGCAGCCGATTTCTACATGAAGGCCTTCGGGGCCCGCGACATCGGGCGGATGGAAACGCCCGGCCAGCCTGGTCATTACATGCACCTCCAGGTCGCGGTGAATGGCGGCACCCTGATGCTGACCGACCATGTCGGTGAGGGGTCTCCCACCGGGTCTCCATTTGCGCGGGGGCATCTGCAACTGGTGGTGGGCGACGGGCAGACCTGGTTCGATCGGGCGGTGGCGGCGGGATGCACGGTCGCGGTGCCTTATGGTCGGCAACCCTGGGGCGACGATTGGGGAATGGTGCGCGATCCATTCGATATCCTGTGGGCGGTGTTGACTCCCGACCCCGCGCTTTGGGACAAGGACTGATGGTCAAGTCGGTGACAGAGTGACGATAACCACCCGTGTTCCCAGGGGCGAAGCGCGCGCGCGGCTGATCGATGCCGCGCGCAGCATGGTGCGTCACCGCGGCTTTGCCGCGACTTCCGTTGATGATCTGTGCGCGGCGGCCGGGGTGACGAAAGGTGCGTTCTTCCACCATTTCCCGTCCAAGGAGGCTCTGGGTGTGGCGCTGGTCGATGACTGGACCCAGATGACCGGGGCGATGTTTGCCCAGCATCCCTACAATGCACTGTTCGATCCTCTGGACCGGGTATTCGCCTATATCGACCTGCGGCGAGAGCTTCTTGGCCAGCCGCTGCCCGAGTTTTCCTGCGTTGCCGGAACGACAGTGCAGGAGGCCTATGAAAGTTCCCCCCCGATCCGCGCGGCAGCAGAGCGCAGCATCCGCTCGGGCTTTGACCATGTTCTACCGCACCTGAAGGCGGCTCTGGCAGAGCACCCGGTTTCCGGGGTGACGGCTGAAAGCCTCGCGCAGCAGTTCCAGGTCGCGACGCAGGGCGGGATCATCCTGGCCAAGGCGTTGGACGACGCCGCACCCGCGCGGGCGGCCTTTGATCACCTCGAGCGCTATCTGCGGCTGCTTTTCGGCCGCTGAGGGTGGTCCGGGGCCTTTGCCGCCACCGGGCGCGATGGATCTTTCCCTCCTTGGGTGCGCTTTCCGAATCACAAGCACGGGAAATCGTGGGAAACGGCGGCAAAATGCTGTTCTCCCGCGTCAGATTCCGGCAGTTTTACTGGCAGATTGGGTCCTTTTGTTCAGGTTGCCAAGAAGTCGCGAAACTTCATGGGAGATCACGGGACCGTCACCACCCGTGACGAATCCACAAGATGTAGGTGGCGTTTACCATCTCCTAATCTATTGGTTGTTGGTCGTGCTGGAAAAACCACACAAGATGCTGGGTTATCGACACCTGCGACACAAGATAATGCTTCATCCCACCCAACTTTTCCCTTGCTTTCCCATGCAATCCCATGCACCTTCTCTTCACGACGATGAGATGGGCAAGTGACTAGGCAGGGGCAGCTACAAGACCCCGAATAGGCGTAAGGCAGCTTCATACAGGCAGCCCCTTTCATCGGACGTACAGATCCGGCGCGCGAGCGAGCAGACATCTCCCCCAGGTGGCGCGCGTAGCTGGACGCCCAGCGATGGGACAGCGGCGGATCGGGTAGTGGCAGCAACCCGATCCGCCTTTTTATTTCCATCGCCTCGGACTGGTTTGGGTTTTGAAAAGGCCGCAGGGCGATGGCAGAGGCGTTCAGAGGCGAGTTCTACCAGAAGGTAGACGGGAAGGCGCGGGTCTCGATCCCGGCTGCCTTTCGTGCCGTTCTGAATGCGGACGATCCCCAGAAAGGCGAAAAAGGCGGCGCGCGGCTGTACATGGTATACGGCGGCAAGACGCGGAATTTCGTCGAATGTTACTCCAAGCAGGGCGCGGATCGGCTGGCCGCGGATATCGAGGCGATGGACATGGGCTCGCCGGAACGGGTGCGGGCCGAGCGTGATCTGATCAGCCGTTCGGTGATGGTCGAGATCGACGCCGATGGACGCATCGTCCTGCCGCAGCGCGTGCGCGAGAAGATGGGTTTTGCCGGCGATCTGCCAGGCGATGCCGAGGCGGCGTTTGCGGGTTTCACCAACCGGTTCCGCCTGTATCGTCGCGAGGTCTACGAGGCCGAGCTGGACGCCGAGGATGACGACGAGATCGATCCGCTGACGCTTGTCGGGCGGCACAAGCGGACGGGGTAGGGCGATGAAGGGTCCGCTGCCCCCGTCTCCCGAATCTGGCCGCCGCAATGAAGATCCCCATGTCCCGGTATTGATCGAGGCGATCCTTCGGGAATGTGCTCCGGTTTCCGGCCTTTGGCTGGACGGGACGCTGGGCGCGGGCGGGTACACGCGCGCGCTGATGGCCGCCGGGGCTGACCGGGTGGTCGGGGTGGACCGCGATCCGCTGGCATTGGTAATGGCGGCTGACTGGGCTGCGCCCTATGGCGATCGGGTGCGGCTGGTGGCGGGGACGTTTTCCCATCTGGATACACTGGCCGGTGAGCCGCTGGATGGCGTGGTGCTGGACCTTGGCGTCAGCTCGATGCAGCTTGACCAGGCCGAGCGCGGGTTCTCCTTCATGCGGGATGGCCCGCTGGACATGCGGATGAGCCAGTCGGGGCCTTCGGCGGCAGACCTCGTGAACGACACGGACGAGGGCGTACTGGCCGATGTCCTGTATCACTACGGCGAAGAGCGGGCGTCGCGGAGGATTGCCCATGCCATCGTTGCCGCGCGGACGGTCGAGCCGATCCAGACCACGGCAAAGCTGGCCGAAATCGTGTCTAAGTGCCTGCCGCGTCCGAAGCCGGGACAATCGCACCCCGCCACGCGCAGCTTCCAGGCAATCCGGATCGCCGTGAACACCGAATTCCAGGAGCTTGCCGAAGGGCTGGCCGCCGCCGAACGGGCGCTGAAGCCGGGCGGGTTGCTGGCCGTGGTGACGTTCCATTCGCTGGAGGACCGGATCGTGAAGCGGTTCTTCCAGCTTGCCAGCGGCCAGGAATCCAACGCCAATCGCTATGCCCCGGCTCGGGCCGACAAGACCGCGCGGTTCGAGATGGTCACCCGCAAGGCCGTTGCACCCGACGACGCAGAGGTCGCCCGCAATCCACGCGCGCGGTCGGCCAAGCTGCGGGTCGGGCGGCGGACGACGGCTTCTGCGGTGTTGCTTGCCCCGGCGGAGCTGGGCTTGCCGGAAATCCAGAAGAAAGGTCGCCGCTAGATGCGCCCCGTGCTGTATATCCTGTCGTTTCTGGCCCTGATCGCGCTCGGGTTCTGGGCCTACCGCGAGAACTATGCGACCCAGGCCGCGCTGAAGGAGGTGCAGGCCCTGCAACGCCAGATCGTGGGCCTGCGCGAAGGCCTGTCGGTGCAGCGGGCCGAATGGGCCTACCTCAACCGTCCCGACCGCCTGCGCGAGCTTGCGACGGTGAACTTCGACCGGCTGGGCCTGCTTCCGATGGAGCCGTCGCAGTTCGGGGCTGCGGCGCAGGTGGCCTATCCGACCGCGAAACTGCCGGACATCAGCTTTCCGCAGGATGTCCAGGGCACGGTCAGCTCTGACGCGGAGGGATTGTGATGCGCACGCCGCTTCGTCCACTTGCCCGGATCCTTCAGGCGCGCCAGGACGGCCTGAACCCCGACGCCATCGAGAAAGAAAACCTGAAGCTTCGGCACGAGGTGATGCGGGAAAAGGCGCGGGGGCGCGCACAGTTCCGGCTACTGATCCTGTGCGCAAGCTTCGTCATGGCCTTTGGCGCGATCGGGGCACGGATGGGCCTGATGGCGGCGACCGAACCGATGGAGCCGCGGGCCAGCGCGCCGGGAGCCGAGATCATCGCCCAGCGGGCGGACATCACCGACCGAAACGGTCGCGTGTTGGCCACAAACATGACGACCCACGCGCTTTATGCCCATCCCAAGGTGATGGTCGATCCCAAGGGCACCGCACAAAAGCTGGCCGAGCTTTTCCCCGAACTGGACGCCAAGGCGCTGGAGCGGCGTTTTACCGACGGGCGCAGTTTCGTCTGGATCCGGAAGGTCCTGTCGCCAGAGCAGATGCAGAAGGTGCACGAGATCGGCGACCCCGGCCTACTTTTCGGCCCCCGCGAGATGCGGCTTTACCCCAACGGCGCGCTGGCCGCCCATGTGTTGGGAGGAACCTCTTTCGGCGCGGAAGGCGTGCATTCGGCGGAAGTCATCGGGGTTGCAGGGATCGAGAAGGCGCTGGATGCGCGCCTGCGTGATCCCGCGCAGGGCGGCAAGCCGCTGACACTGTCCATCGACCTGACCCTGCAATCCACCATCGAAGAGGTGCTCGCGGCTGGCATGGGGATGCTGAACGCCAAGGGCGCGGCCGCGATCCTGATGGATGCCCGGACCGGAGAGATCCTGGCACTGGCCTCGCTGCCGACCTTTGATCCGAACGACCGACCGACGCCCATCGTCGACAAGAACGCCGAACCGGGGGACAGCCCCTTGTTCAACCGGGCGGTGCAGGGGGTCTACGAACTGGGGTCGACCTTCAAGATATTTGCCGCGGCGCAGGCGATGGAGTTGGGCCTGGTCACACCCGAGACGCTGGTGGACGCCAATGCGCCGATGCAGTGGGGCAAGCACAAGATCAAGGAATTCGAAGGCAAGAACTATGGCCCGCTCCTGTCGGTGACCGATGTCATCGCAAAGTCTTCGAACGTCGGGACGGCGCATATCGCACTGATGATCGGACCCTTGCGGCAGCAGGCGTTCCTTAAATCGCTGGGGTTCTTCGAGCCAACTCCGGTGGAGTTGATCGAAGCGCCGGGAGCCAAGCCCCTGATCCCGAAGAAGTGGCCAGAAATCGTGACGATCACCACCTCTTACGGCCACGGCATGTCCGCCAGCCCGCTGCATCTTGCGGCTGCCTATGCGGCAATCGCCAACGGCGGCGTGGCGATCAAGCCGACGCTTCTGAAACGTGAGGGTCCGACGACGGGGGTCCGCGTGATGAGCGAAAAGACCGCGCTCGACTCGGTCGCCATGCTGCGTCGTGTGGTGACGGAAGGCACGGCCAGCCTGGGCGATGTGCCCGGCTACGAGGTGGCGGGCAAGACCGGGACCGCGGACAAGCCGAAGAAGACGGGCGGCTACTATGACGACAAGGTGGTGAACACCTTCGCCTCCATCTTCCCGGCCTCCAATCCGCAATACGTGCTGATCGTCACCCTGGACGAGCCGCAGGATGACACGCTTTCGGAAACCCGGCGCACGGCAGGCTGGACGGCGGTGCCGGTCGCGGCCGAGATCATCCGGCGCGTCGCTCCGCTTATGGGGCTCAGGCCCAAGCTTGAACCTGTCGCCGTGGATGCGGTAACTGCCGCCAGCAACTGACGGGGGTTTCACATGACAGCGCGCGCGAAACGGCTTTCCGACCTGGGGCTGACGGCCCGGGCCGGACGTGATCCGGCTCTGTCGGGGCTGACGGCCGACAGCCGAGCGGTGCGGGCCGGGATGCTGTTTGCCGCACTGCCCGGATTGGCGGTGCATGGCGCGCAGTTCGTCGAAATGGCTTTGGAGCAGGGCGCGGCCGCGGTGCTGACCGATGCCGCGGGTGCGCGGCTGGCCTCGGATGCACTGGCTGATACCGACGTGGCGCTGGTGGTGGCCGAAGACCCGCGTGCAGCGCTGGCCTGTGCCGCGGCGCTGTGGTTCGGCGTGCAGCCCGAGGTGATGGTGGCGGTGACGGGAACCAACGGCAAGACGTCCGTCGCGACCTTTACCCGGCAGATCTGGGCGGCCTTGGGCCATGAAGCGATCAACATTGGAACCACGGGGATCGAGGGCTCATGGACCGCCCCGTCTGGGCACACGACGCCGGACCCGGTGACCTTGCAAAAGCTGCTGGCGGCGGCGGCGCAGGGCGGCGTGACCCATGCGGCGATGGAGGCCTCCTCCCACGGGATCGACCAGCGGCGGCTGGACGGGGTGCGACTGCGCGCGGGTGGCTTCACCAACCTGACTCAGGACCACCTCGATTATCACGGCACGATGGAGGCCTATTTCGAGGCCAAGGCGCAATTGTTCACCCGCCTTCTGCCCGAAGACGCGGTGGCGGTGGTGAACCTGGACGGCGCAAAGGGGTCCGAGATGGCCGAACTGGCGCTGTCGCGGGGCTTGCGGGTGTTGACCGTGGGCAAGGGGCAGGGGGCGGACCTCCAGATCGCCGCCACGCGCCCTGATCCGACGGGCCAGGAGGTGCGGTATCTGTGGCAGGGGCGTGCGTTCCAGACCCGGCTGGCGCTGATCGGGGCCTTTCAGGCCGAGAACGTGGCCGTGGCCGCCGGTCTAGCGATGGCGGCGGGCGATGCACCCGAGGCTGTGCTCGCAGTCTTGCCGCGCCTGACGGGCGTGCGGGGTCGGATGCAGCTTGCGGCCACCCGAAAGAACGGGGCGGCGGTCTATGTGGATTACGCCCATACGCCCGACGCGATCGAGACGGCGCTGCGCGCGTTGCGCCCGCATGTGATGGGACGGATCATCGTGGTCTTTGGCGCAGGGGGCGACCGTGACCGGACCAAGCGTCCCCTGATGGGTGCTGCGGCGCAGGCCCACGCCGATGTGCTGTACGTCACCGACGACAACCCGCGGACCGAGGACCCGGCGTCGATCCGCGCCGCCATCCTGGCGGCCTGCCCCGAAGCGTACGAGGTCGGCGACCGGGCCGAGGCGATCCTGCGGGCGGTGGACGCGCTTCTGCCCGGCGACGCGCTGCTGATTGCCGGGAAGGGCCACGAAAGCGGGCAGGTGATCGGCACCGACGTCTACCCGTTCGACGACGTGGAACAGGCCAGCGTCGCTGTGGCCGCACTGGATGGGGTGATCTGATGCTGTGGACCTCCTCTGACGCGGCACGGGCGACGGGCGGGCAGGTGACGAAGGCCTGGGCCGCCTCGGGCGTCTCGATCGACACGCGGACTCTGCAACCGGGCGATCTTTTCGTGGCGTTGAAGGACGTTCGCGATGGACATGAGTTTGTCGCTCAGGCGCTGGAGAAGGGTGCTGCGGCGGCTCTGGTCAGCCGCGTGCCGGACGGCGTTTCAGCGGACGCCCCTCTGCTTGTCGTGCCGGATGTCCTGACGGCGCTGGAGGCCCTGGGTGCCTTTGCCCGCGCACGGACCTCTGCGAAGGTGGTGGGCGTCACCGGGTCGGTCGGCAAGACCTCGACCAAGGAAATGCTCAGGGCGATCCTGGCGGGGCAGGGCAAGACCCACGCGGCGGAAGCCAGCTACAACAACCACTGGGGCGTGCCGCTGACGCTGGCGCGGATGCCTGCCGACACCGAGTTCGCGGTGATCGAGATCGGCATGAACCACCCGGGCGAGATCGCCCCCCTGGCGCGGCAGGCCCGGCTGGACGTGGCGATGATCACGACAGTCGCCCCCGCGCACCTGGAGGCTTTCGAAAGCATCGAGGGCATCGCGCATGAGAAGGCGTCGATCTTCGACGGCTTGAAGCCGGGCGGCGTCGCGGTCTTCAACGCCGATATCGCGACGACCTCGATCCTGTTGGGGAAGGCTGAGGCAGTCGGCGCAAAGCCGGTCAGCTTCGGCGAAAGCCCAGGCGCCGACTGGCGGCTTTTGGACGCAAGGATCGGTGAGGAAGCGTCGGTGTGCCAGGCGACATGTGCGGGCAAGGCGGTTTTGTACAAGGTTTCGTCCCCCGGACGGCACTTTGCGCTGAACGCACTTGGGGCGCTGGCGGTGGCTGATGCCCTGGGTGCGGACCCGATGATTGCGGCGCATGACCTTGGTCGGTGGATACCGCCTGCGGGTCGTGGCCAGCGCGAAAGGATCACGCTGGACATCGTCGAAGAAACCTTCTTCGACCTGATCGATGACGCCTTCAACGCCAATCCGGCCTCGATGGCTGCCAGCCTGGACGTGTTGATTGCGGCCAGGCCGGTGGACGGGATCGGTCGCGTCGGTGGTGGTCGCCGGATCGCCATCCTGGGCGACATGCTGGAACTCGGACCCACCGAAGCGGAGCTTCACGCCGCCATCGCCCGACACCCGGGGCTTGAGGCGGTCCATGTCATGCACTGCGTCGGACCGCGGATGAAAGCGCTTTACGAAGCGCTCCCCCGTCGTCAAAGGGGCGAATGGGTCGAGGCGGCGCAGGACCTTGTGCCCCGCACCCGGAGCCTGATCGACGCGGGGGACATCCTCTTGGTCAAAGGCTCCAAGGGATCGAAGGTCAGCCTCGTCGTTGACGTTCTGCGGAAAATGGGGCAGGCCGCGAGCCCGAGAGAAGGGACCGTCTAGATGTTTTACTGGCTTGCCGAGTTTTCCGATGGCGGCGGGGTGTTCAACCTTTTCCGCTATATCACCGTCCGCGCAGGCGGTGCCTTCGTGACCGCCCTCATCTTCGGATTCCTGTTCGGCCGCCCGCTCATCGACCTCTTGCGACGGAAGCAGGGCAAGGGTCAGCCGATCCGCGACGACGGCCCGCAGTCGCACCTTTCGAAGGCCGGAACGCCGACGATGGGAGGCCTGCTGATCCTGTCGGCACTGATGGTCTCGACCCTTCTGTGGGCGCGCCTGGACAATCCCTTCGTCTGGATCGTGATTCTGGTGACGCTGGCCTTCGGGCTCATTGGCTTTGCCGACGACTATGCCAAGGTAACCAAGCAGAACACCAAAGGCGTCTCGGGCAAGGTCCGAATGGGCCTGGGCCTGCTGATTGCGGCGCTTGCGGCCTATGCTGC
This sequence comes from Paracoccaceae bacterium, assembly GCA_031412255.1. Classification (GTDB taxonomy): domain Bacteria; phylum Pseudomonadota; class Alphaproteobacteria; order Rhodobacterales; family Rhodobacteraceae; genus Tabrizicola. The sequence goes on along the minus strand of JANOCQ010000272.1, from coordinate 7,379 downwards.
GGCGCAGTTCCACCCGGCAGAGCTGACCAATCAGCTTGCCTTTCCGTTCTTCAAGGACACCCTGCTGAACCTTGGCATATTCTTCGTGCCCTTCGGGATGATCGTCATCGTGGGGGCCGCGAATGCGGTGAACCTGACCGACGGGCTGGACGGTCTGGCAATCATGCCGGTGATGATCGCGGGTGGCACGCTGGGGATCATCGCCTATGCCGTGGGCCGGGTCGACTTCACGCAATATCTCGACGTGCACTACGTCCCGGGAACCTCCGAACTTCTGATCTTCGCAGCCGCCCTGTTCGGCGGGGGCCTGGGCTTTCTGTGGTACAACGCCCCGCCGGCGGCGGTGTTCATGGGTGATACGGGCTCGCTTGCCCTGGGCGGCGCGCTTGGGGCCATCGCCGTCTGCACCAAGCACGAGATCGTCCTTGCCATCGTCGGCGGGCTGTTCGTGGTCGAGGCTTTGTCGGTGATCATCCAGGTCCTCTATTACAAGCGCACCAAGAAGCGCATCTTCCTGATGGCGCCCATCCACCACCACTTCGAGAAGAAGGGATGGGCCGAGCCGCAGATCGTGATCCGGTTCTGGATCATCAGTCTGATCCTGGCGATGATCGGCCTTGCGACGCTCAAGGTCCGCTGAGAGCGATGTCGCCCCCCCGGCGCCGGCACTTCAGCCGATCGCGCGAAGTTCTCCCGGTAAGCCCTCGGGCAGCGTCCGCCCTGGCGGCAGCGCGACAAGCGCGCTTCCTCCGGCAGTGGGGGTGAAAATCTGCGCACCCTCGCCTTGCGGGTTCGTCGCCCGGTAGAAGCGCGTGTGATGCAGCGTCAGGCCGTAGCCCAGGGGTTTCAGCTGGCCGACGAGCCGCTGGAGCTTCTCGCGGTCGTGGACCTCGACATACAGGACTGGTCCGCAGCGGGCGAGGGTCGCCAGAGCGCCCGCAATCACGCGGTCTTCAAAACCTTCGGTATCCACCTTGATCAGATCGCAGCGCGGCAGGTCCAGACTGTCCACCGTGATCAGGGGCACGCTGTCGGTCTGCGGCCCCGCGTCCGGGGAAATCGCGGTCGCGCCGGCATTGTGCCGAACAGTGGGGTCATGCAGCGGCACGGCGCAGGTGCCCGGTTCGTCGCCCACGGCGGCACGAAGGCAGTGCACCTGCGGCAACTGGTTCAGCGTGACGTTGGCACAGAGGAGCTGGAAGCAGTAGCGCTGCGGCTCGATGGCGGTCACGCGGCCTTCGGGGCCGACGGTGCGGGCCAGGGCCAGCGTGTGAAAGCCGATATTGGCACCAAGGTCCAGCACATGGTCGCCGGGGCGGGTCAGGGCGAGGATGCTGTCCACCTCATCCCCCGCGAACTCGCCGTAAAGACGCAAGGACCGGCCGATAACCGTATCGCCCTGCAAGGTGAACATCGGGCCGAAGCGGGTCTCGGCTCGCGGAAAGACAGGCATGGTCGGCAAGGCGCGGCCTCCGGTTACAAGGCGAAGACTAGCATGTGACGCGGCAGGCGGAAGCGGCTCCTCTTTCCCTTTGCCGCGCCGTCGCCTATCCCTGTGCCGGACAATGTGGGGGCAGGCGGATGATCCCGGTAAAGGGCTACGACGGGCAGAAGGTGGCGGTGCTGGGGCTGGGCCGGTCCGGGCTGGCAACGGCGGCCGCCTTGCAGGCCGGCGGGGCCGAGCCCCTGCTGTGGGACGACAGCCCCGAGGCGCGCGCGAAGGCTGAGGCCGAGGGGTTCACCCTGACCGACCTGTCCCGCCAGACGGCACTGGAGGGGGTGGCTTGTTTGGTGACTTCGCCTGGCATCCCGCATCTCTACCCAACGCCGAACCCCGTGATCGCCCGCGCGCTGGACCTTGGGATTCCCGTCGACAACGACATCGGCCTGTTCTTCCAAAGTGCGGCCAGCGACGAGTGGACCGAGATGGAGACCCCGCCGAAGATTGTGGCGGTGACAGGATCGAACGGCAAGTCGACGACGACGGCGCTGATCCATCACATCCTCGAAGCCGCAGGCAAGCCGACCCAGATGGCGGGCAACATCGGCAAGGGGGTCCTGTCCATCGACCCGCCCGTCGATGCCGAGGTGGTGGTGCTGGAGCTGTCCTCGTACCAGACCGATCTGGCCCGCGCTCTGACGCCCGACGTGGCGGTGTTCACCAACCTCTCGCCCGATCATCTGGACCGGCATGGCGGGATGGGCGGCTACTTCGCGGCCAAGGCGCGGCTTTTCACGTTGGGCGGGCCAGATCGCGCCGTGATCGGGGTGGACGAAGTCGAGGGACGTTACCTTGCCAATGCCTTGGCGCAGGGGCCGCAGGATGACCGGGTGATCCGGATTTCGTCGGGGCAGAAGCTGGACGAGTTCGGCTGGGCGGTCTTTGCCCGCAAGGGGTTCCTGGCGGAATGGCGGAAGGGGCGGCAGGTCGCATCCATCGACCTGCGCGAGGTCAAGGGCCTGCCGGGTGCCCACAATCATCAGAACGCCTGTGCAGCCTACGCGGCCTGTCGGTCGCTGGGGCTGGCACCGAAGCTGATCGAGGGGGCATTGCACAGTTTCGCGGGCCTGCCGCACCGCAGCCAGCTCGTCGGGGAGCGGGCCGGGGTCCGGTTCGTGAACGACTCGAAGGCGACGAATGTGGACTCGGCCGCGAAAGCCTTGCAGGCCTTCCCGAAGGTCCGCTGGATCGCGGGGGGCCTGGGCAAGGACGGCGGGATTGCCGCGCTGAAGCCGGTGCTGGGAACGGTGGTGAAGGCCTACCTGATCGGTCATTCGGCCCGCGACTTTGCTTTGCAGCTTGGCGACACCCCGCACGAGATTTGCGAGACGATGGACCAGGCGGTCGCTCGGGCGGCAGCAGAAGCGCAGCCGGGCGATGTGGTGCTGCTCGCCCCGGCAGCGGCGAGCTTTGACCAGTATCCGAACTTCGAAAAGCGGGGCGAGGATTTCACGGCCCGCGTCAAGGCGCTGATCGGCAGCTAAGTCCAGTGTAAAGAAGAGTGCCGGATGATCTTCGCCTTTCTGCCTCTGGCCGGGTTCAAGATGATCGGACTGCCGGACCCTGCGCCGCCGAGCTTCGCCTTCGAAATGGGCGTGGGGGTTGTCCTGCTGGCCGTTTTGGCCTTGGCATTCCTCATTCCCCACATATGGCGGCTGTCCCGGCCACTTCCGAAGCCCAATCCCGAAGGCTGGCTGTTGATCGACGGGTCCAACGTGATGCACTGGGACGGCAACACGCCCAAGCTGGAATCGGTGCGCAGGGTGATGGATCATCTGATGCGTCTCGGATACGTGCCAAGCTTGGTGTTCGACGCAAATGCGGGTTGGAAGCTTTTCGACCGCTACATGCACGACCACGACTTCGCGAAACTTCTCGAGGTCGATCAGCAGCAGGTGCTTGTCGTACCGAAAGGCACCCCGGCCGATCCCTATCTGTTGCAGACCGCGCGAGAGTTCGGCGTCAGGATCGTGACCAACGACCGTTTTCGCGACTGGTCTGCAGACTATCCCGAGGTGACAGAGCCCGGATTCCTGATTGCTGGACGTCTGGATGCCGTCGAGGTTTCGCTGACCGGCCTGAAGCCGGCCGGTCAGCCTTCGCAGCAAGTCTGAGCCGGGAGGGGCTGCCCAATCCGCCCGAGGGTCATAAAGCCAGAAGTCGGCCGTCCTGTCCGGCTGAAGCTTCGGCCGTGTCGAGAAGGAGTTGCAAGGTTGCGCCGCGGGCAAAGTCAGGGTCGGCGGGACCCTCGCCCCTGATGGCCGCGACGAAGCGCTGGTAGATCGTGAGCACGGGCGGGCAGTCCACTTCACTCCAGGTGCCCGTCAGGACATCGTCGCCGAGACAGGCCCGCAGGTGGCTGACGGCTTTTTCAAAGCGCACTTCCAGCCCGCCGGTCTGGCCGTAAAGCCTGAGCCGCAGGTCGTTCAGGTGGCCGGTGGCAAAGCGCGTTGCCGCCACGGTGCCAAGCGCGCCATTGGCAAGCCGGACCTGCATCGTCGCGCTGTCGTTGGCGTCCAGGACATACTCGCCGATCTGCCCGCCGGGTGCCTTGTCGAAGGTCTGCAGAAGGCAGGACACCTGCGTCGCGTCCATCCCTGCGATGAAGGTCGCGAAGTCCAGAATGTGGATGCCGACGTCGCCCAACACGCCCTTGGAGCCGTGCTTCGTGGACAGCCGCCAAAGCCATTGCGGCTCTTTGTCCCAATGGCCCCAAGCGGGCTGTGTCAGCCAGCTTTGCAGGTAAGAGGCCTCGAAATGACGGATGGTGCCGATCGCCCCGTCGCGCACCATCTGCGCGGCATGTTGCAGCGCCGGGACGTTGCGGTAGCTGAGGTTGACCATGTTGATCACCCCAGCCTTTGCGGCAGCGGCGGTCATCTCTTCGGCGTCCCTGGCATTGGTGGCCAGGGGTTTTTCGCACAGCACATGCTTGCCCGCCGCAAGGAAGGGCAGGGTGGTGACGTAATGCGCGGCTTCGGGGGTGACGTTGGTCACCGCGTCGAATTCACCCCAGGCGATGGCCTCTTGGACCGAGGCAAAGCCGTTGGGGATGTTGTGCGCCTTCTGGAAGGCGGCCAGCTGTTCAGCCCGTGTGTCAATCCCGGCGACAAGGGTGACGCCGGGGATCGCGGCAAAGGCCTCGGCATGGTTTCGCGCCATGCCGCCGGTACCCAGGATAAGGATGCGGACGGGCTGCATCAGCGGAATCCTTCCTCGCCGTCGTGGTGCAGACGGGGGCCGCGTTCTTCCAGCGGTTCCAGCGTCTTGCCGATGGGGGTGTTCGGGGCGTCGGTGGGCTTTAGCAGCCGCGCTTCGGGGTTGAAGGCCCAAGCGACCGCGTTGCAGATGACCTTCTGCACCAGGGGCTGGTGGTAGGTCGGGTAGGTTTCGTGCCCCGGGCGGAAGTAGAAGATGTTGCCTGCACCGCGCCGGTAGGTCAGCCCGGACCGGAAGACCTCACCGCCCTGGAACCAGCTGACGAAAACGGTTTCCAGCGGTTCGGGAACGCCGAAGGGCTCGCCATACATCTCTTCGTATTCGATCTTGAAATGATCCGGGATGCCACGCGCGATGGGGTGCTGGCGGGAGGTGACCCAGAGGCGTTCGCGTTCCCCGGCTTCCCGCCAGGAAAGGTTGCAGGGCGCGCCCATCAGGCGCTTGAAGGGCTTGGAGAAGTGGGCGGAGTGCAGGAAAATCACGCCCATGCCGCCCCAGACCGCCTCGACCACGCGCTCGACGATCTTGTCATCGACGTCGCCGTGGGCGGCATGGCCCCACCAGATCAGCACGTCGGTTTCCGCCAGCTTCGCCGCAGTCATCCCGTGTTCCGGGTCCTGCAGGGTGACGGCCGAGGCGGTGATGCCCTCTACCTTGTTCAGAAACTCGGCAATCGTACCATGCATGGTCTTGGGGTAAACCTCGGCCACGACCTTGTTTTTCTGTTCGTGGACGTTCTCGCCCCAGACGGTGACGCGGATGGTCATGGGAAATCTCCTTCAATTGAATGCGCGCCGGGTCTTTCCCGACCCCGGCGCGGGTCTTTTGTATCAGCGGAGCGGCTTGCCGTCCGCGTCGAAGCGGTAAAGGTGGCCCGGCTGCGGTGCCAGCGACACGTGTGCGCCGACCGCGATGTTGGCCTTGCCGGGGCGGCGGACGATGACCGGTTCATCGCTGCCGATTTCGACGAAAAGGAAATGGTCCGAGCCGAGGTCCTCGACGTGTAGAACCTCGCCCGACCAGGGACCGCTTTCCACTACCTCGATATGTTCCGAGCGCGCACCCAGCGTCGTGCAGCCTTCGGTCTCGGCGAATTTCCCGGTCAGGAAGTTCATCTTGGGGCTGCCGATGAAGCCTGCCACGAACAGCGAGTTCGGATGTTCGTAAAGCTCGGCCGGGGTGCCCGCCTGTTCCAGCTTGCCGTCGCGCAGGACGGCGATCCGGTCGGCCAGCGTCATCGCCTCGACCTGGTCGTGGGTCACATAGATCATCGTGACGTTGGACATCGAGTGGTGAAGCTTGGCGATTTCCAGCCGGGTCTGCACGCGCAGGGCGGCGTCCAGGTTCGACAGCGGTTCGTCAAACAGGAACACCCGCGGGTCGCGCACGATGGCCCGGCCGATGGCCACCCGCTGGCGCTGGCCGCCGGACAGCTGTTTCGGCAGGCGGTCCAGAAGGTGGTCGATCTGGAGGAGTTTCGCGGCTGCCTCGACGCGCTTCCTGATCTCGGCGTCGGTCGTCTTGTCCAGCTTCATCCCGAAAGCCATGTTGTCGTAGACCTTCATGTGCGGATAAAGCGCGTAGGATTGGAACACCATCGCGATGCCCCGCTTGGATGGGATCAGGTTGTTCACCCTTTCGCCGTCAAAGGTCATGTCACCAGTGGTGATCTCCTCCAGCCCCGAGATCAGGCGGAGAAGCGTGGACTTGCCGCAGCCCGAAGGCCCGACGAAGACCATGAATTCGCCCTTCTCGATGGTCAGGTCGATGCCCTTGATCACCTGCACGGCGCCGTAGGACTTGGTGAGGTTCTTCAGTTCGATCTTTGCCATGATGTCAGCCCTTCACGCCGCCCGCGGTCAGTCCCGCGACGATCTTGCGTTGGAAAATGAGGACGAGGATGATCAGCGGAACCGTCACGATGACGCTGGCCGCCATGATCGGACCCCAGGGGATTTCCTGCTGGCTTGCGCCGGACAGAAGGCCGATTGCCACAGGAACCGTCCGGGTCGTCTCGGAACTGGTGAAGGTCAGGGCAAAGAGGAACTCGTTCCAGGCGCCGATGAAGGCCAGAAGGCCGGTCGTCACCAGGGCAGGCCACAGAAGCGGCAGGAACACCTTGGTGATGATGATCCAGGGGGTGGCGCCGTCGACGATGGCGGCCTCCTCGATCTCGACCGGCAGGTCGCGCATGAAGGTCGTGAGGACCCAGACGGTGAAGGGCAGGGTGAAGATCACGTAGGACATGATCATCGCGTAGGGCGTGTTGAAGATGCCGAGGAAGCGGACGAGTTCAAACAGGCCAGCCAGGACGGCGATCTGCGGGAACATCGACACCGCTAGGATCATCATCAACAGAAGGCCGCGCCCCCGGAACCGCACCCGTGCCAGGGCGTAAGAGGCGGTGACAGCCAGGAACAACGCGAAGACGACGGTCGTTGTCGCGATCATCACCGAGTTTCCGATCGAGCGGATGAAGTTGGGTTGGCCAAGCACCTGGGCGTAGTTGCCCCAGTCAAGCGACTTCGGCAGGTAGTTGACCCTGAAAAGCTCGGTTCCCGTCGCGAAAGAGGTGATGATCGCGTAGTAGAACGGGAAGACCGAGAAGACGACGATCACCACGACAAGGGCATAGAAGGCGATGTTGGACAGAATTTTC
>JANOCQ010000271.1:0-12592 GCA_031412255.1 Paracoccaceae bacterium | reverse complement strand
CTGAAATACAACTATCTCTTGAAACGGCTGCGTCAGGGCCGGTTCCTGCAGACCCTGTTCAACCTCAAGGTCGAAGGTCAGCCAGACACCCACGTCATCTGCCGCGGTGTGCAGCGCGACGTGGTCAAAGACCTGCCGACGCATGTCGATTTCATGCGGGTCCATGACGAAAGCCGGATCGCGCTGTTCGTGCATGTGACCTTCATCAACCACGAAGCCAGCCCCGGCCTTAAGCGCGGCGGTACGCTCACCGTGGTCCGTCCCGAGGTCGAGCTTGAAGTCACCGCCGGCGACATCCCCGATCACATCACGGTCGACCTGACCGGCAAGAAGATCGGCGACGTCATCCACATCGACGACGTGGAACTGCCCGCCGGCGTCAAGCCGACGATCGCCCGCAACTTCGTCATCGCGAACGTGGCCGCTCCGGCGGGTCTTGCCGCGATGGAAGAAGAAGAAGCAAGCGCCTGATCGGGCCGACATGATTTAGGAACGGGGGGCCTTGGGGTCCCCCGTCTGCTTTCGTGGCACCCCGTCCCTTTCCGCCCGAGGGCGATCACGCATGCGCGGCCTTGACGTCAGGGCCATAGCAGCGCTTCCGTCATCTCCAGCAGCAGCCTGTCTGCCCGTTCTCTGACTGCCCTGGCATCGCCATGCATTCCGCACTGGGCCGAGGCTGCCGCGTGGAACACCAGCGCGACCAGCCCCTCTGACAGCACCTCCGGCCTTGCGCGCGCCCCTATCTCGCCGCGCGCCTGCATCCCGACGACCCCATCGGCCAGCCGTTCAGTCACAAGGCAGATCAGCCGGTCCAGCCCCAGCCCCGCCCCTGCCGGCCCACTGAATCGCGCCAGCAGTGCCACCGTTTCCGTATCCGCTGCGAACAGGCGATAGAGCAGATCCAGTCTGCGCAACAGCGCCTTACGATCCACCGGAGCCGCCAGCTGTTCCAGTTCTTCCCCCAAGCGTTCCGCCAGCAACGCGGCCAGGAAATGATCCCGGTCCTGGAAATGCGCAAAGAACGTCCCCTTTGCGGTTCCCGCCCGCAGTACGACCTCCTCGGTCCGCAAGCCCGCCATGCCCACCGCCGCCACGATCTCGCGTCCTGCCGCCAGTAGCCGGTCGCGTGTTGCCAGCGTCCGCGTCTGAACTTTCCGCGTCATGCGCGGTCTCCGCCAAAATAATTGACTTCGGTCAATTTATGGACTTTATTGACCATAGTCAATTTAACGGAGCCCCCATGTCACGCCGCATCCTCATCGCCGACCTGCACCCCGCCAGACTGTCACTCAGCGCCGCCCTAGCGCAAGCCTATCGCGACGGCGCGCTGGCTGCGGGGCACCAGGTCCGCATTGCACAGCTCTCCGAGATGTCCTTCAACCCAGACCTCGGCCAGGCCAGCTTCCGCAACGCCCCGGCGCTGGAACCGGACCTCGAGACGTTCCGTGAAGACCTCCTGTGGGCCGAACATGTCGTCCTCGTGACCCCGATGTGGTGGGGCGGACTCCCGGCCAAGGCCAAGGGCCTGTTCGATCGCACGCTCCTCCCCGGCTTCGCCTTCGATCCCCGCCAGCGCCGGATGGGCGTGCCGACCCCGCTACTGTCCGGCCGAACGGCACATTTCATGCTGACCTCGGACACCCCGGCCTGGGCCTTCTGGCTGATGTACGGCCGGGCGCTGAAACAGCAGGTTCACCGCCAGATCCTGTCTTTCGTGGGTCTGAAGACCATCCGTCACACCCATTTCTCGCCCGTTGAACACAGCACCCCACAGATCCGTGCCCGCTGGCTCCAGGACACCCGCCTACTCGGCTCCCGCGCCGCCTGAGCGCAGGAAGACCAGAGTGTCCTTCTTCGCACCCCGGGCGGCACCAAAGCCCTGCGCCTCCAGTGCCGCGACGATCCGCGCCACTCCTTCGGTGCCATAGACCTGAGGATGCGTCTCGACCACGACAAGCCGCACCCCCGGCAAAGGCTGGGCAAGCACCTCCCTCTCACCCCCCTCGATATCGCAGCAGATGACCGAGGGCGCAAACTTGGCCAGAAGCTTGCCGATCGGCCGGGCCGGAACGCGGATCACTTCGGCATTCTCCGGCCAGCCCTCCGGCCCTTGCAAGGCGCTGGCCCAGAAGGCAGGCCGTTGCCCGAACTCCACCTCGCCGTCGCCTGTCCCCACCACCGCGCCTTTCAGCACCTTGACCGCGTCAAATCCATTTGCCGCCAGGTTTCGCCGGGCAAGCTTGACCGTGTCCGGTCCGGCCTCGACGCCCAGGACCGCGGTCTCGCCCAGCACCCTTGCCGCCAGCGCACAGATGAACCCAAGCCCCGCACCCAGGTCCAGAAGCCGGTCTCCCTGGCGCAGATGCAACAGCAGGGCATCCGCTTCGTGGTTTTCGTATCGACCGCTGGAGAGCGCCCGCTCCAGGTTCCCCTTCAGCGCCGCCTCGGGCAGGTGAAGCGTCAGTCCGCGAAGGGTGAAGCTGCGCATCCGGGTCCCACTTGGTTGTCTCAAACCCCTGTTGCAGCTATATCGCACCGGACGCGCAAGGGGAGAGCAAAGGTGAAACTCTGGGTCGGCCTCGGCAATCCCGGCGCGAAATACGCGGGAAACCGACACAATATCGGCTTCATGGCCCTGGACCGCATCGCGGCCGACCACGGCTTCACCCCGTGGCGCAAGGCTTTTCAAGGGCTGGTCGCCGAAGGCCGCCTTGGCGCCGAGAAGGTCGCGCTGCTCAAGCCCGAGACCTTCATGAACCTTTCCGGCCAGTCCGTGCAGGCCGCCGTCGCTTTCTGGAAACTGCCACTGAACGACCTCACCGTCTTCCATGACGAGCTTGATCTGGCGCCCGGAAAGATGCGCCTGAAGCAGGGCGGCGGCCATGCGGGCCATAACGGCCTGCGGTCGATCCACGGCCATCTGGGAGAGGCTTACGCCCGCGTGCGCCTTGGCATCGGCCACCCCGGACACAAGGACGCCGTCGCTTCCTACGTCCTGCACGACTTCGCCAAGGCTGATGGTGACTGGCTGGACGACCTGCTGCGCGGCATTTCCGACGGCGCGCCTGCACTGGCAGAAGGCGACGGCCAGAAGTTCATGAACGCAGTCTCCTTGCGCACCGCCCCGCCCCGCTCTTCAACGACGACGGAAAAGCCCGAGGCCCCCGCCGCCCCAGCGCCCGCGACCGAAGACAGCCGCAGCCCGATGCAAAAGCTGCTCGACAAGTTCAGATGACCCCGATCCGCGCGGCGTTCCGCGACCAGGCCCGCGCCTGCGCCGCGCTCGACTCGCCGCTGATGAGCCGCCTGATGACCGGCCTTGCCGACCGATTGGCTACCGGTGATCGGGTCAGCGACCGAGTACTTGGCTGGAGCGGCGACCCCTCGTCCACGGCCGATTCCGTCCCTCTGCGCCTTGCCGGTGGCCTTCACGCACTGGTGCTGACTGGCCAGGCACCGAACCTTGCCGCGATCTACCAGACCGATGCAGACCCCACCGAAGCCGCCCTTGCGGCGATCCGGGCGCACCCGGATTTCCTCCTCGACTGGCTGACCTCTCCGCCCCAGACGAACGAGGTCCGCCGCTCTGCCCCGCTGATCGCGGCCGCGCACTGGCTGACCGCGCGCTACCGCCTGCCGCTTATCTTAAGCGAGCTTGGCGCCAGCGCCGCCTGAACCACTTGTGAGACCACTACGCGCTGACGATTGGCGGCCAGACCTTCGGCCCCCCTGCCCCGGCCTTGACGCTGACCCCCGACTGGACCGGCCCGCGACCGCCATTCGCCAAGCCCAGTGTCATTGACCGCCGGGGCACCGACCTGAACCCGCTTGATCCCGTCACCGACCACCTGCGCCTTCTTGCCTACCTCTGGCCCGACCAGCCCGACCGCCTTGCCAGAACCCGCGCAGCGCTGGCCCTGGCCGCCACGACGCGCCCGCAGGTCGACAAGGCCGACGCGGCCGACTGGCTGGAGTCGCGCCTCGCGATCCCGACACCGGGGGCGCTGCACCTCGTCTTCCACACCGTCGCCTGGCAATATTTCCCAGCGCCCACCCGGACCCGCGCCTTGGCGGCGATGGAGCGTGCAGGGCGGCACCACGCGCTTGCCCGCCTGTCTCTGGAGGCCGACGGGCAGTCCCCTGGTGCGGCCCTTACCCTGACCCTTTGGCCCGGTGGCACGACGGTCACTTTGGGTCGCGCCGATTTTCATGGCCGCTGGGTCGATTGGCAGGCTCCCTGACCGGGCTCGCAGGCGGTAGCGTCGGAAAAAGCCTCGGCCCCGCCGCCCGCGCGTTCGGCCTTGCCGTCAGCGTTCGGCCCGGCTGATCAGGCCGGACAGCGCGCGGCTCACCAGCGACGACACCGCCGGTCGCTCCAGCGCCACGAAGGGCATCGGGCGGCACAACTCCATCGCCGCGACCCCCACCCGCGCCGTCAGCGCGCCGTTGACCACCCCCTCGCCGAACCGGCGGGAAAGCTTGGACAGGACGCCGCCCCCCGCCACAGACCCGATCATGTCGTCGGTCAAGGCCAAAGCCCCCGCCGCGACCAGCGATCCGAATACGCGGCGAAGCAGCTTCAAACTCCCGAAACTCCCCGACCGGCCGCCGTAGATTTCCGCAATCCGCCGGATCATCCGCAGGTTCGCCACCGCCGCCGTCGCCACATCGGCCAACGCGAGCGGCACCAGCGCCGTCACCGTTGCCACCTGCCGCGCCGCGCCCTCGATCACCAGCCGCGCCTCGGCGTCCAGCGTCGTCAGCAGCTCCCTCTCTGCCAAAGCAAGCAGGGCATCGGCGTCCATCACCTCGCCCTCCCGCTCGGCCAGGCGGGCCCGACCCCAGGCAGTGTCGCCTCGGGCGGCGTACAGCGAGGTCAGGTTTCCGACCACCCGTCGCGCCTCGTTCAGGTCCGCCGTCGCCCGTGCCTCCACCGCCCGCGAACGCAGGGAATCCAGCCGCCCCAGGCGCAGGAACGCCCCCCATTCGCGCAGCGCCAGCACCAGCCCCGCCGCAACCGCCACCACCAGCAGTGCAAAGGCCGCCCAGCCCAGCACAACGTTTCGCGCCAGAAGCCCGGTCACGAAATCATAGGCCGCAACCGACAAGGCAAAGCTGAACAGTGCCCCAAAGGCCCAGACCGCGAACCGGGTCAGCGCCGATCCGCGCTTCTGCGACAGCGCGGCCACCGCCTGCATCGCCTGGCCCTCGGGCGGCGTGTCGGGCACCGGAGGCGCGGCTCCGGGATCGACGGCCTCGTCCATCTCCTCCAGGAACGGCTTTGGCGGGCGGCTCATGGTGCTTTCTTCCAGATCAGTCGCAGGTCCGGCAGGCGCTCGGCGTTGCCACTGCCGTTGGTCTCCTCCACGACACGAAAGCCTTCGCGCAGGTAGAAGGCCACCGCGCCGACGTTGGCCTGGAAAGTCCAGAGCGCAATCTCCGGCTCCGCCGCCTTCACCTCCTGGAGTAGCGCCTTGCCGATACCCCGGTCCCGCGCGGTGTCGGCCAGGTAAAGCGCGTCAATGTCGCCGCCGTCCCGCGCAAGAAAACCCAGCACCCCCGACCCGTCACCAGCGACCCTTACCGTGTGGGTCTGCAGCAGGCCCGCAAGAAAACCTGCGTCCTCCTCACGGCTGTGCAGGATCGGCATCCAGCCGGTCTGGCGGGCCCAGTCGCCCAGGATTCGTGCCATAGGGCCGACATCCTCCCGCGTGGCGTCCGTGATGCTCCAGGGGCTCACAATTGGTCTCCGATAAGGAACTCGACGGCCCGGTCCAGCCGGATATGCGGCGGGCCTTCGCCGGGGCGAAGGTTCAACCGGGCCGGTGCAAAAGTCATCAAGTGGTAATCCGCGTCCAGCCAGGCTTCCGCCCCTTGCCGCGCCGGCGACAACAATCGCGCAGGGTCCGAGGGCAAAGCACCGGGATACATCAGCGCAGGCTTGCCGGTCGCTTGCAGGATGCCACGCACCGCCGCGACCTCCACCCCATCCCGCGTAACCACCTCCTCCACCGTTGCGCGCAGCGAAGCCAGCGACATCGCCTCGGTCCGCGCGCCAGAAAAGTCGGCGCGGTTCCTTGCCTCGGCCAGAAGGCTTGCGGTGATCCCTGTCAGCGCCGGGTGCTGCTCGTGGTGCAGGTGGTCGGCCTTCGTCGCTGCGAAGAGGATGCGCTCCACCCGATGCGCGCCGAAGATCGACGAGAGCCACGAGTTCCGACCCGGCCGGAATGTCGACAGGACCTCGGCCATCACCCGCCGCAAATCCTCGACCGCGCGTGGCCCCTGGTGGATCGCGCCCAGGACGTCGGCCAGTACCACCTGCCGGTCGATCTTGGCGAAATGGTCTCTGAAGAACGGGCGGACAACCTTCGACTTGTAGGCCTCGTAGCGCCGCTCCATCTCGCGCGAAAGACTGTTGCGGCCAGCCGTTGCCGGTTTGGGAAGAGGTGCAAAGGTCAGGACCGGCGAGCCGGCAAGGTCGCCAGGCAGGAGGAACCTGCCGGGTGTGACATCAACCCGACCAAGGTCGCGCGCCGCGGCAAGGTAGGTGGTGAAGGCTTCGGCCAGCTGCCGGGCCCTGCTTTCGTCCAGCCGCAGCGCTCCGTCCTCGGCTCGGGCAAGCGCAAGATAGGACGCGGCTTCGGGGCGCTTCTCCAGCCGGGCTAGGGTGGCCTCCGACCAAGCGTCGTATGTCTGGTCAAGCAGGGAAAGGTCAAGGAGCCACTCGCCGGGGTAGTCGACGATATCCAGATGCAGGGTCCGGGGACCGCGCCAGGACGAGAAGAACCCAGCGGGCTGGACGCGGAAGGACAGGCGGAGTTCCGAGATCGCACGCGTCGAGTCGGGCCAGCGGGGTTGGTCGCCGGTCAGGTCAGCAAGGTGGGCCTCGTAGTCGAACCGGGGAAGTGTGAGGTCAGGTTGCGGCTGCAGGTAGACGGCCTGGATTCGCCCCGCAGCCTGGGCGCGAAGCTGCGGCATCCGGCCCCGATTCAAAAGGTTTGCCACCAGCGCGGTGATGAAAACGGTCTTGCCGGCACGCGAAAGCCCGGTCACGCCAAGACGCAGAGTGGCGTCGAAAAGGCTCTCCGAGAGGCCCGCTCCAACGCCTTCGATCCCGCGGGTGATCCCGTCCGTCAGTCCGGAAAATGCCACGGTCCGTCCCTTTCCTGCGCGGGGATCAAGATAGGGCGGGCGCTTCGGGAATGGAAGGCGGCTGAGCGTGTTGGCGCTATTGCACCCTGCGGCGTCAGCAAAGAGTGATCGCTTCCAATGGTATCAGGGCCTTGGCAGTCGCACTCCGGCTGGGATTGCGCGAAGGGGCGCTTCCGCGCTAGGGAACACCCCATGCCGCGCTATGCCCTGAAGATCGAATACGACGGCGGCCCGTTTGCGGGTTGGCAGCGGCAGGCGCAGGGCCTGCCGTCGGTGCAGATCGCGGTGGAGGAGGCGCTGGCGAAGCTGGAGCCGGGTCCTCATACGATCGCCGCCGCCGGACGGACCGATGCCGGGGTCCACGCCACGGCGCAGGTGGCCCACGCTGACCTGACACGGGATTGGGACCCGTTTCGCCTCGCTGCGGCGCTGAATGCACACCTTCGTCCAGACCCGGTTGCGATCCTTGCCTGCGCGTGGGTGCCGGACGACTTTCACGCCCGTTTCTCGGCAGTTGGGCGGCGGTATACCTTCCGGCTTGTCGCCCGCCGCGCCCCGGTTACGCATGATAAGGGCCTCGTCTGGCAGGTGCTGAACCGGCTGGATCTGGATGCGATGCGGGTGGGTGCGACGAGCCTTGTCGGAAACCATGACTTCACCACCTTCCGGTCGACCCTTTGCCAGGCAAAAAGTCCGGTGAAGACCCTGGACCGGATCGACATCAGCCAGCATCGCTATCCTGGCGGTACCGAATACCGTTTCGACATTGCGGCGCGGTCGTTCCTGCACAACCAGGTGCGCTCGATCGTCGGCACGCTGGAGCGGGTCGGTGCCGGAGCCTGGACGCCAGATGATGTGCGGACAGCGCTGGAGGCGCGGAACCGGGCGGCCTGTGGTCCCGTGAGCCCGCCGCAGGGGCTGTATCTCGTGGGTGTCAGCTATCCGGTGGACCCCTTCGCCGGCTGACCTGTGTTGCGCAGCACACGCCACGCAGGCCAGCGCTGGCGCGTCCAACTGCGAACTGGTCAGGATAGGCGAAGGCAGGGTCTGCGAAGGCAGGGCCGGGCCGCGCTTCGGCACCGCCTAGCTGCCCAAGTCCAGAAGCCGACGCACTTCGTCGCGCAGTTCCTTCAGCTCGAAGGGTTTGGTGATGAACCCGTGGGCCCCCAGGGCAACGCCCTTGCGCCGTTCGATGGTCGACCCGCGGGCGGTCATCATCAGGACCTTCACGCCCGACAGCGACGGGTCTGTCCGGATACCCTCGCAGATCTCGTAGCCGGAAACCTCGGGCAGCATGACATCCAGAAGCACCAGATCGGGGCGCGTATCGCGGATGCGCGGCAGAGCGTCGGCACCGCTCGCGATACGGTCATGCGCATGGCCCTCGCGAAGGATCAGGAATTCCAGCGCAGTCGCGATGTTATCCTCATCCTCGACCACTAGGACGCGGCGCGCACGCAGCGGAATTCCCGGCTGGGCGACCGTCATGGCACGCAGTTCCGGGGGGTTGTGCCGATCTGCAGGATCGGGGACTGTGCGCCAAAGGGAGGACAAACCGTGACCGAACTCATCCAGGCGCAGCTGATAGACCCGTTCCGCATCGGCCTGATCGTCGCGTTGGTGTACACCATGTTCCGCAACCGCGCCGCTACCGGAACAGCCATTCCGCTGGCCTTGGGCGTGGTTTTCGTCGCAGTGATCCTTCCGTCGACGCAACCATCGGCGACGACCAGTCTCACCGATGCGGTGCTGGCGGGGATCGTCTCGAACCTGATCATCCTTGGCATCGTGCTGGCCCTTGCAATGATCGTCCGTCGCCTTCGCGGCTGATTGGTCTGTAAACTTCCCGCGAAAAAGCTGCGGGCAGGGTGATCGGCCGTCCAGTCTGCGCCCGGACCAGTCTGCGCCCGGACCAGTCTGCGCCCGGACCAGTCTGCGCCCGGAAAAGCCCACGCGGCTTGTCAGGATGCAGAGGAAACCCGGGCCGAAGCACTGCGCTCCAGCCCGGATCGTGATTGCTACCGCGCCGAGTCGTCGGCAAAGATGTCCTTCTTGTGGGTTCCGCCCGGCACGAAAAGCGCGCCGATGACCACGGTCGCCAAGGCGATCACGATCGGATACCACAGGCCGCCGTAGACCGATCCGGTCTGAGCCGAGATGGCAAAGGCGGTTGCGGGCATCAGGCCACCAAACCAGCCGTTGCCGATGTGGTAGGGCAGCGACAGGCCCGAGTAGCGGATGCGGGTCGGGAAGAGTTCGACCAGCATGGCGGCAATCGGACCATAGACCATCGTCACCAGGATGATGAGGTAGGTCAGGATGGCGACGATCGTCAGCTTCTGCGCGGTGAAGATGTCGAAGAAGTTCTGCGCCACCGCGACAGTCGTGTTGTCCTTCGCCACCAGCGGATAGCCCGCAGCAGCAACGGCGTCGTTTACAGCCTTGGTAAAGGCGGCAGGCTTGCCCTTTTCGGCGTCGAGTGCAGCTTGCGCCGCATCAATGGCAGCCTGATCGGTGCCGGCCTTGGCAGTTTCCAGCGCGGCGGTCAGTTCAGCGACCGCAGCGGTGTTGGCCGCGCCAAGGTAGGCCGGGATTTCGGTGTCGCCGATCTTGACGGTGGCGATGGAGCCAGCCGGTGCATCGACGGTTTCGTAGTTCACCGAAGCGCGAGACAGCAGCGCCTTGGTGATGTCGCAAGAGTTCGTGAACTTCGCCGTCCCGACCGGGTTGAACTGGAACGAGCAGTCAGCCGGGTCTGCCGTCACCACGACCGGGGTCTGGTGGGCGGCGTGCAGCATCGGGTTCGCGGTCTTGGTCAGCCGCGGGAACACGATCTGGTAGGTCAGCGCCGCGATCAGGCAGCCCGCGTGGATGATCGGCTTGCGGCCGATACGGTCCGACATTGCACCGAAGAACAGAAAGCCGCCGGTGCCAAGGATCAGCGACCAGGCCACGAAGACGTTGGCCGAGAAGGCGTCGACCTTGATCACGTTTTGCATGAAGAACAGCGCGTAGAACTGGCCCGAATACCAGACCACGGCTTGGCCTGCGACAAGACCGAACAGCGCGATCAGAGCGATCTTGCCGTTCTTCCAGGTGCCGAAAGCTTCGCGCAACGGTGCCTTCGAAGCTGCCCCCTCTTCCTTCATCTTCTTGAAGGCCGGGGATTCGTTCATCTGCAGGCGGATGTAGAGCGAGATCAGGAGCAGGAAGATCGACCCCAGGAACGGGATGCGCCAGCCCCAGGCGTTGAAGGCCTTCATCATCGACGGCGTGCCATCGGCGTTCATCACCGCAGCACCGGCAGCGTCAAGCACCGGCTGGTCGGGGAAGTTGCCGTTCACATAGCCCTGCACCGACAGGATCACGATCAGCGAGAGCAGAAGCCCCAGGGTCGCCGTGGTCTGGATGAAGGCGGTGAAGTAGCCGCGCTGGTTGGCCGGCGCGTGCTCGGCCACATAGACCGCGGCCCCACCGTATTCGCCGCCAAGCGCCAAGCCCTGCAACATGCGCAGCGCGATCAGGATGACCGGTGCCGCGACGCCCCAGGAATAGTAGTTGGGCAGAAGGCCGACCAGGAAGGTCGAGAAGCCCATGATCAGGATCGTCATCAGGAAGGTGTACTTCCGCCCGATGATGTCACCGAGCGATCCGAACACCAGCGCGCCGAACGGGCGCACGATGAAGCCGGCCGCAAAAGCCAGAAGCGCGAAGACGTTCCGCGTGGCTTCCGGGAAGGGCGTGAAGAATTGCGCGCCGATGATCGCCGCGAGTGAGCCGTAAAGATAGAAATCATACCATTCGAAGATGGTCCCTGCCGAGGAGGCGAGAATGACCTTCTTCTCCTCCCGGGTCATGGGACGCGAGCGGTCGCGCACGTCCGTGGTTACAGCAGTCATTGTGTCCTCCTAGTTGCCCCGAAGTAGGAGCGTTCCCTGTGTGAGTCCGGCCTCTTGCCCGCCCGTCGCGACGGGCCGGGCCATCTCTCCCTTCCCTGGCGGGAAGGACCTCTTCTGGAAGGCCAGGACGCGCCTGCCCCTCCCCTTCCGGTTCCGCACCAGGGTTCTTCAACCCCGGGACGGTTCCGATCTCATGCCGCGACGCGCCCGACGATGTCGGCCAGCATGGTGCGGATACCGTCGATGGACCCCATCGCCGGCACCCGTTCCAGAACGGACAGACGGTCGTAATGCGCGATCAGCGGTGCCGTTTCGGCGTGGTAGGCTTGCAGCCTGGCCCGCACGGTTTCGGCGTTGTCGTCGGCCCGGCGCTTGAAGACGGTGCCGCCACATTTGTCGCAGGTCCCCGCCGTGGCGGGCTGCTTGAACGCGTCATGATAGCCTTCGCCGCACGTGGCGCAGGTATAGCGTCCAGAGACACGGGCGATCATCGCCGCGTCCTCGACTTCCAGGCTGACGGCGGCGGTGACTTTCCCACCGCCTTCGGCCAGCAACTGGTCCAGCGCCGCCGCCTGCCCGGCGGTGCGCGGGAAACCATCCAGGATGATGCCCTTCGCCACGTCGGGCTGGGCCATCCGGTCCTTCAGCACTGCCAGCACGATGTCGTCGGAGACCAGTTGCCCAGCCTCCATCACCGCCTTGGCGCGTTTGCCCGCCTCGGTCCCCGCTGCCACGGCAGCACGCAAGAGGTCGCCCGTGGACAGCTGGATCAGACCGAAGTCCTCTTCCAGCATCCGCGCCTGCGTGCCTTTGCCCGCGCCGGGGGGACCAAGAAGGATCAGAACCGGACCCACGGGTCAGACCTTGTTCATGCGGTTGGCAATCAGGTCGTCGACCACCGCCGGATCGGCCAGCGTCGAGGTATCGCCCAGCGCGCCAAAGTCGTTCTCGGCGATCTTGCGCAGGATGCGGCGCATGATCTTGCCCGAACGGGTCTTCGGCAGGCCCGGCGCCCACTGGATCAGGTCGGGCTTCGCAATCGGCCCGATCTCGTTGCGCACCCAGGCTTCCAGCTTCTTGCGCAGGTCCTCGGTCGGCTCCACGCCCTTCATCAGGGTGACATAGGCATAGATGCCCTGCCCCTTGATGTCGTGCGGGTAGCCCACCACGGCCGCCTCGGCCACCCCCTCATGCGCCACCAGCGCGGATTCGACTTCCGCCGTCCCCATCCGGTGACCCGAGACGTTGATCACGTCATCAACCCGCCCGGTGATCCAGTAATAGCCATCCGCATCGCGACGGCAGCCGTCGCCAGTGAAGTACTAGCCCTTGTACTGGCTGAAATAGGCCTCTTCGAAGCGGGCATGGTCACCCCACAGCGTCCGCATCTGCCCCGGCCAGCTGTCGGCGAAGCAAAGGACACCCTCCGTCTCGGTCGCAGACTGCACCGCACCCGAGGCGGCATCCAGCACCACCGGCTGCACTCCGAAGAACGGCACGGTGGCTGAACCCGGCTTGGTCGGGATCGCACCCGGCAGCGG
>JANOCQ010000270.1:0-8126 GCA_031412255.1 Paracoccaceae bacterium | reverse complement strand
GGCGATCCGGTCCGCCGCGAAGGCGTTCTTCAGGGTGCGCACCATCGCCTCTTGCCCGATGAGGTCGGCAAAGGTCTGCGGGCGGTACTTGCGGGCAAGGACCTGATAGGCTTTCTCGTCGGACATGGGACCCTCGTGACTCACGGGGCAGATTAGGGCGCGGGGGGCGGAAGGTCCACCGGGAAGGGAGGTCGCGTGGCACTGGTGATCGCAGAAGTGGCGGTGGGCGGTGGTGTGCTGGGCGTCGGCCCGATGCCGGGGCGCGACGCGGGTTATGATACCGACCTGGCCGACCTGCTGGCCTGGGGGCCAGGGTTGGCCCTGACGATGACGACGGCCGCGGAACTGGCTGCCAAGGGGGCGGATCGTATGCCGCGCGACCTGGGTGCAGCGGGAGTGGATTGGCTGCATCTGCCGATCAGAAACTATGGCGCCCCGACAGGCCAGACGCTTGACGCTTGGCCGCGCGCTTCGGCCCGCGCGCGTGACATCCTTGCGGGCGGGGGCCGGGTCTGGGTGCATTGCATGTGCGGCTGCGGGCGGTCCGGCACTGCGGCACTCCGGCTGATGGTCGAGGCGGGAGAGGAGCCATCTGCTGCGCTGGAGCGGTTGCGGGCGGTCAGGCCCTGTGCGGTCGAGGCGCCGAGCAGTTTCAGTGGGCCGCCTCGGGTGCTGGTGCGCTGTAGCGCACCCTATGATTTCGCACCGTAAAGCCGGTTCGGGAGGTTGCGCAGGACATCGCTTTTGCGGCGGGTGCGGGCGAGGGTCCAGCTGCCCTGGAAGCCGATGATGAAGGTCTCGGCGGCGTCGTGGGCGGCTTCGGGGGTCATGCCGAGAGCCTGACCGTAACGGGCTGCGGCGGCGATGATGCGGTCGAAGGATTGCTCGGCCTGGGTGCGGAAACGGTCGTGGTCGGGCCCCTCGAACAAGAGGCCGAAGATCGGACAGGCGTCGGCGCTTTCCAGAATGTCGAAGAGCTTGGCCATCTTGTAGCAGAAGGTCGTGATGCCGTGGCGCCAGTCGGGCGCTGTGCGAAAGCTGTCGTCGATCACCCGGATGATCTCGGAGGCGGTCCAGTCGGCTGCCGCGCAGGCAAGGTTAGCCTTGCCCTCGGGGAAGTGGTGGTAAAGCGAGCCCTTGGGGACCCCGGCCTCGGTCAGGATCTCGGTCAGGCCCGTGCCGTCATAGCCACGCTGGCGGAAAAGTCGGGTCGCAGCCTGGACCAGGCGGTCGCGAGTGGAGGGTTCGTCGCTCATCGGGTCAACATAGGGGTTCAAGCAGCGAACGGAAAGACTAGACCGATTGGTCTAATGGTGATACTAGACCAATCGGTCTAATCTTCGGAGGCAGCGATGCTGGATGCAACGATCCCGGTGGTGAGTGGTGAAGACCTAGATATCCGCAGCGATGGCGCCCTGTTGCGCGGCCGGATTGTGCGACCGAAAGGGACACCCCGTGCAGCGCTGGTGATCCATGGGGCGACGGGAGCGCCTGGGGGGTTCTACCGGGGCTTTGCGGAATGGGCGGCGCGGGAGCGCGACGTGGCGGTGCTTACTTATGACTACCGGGATTTCGGAGCGTCGTTGCGACGGCCGATGCGGGGATCGAAGGCGACACTGGCGGAGTGGGGTCGGCTGGATCAGGGGGCCGCACTTGCGACGCTGGCGCGGATGTTCCCGGAGACACCCTTGTGGGTGCTTGGGCATTCCGTGGGCGGCCTCTGGATGGGATGGCATGAGGCGATGGAGCGGGTCAGCCGGGCGATCATGATCGGGTCCGGGCTGACGCATGTGTCGGACCATCCCTGGCGCTATCAGTGGAAAGCGCGGGTGTTCTGGTCGCCTCCGGTCCGGGCGCTGGCGGCGGCGGCGGGGTATCTGCCGGGCAAGATGGTCGGCTTGGGCGCGGACCTGCCGCGCGGGGTTTACGAGGACTGGCGGCGCTGGTGCATCACGCGGGGGTGGCATCTGTCGGACGTGGGACGAACGCTTCCCCTGCCTGATCCGGCGCGGGTGACGGCGCGGCTGCGGATGATTGCGGTCTCGGATGATGACCTGGTGCCGCCCGAGGCCGTGTGGCGGGCGCGGGCGCTGTATCCCGAAGCGGAGAAGGAACAGAAGGTGCTGCGGCCGGCGGATTTCGGACTGCAGAGCATCGGCCACATCCCGCCCTTCACCCGGCGCAACGCGGTCTTGTGGCCTGCGATCCTGGACTAGCGCATCAGGTCTGCTTCGGACCAGCCAAGCAGGGCCATGTCTCCGGCGCGGGCAGTATGGTCATCGCCGACGATGAACTCGTCCAGTTGTGGCGGCTTGACCGAGGTGGCCGAAAGCATCCCGTGGACTTGTCCGCGGTGGTGGGTTTGGTGCTGGAAGAGATGCGATAGGACATCATCCCGGCGGTCATGCTGAATCCGATCGCCCCGGTCGACGGCGACCATCTGGGTGAGCGTAGTGGAGGTCAGGCTTTCGACATGGGCGAGGAGTGCCAGGTCGGTGGCGGCCTGCCAGGCCGTGAGAGCGGGCAGGTCGGGACAGAAAGCGGCTTCATCCAGGAAAGCTCGGTCCAGGGGGCGGCCAAGCAGCGCGTTCAGGTAGAAGCGGTCCACCATCAGGATGTGATTCAGCGTCTTCTGGATCGTGCCGAAGAAGGCGGGGCGCGCGGCGGTGAGTTCGGCCACGTCCAGGCAAGCGCAACAGCGGTGCAGCCGGTCATTGGCCAGGCGGTTCGCCTGGGCAAGCTTGCGGAAGGTGCGAAGCGCGGTCGGCATAGCAAGATCCCAGTGGCAATTTACGGGGAAGTTCCCCGCACGATGCCTATCATCGACGTTTCAATCATTATCCGCCATGGAACCCGTCGGAACCCATTTCCGGTAAAGCCAGAGACCAATCGCCTTGTGGATCACAGCATGCAACCAGACTGCGACAGCGATGGCCCGGGCTCTCTTCTCCAGCATGAAGCGGGATGAACGATGCTTGCGCAAGCGACATCGCTACAGGCTACATCAAGTATTGGCGGCGTGCTTGTGGTAGTTCCAAAGAGGCGGCGCAGATCTTATCCGACCTGGACGCTTACCTTAGCCGGTGACGTTTGCCACAGTCGAAAGAGCATCAGCAAGCTTGTCACCATGGTCCCCGTCAACAAGCCGATCCACACCCCGGTTACACCGAGTTCCTGTCAGTCGCTCAGCAACCAACCAAGCGACGCTCGGACCAGCCAATAGCCCACCAGGGTCAGGATCATCGGCACGCGCGTGTCCTTCCGTCCCCGCAATAGCCCGCCGCAGCGGTTCCCGGATTCGCAACGAACTCCATCGCCGCGAGGATCAAAAGCAATGTCACGCCGAGGCCCGCGGCGGGTACACCGGTTGCGGTGGTTCAAAGACGGCACTCGCAAGCGGAGACGCTCCGGCAATGAGAGCGCAGAGAAGACCTGTGCCGAACACCGCCGAAACGCCCAGAGCACCAGTTACCACGCGTCTGGAAAATTCGGCGTCATGCCGTGAACCGGCGAGGGCCATGCGCACTGTCGTGGCCTGCAAGAGCGCGGCCGGAACGGCATAGGCAACACCTGCAATACGTAGGGCCAAGGCATGGGCCGCGACCTCTGTCTTTCCCAGAGTAGCAGCGTAGAGAGTGGTACCAAGGAAGATCCCC
Organism: Paracoccaceae bacterium; assembly: GCA_031412255.1. Taxonomy (GTDB): domain Bacteria; phylum Pseudomonadota; class Alphaproteobacteria; order Rhodobacterales; family Rhodobacteraceae; genus Tabrizicola. The sequence continues at coordinate 4,470 of JANOCQ010000270.1, read as the reverse complement.
AGCTCGGCGAGCATCGCGACACCGATTGGCAGACCAATCCGAAGAATGGGCTGGATGTCAGCCCATCCAATGCGCTCCGGTCTTTCCGCGCGAAACATGCGGCGGGAGGTTAGGACCAGTGCCGCAAAGCTTGCGGTGGCGACGATCAGCGAGGACAGACCGGCGCCGGTGGGGCCAAAGGCCGGAATCGGTCCGCCACCGTGCATCAGCAGATGGTTTCCGATGGCGTTCAGTGGAAGTATGGCTGCAGTGACAGCCAGAAATGCCCGCGGCAGCTGGGCTGCGGTTAGAATGGTCCAGTGAAGGGCCACACCCAAAAGTGGTACCAGCGTCAGCGCCATAGTGCGTGTGTAGCCTTCCCCCGCCTGAAGAAGATGCTGGACAAGCCCAAACAGGAGCCATTCGGGAGAGGTCCACAAGACTGGCACCAGAACCACGGCAAGCAGCAGGACGACCATTTGGCCCGATTGCTCAAGTCGTGCCCGGTCCCGGTCGTCGGACCGGGCAACGGCCGCTGCGTAAAGCAGGGCCAGGCCGCCGATTGTGCCCGCGCCAAGATAGAACAGGATTGATTGGAGATCGCTGCCTACTGCCACCGCCGCCAGGGCATCGGCACCAAAGCTGTCCGAGACCATCAGCGTATCGGTGAGGCTCATCCCCATGTTCAACAGGCCAACGAGCAAAAGCGGCACGGCGAGCTTGAGGAGGGCCACCGGCTCGGAAAGGAGTTGGCGATGACTCGCTGTCAGGTGATCGCAGGTGCGGTGTGAGGGCTCGGCGCAGGACATTATTTCATCTCTTTTGCCCGAGACCAGTGCGGCTTCCGCAATGCGTGCAAGGTCATGGGACCGCGTCAGGCATCGGGAATTATGAAAGACCAGCGCAAAAAAATTCAGAAGGTCTCTTGACCCTCCAACACTGGAAGCACCCACATGTCGTCTCGCCAATCAAGCAAAGGAGGCGAACTTGCAGATCCACATCCAGAACATGACCTGCTTCGGCTGCGCGCGCAGCGTGACTGCGGCAATCCAGTCGGTTGACCGGGCCGCCGTGGTGAAGGCCGATCCGGAAAAGCGCCAGATCGATGTCGAGACCTTGGCAGCGCGCGCGGAAATAGAGGCCGTTCTGGCCGAGGCGGGATACCCTGCTTCGGCACAAACCACGTAGAGGGGGTTTGTCGGGTTTGTCCTTCGGATTTCTCGCGGGTGCAGCGATGCTCGCACTGGTTCTGCCCAGTCCAGGTGCGACTGGCGAAAGCTGGACCGGTCTTAACCGCGCAAACCGAAAGCAAGTCCACGCCGGTCGCATCAGGAGGCGGCGCCCTACCCAGGCCACTGATACATGGAAAGGTGGGCCGTTCCGATCGGACCGGCCCGCCCACAAGCCCGAGCGTTCGCCACCCCGACTATAGAGCCACGCGTCAGCTACGATCCGATGCTCGCGCGACCCGCTGTCCAACCCAGATCGATACCAGGACCGATATTGCACCCAGTACCTGGATCGGACCAAGTGACTGGCCCAATAACTGCCATCCAAGTGCAACAGCGACGACCGGGCTCAGCATGCCGAGCAGCGATACGGTCTGTAGCTCCAGGCGCGCAATGCCGCGAAGCCAGAGACCGTAGGTGAGAGCTGCCCCGACCAACCCCAGCCAGAGCAGTCCGGCCATGTGGCGAAGCGTCAGGTCGGGAAGCGGCGGCTCGAATGCTATGGCGAGGACAGACAGCACCAGCCCACCCGCGGTCAGCTGCCAGGCGGTGAAGGCGAGGACTGGAACTTCGGGCTGCCATTTCCGGCTGAGGACCGTGCCCAGGGACATCGAAACCGTGGCCGCCGCTGCCGCTGCAACGCCCAACCGGTCATAGGCCGTATCGGGTCCGACCAGCATCAGCGCCACGCCGGCCGCACCGGCAAAGGCCGCTGCGACGGCCAGGGGTCGCATACCTTGGCCCAGCAGGCCGCGTGCGAAGACCATGACAACAAGCGGCTGGAGTGCCCCGATCGTTGCAGCGGCGCCACCGGGAAGCCGGTAGGCCGCTACAAAAAGCAGACCCCAGAAGATCGAGAAGTTCAGGGTTCCCAACACGATGAGTCGGCTGATCCAGTCCCGTTGTGGAAATTGGCGTGTAACCAATAGAAGCATCAGGCCAGCGGGCAAGGCCCGAAGGGCTGCAACGGAGAGCGGATAGCCGTCGGGAAGCCATTCGGTCGTCACCAGATAGGTGGTTCCCCAGACCGCCGGTGCTACGGCCGTCAGCGCCAGATCTGCCGCACGTGCCATTAACGTCCCCCCTAGATGATCGGGTTCAGGCAGATGCGAACGGCCCGCTGGGTAGGGTAATCCAACCCGATGTCCCGTGCGATGTGCGGGCCTACCTTCAGGGCAAGTGCGTCGGCTGCGGCCACGGCCCGTCGGGTGCGAATGGCATGAAGATACCTGCGAAGCATGGTGGGTTCCTTTCTGTGTCGGTTGGCACCTCAGGCGGCGGTGCGCAGGGCGGCACCGGCGGAAAGCTTTGCGGCGATCTCGGCGACATGCGCCCCAAGGAAGCGCGCGCCCTGCAGTTCGACCTCATTGGGCAGGAGGGACCCGTCGCCGCCGGCGATGGTGCCTGCGCCGTAGGGTGCGCCGCCGATGATGCGCTCGGACGTTGTCTGGCCGGCAAAGCTGTAGGGCAGTCCGGCGATCAGCATGCCGAAATGCTGCAGCGGGATCTGGGTCGACAGAAGCGTCGCCTCGTGCCCCCCATGCTGCGATCCGGTGGAAGCAAATACCGCGCCGACCTTGCCGACCAAGGCGTTCCGGGCCCAGAGGCCGCCCGCCTGGTCAAGGAACTGCTTCATCTGTCCGGCCATCAGACCAAAGCGCGTCGGCGTGCCGAACAGGATGCCGTCATAATCGGCAAGGTCCGAAGGCTGCGCTTCGGGGCTGCCATCTTCCAGGAAGCCGGCGCTTTGCCGCACGGCTTCGGGCACCGTCTCGGGCACACGCTTGATGTCGACGGCGGTGCCGGGAACAGCGGCCGCGCCGTCGGCAACGGCCTGCGCCATCTCACGGACGTGGCCATAGCTGGAATAGTAGAGAACGAGAATACGGGTCATGATTTCCTCCGGGCAGGTGTTTCGCTGTCCCAGAGATCGGTCATTGGCTGGTCTGGAATAATCCCCCGGTTGGCAAATCATTCTTTACGCAGGGTCAGGAATGGCCAGCATCAAGCGCCGTCTCCAGGGCGCTGAGGAAAGCCGCTATACGGGCGTCCTGCCGCGACCGCCCTTGCAGCACCGCCCAGACCGACCGCGGTGGTAACTCATGATCGGGTAGCACGCGGATCAGCCGCCCCGACTTCTCTGCAGATCGGGAGATGAAGTCCGGAAGTGTGCCGAGACCCATTCCCGCGGTCAGGAGATCAAGAAGGACGAAGCTGTTGCCGACCCTGACCTTCGGATCGACTGGCACTGAAGCTGCGCCTGCGGGTCCCGCCAGTTCCCAGCTCTCCAGATGCTCTGAAAGCAGATAGCCGCAGGTATGGTGGTTACGGATGTCCTCAGGTTTCGCGGGGCTGCCGTGGCGCGCCAGATAGTCGGGAGAGGCGAATATCCCTACCCGCACCTCACCCAATTTGCGGGCGCGCAGGGTTGAATCCTTCAGCGTCGACCGGATTCGCAGGGTGAGGTCGAACCCGCCCTGGACCATGTCGATCACCCGGTCGTCCAGCGTCAGGCTGACGCGCAGATCAGGATAGCGGCGGCAGAAGTCGGGCAACATGGGCGCAACGACGACCTGTCCGAAGGAAGAAGGGGCATTTACCTTCAGATGACCGCTGAAACACCGGCCCGCTCCCGGATGCGTTCCTCGAAGCTGCCGATCGCCATTAGAATGGCCTGTGCTTCGTCGTAGTAGGCGCGACCGGCTTCGGTCAAAGTCATCCGCCGCGTGCTCCGGCTCAGAAGTGCGACACCGAGGCTTGCTTCCAGCCGACTGACCTCGCGGCTCAAAAGTGCCGCAGAAACGCCTAGGTCTTCGGCGGCACGGGTGAAGCTGCCGCGTTCGACGATCCTGCAGTAAGCCCGCATTGCAGAAAGCTTGTCCATATCCCGACCCAGGAGTGCGATTCAGTTGACCATGTCTTTTGGGCGGCGTGCAACTCCGTCTTCGGTCATGGAACTGTAAACTGCCCGCAAGAGCCGCAGGTGGGACCGGCCTTGCTGGTCGCCGCGTTCAGCCGCATCGAGGTCGCCCCGAACCTGCGTAATCTTTTGCTTTGCGCGGGCAGGCTTGAAAGCGCCGTCTGGGACTTTGTTGGGCCAGGGTCTTGCACCAGCGTCTGCAGTCTAACCCCTAAGCGCAGGGGCCCCAAACGGACGAACTAGAAGCTGGGAAAGGTGAGAGGCTGGACAACGACCCAAGCGGGGCTCGTTACGGCTGCTTCCTTCCGGACCTGACCGGGTTGGCGAGGCGCCTGCCCGCGC